>CAZUMF010000174.1:0-9997 GCA_964621385.1 uncultured Desulfohalobiaceae bacterium
CCCGTAAGGGATGGCAAATTTGAGCTTTGCGGTATGCTCGAAGTCAATCACGCCATAAGCGTGATTGATCAAGAGCTACCCCGCAAAGCTGAACTCTTTACTCCTGCCACGGCGTAGCTTTCAGCGAAGACGGGTGGCGATCTTTGCGCCTTGAGCGAGTCCGCGAGCGGGCGGTTCATTGTGCTCTTTATTTGAACTGCTAATAGTTAACGACTAATCGCACAGGTCCAATTTTCCAATGTCGCGTATGACCATCATAGCGAATAGGCTTTTGACATTGAAATGTCACTGTATTTATGAATACGTGTACTTAGGTACCGACCCCTGCGCTCTGCCTGTTGATGCAAAGTCCGTGGGCTTTACCGAAACCGGCGATTCGGGCGGGATCGAATCCGCCTCGTGTGTACAATTTGAAAAACGGCTTCTGATCAAGAAGCGCGAGAATGTAGCTCAGATGACCGGAATAGCCGGTCGCATCCAACTGTTGTATCCGGCACACGGTTTCCCTGGCCAGGGTTACGGCCTGGGGATGGACCAATGGCCCGTGTTCGCCGCAGGTTTTGAGGGAATAGAGCTGCCGGCAGCTGAATGGCCGCTGCTCATAGATCAGGCAGGTGTCATCCGGCTGGAGAAAAGGACAGACCGAGGCCTTGTTTGCCTCTTTTTCCTGTTTGTTTTCTGTGATTCGTCTTTGAATTCGCTTGTATGCTTTGCTGTGAAAGGACTCGATATGCTGTTTGATGATCCAGCCCTCCAGGGTGGTGATATCCAGATGGCCGAAATGGGTGCAGCAATAGGCACAACCGGGAGCGCAGACGGCCTCCTTTCGGAAAGTCGCCCCTTGTTCGTCGTGCTCCCGGTAAATCTCCAGAAGCTTCTTGCGTTTTTGCCGGAGGTTCATGCCCTGCATTTCGATTGTGTAGTCCGATCCCCCGGACATGTCAAAAGTCACGATTCTGACCGGAGCCCGGGGGCGCTTGCCTCCTGTCCGGTTCGCTGCTATTGTGGGAGTATGAAACGCGGCACACATCCCATCAAACCCCATCTCCATGCTGCCTTCAAACGCTGTGAGACCTGCGGCCGGGTCTTGGAAAAGAATCGTTTGAAATACTGCTCCAGCAACTGCCGAAGCCAGTTCCGCTTCAAGCTCAGTTGGTTCAACAACATTCTGCGGGCTATTTCCGCAAAATACGCATCGTTTTCCTTCACAGACGAATTCCTGATCCTCAATGTCCTGCCCCACAACTCCGATCGTGTTCACACATTTTTTCATGAGCGGACCCCGGGCAAAAAGCCGGCCCAGGACATGAATCAGATGATATTTGATCTTGGAAAACTCTGGTGGAATCAGATCGAACAGGATCCCTGCAGAAAACGGGCCTCTGAAACGATTCTGGCCAGAGGCCGAACGGATATTGTTTCTCTGGATCGGGTCACGCCGGTGGAAAAAATACATTTCTCGAACATCTCCAAGCAGATGTTCCTCCTGGAGCTGAACAAGCGGGATCTGTATGATCCACAGGGACCGGCTGAAGAGACGGTGAAAGCCGCCTTCAGGAAGGCGGCCAGAAAACACCATCCTGATCTGGGAGGGAATTCAGAACATTTCCGCAAAGCCTATCAAGCCTATCAAGACCTGCTCACCTGGCTGAGCCATCCGCACATCACCACCAGCCGGGGTATTCCCGGGCAGTGGTGCTATCTTGCCCGCAATGACACCTGGCTCAAGCCATTATAGATGCGGCTGCAAAAAATTTTTTGCAGCCGCCAGATATCACCCATTAAAAGGCCCGATGTCAGAGGTCAGTAAATCCAGATGATTATAAGAACATTGAGTAACTCGTATCACTTCAGAGCTCTTTACAGGACGCGTAAATTTGAAGGATTTTTTGGACATTTTGTGATATTTCATGCCTCATTTTGGGGTTTCAGGTGTCTGGTTTCAGGTTTCAGTTTGCGGATTTTGCCTTTCCAGACACCCGACACCTGAAACCAGAAACCAAAAGAATGTCCAATTTTAAGAACATTTCAGACATTGTTCATTATTTTAGAGTGTTAAGGTTCAACGGGGTAATGTCGGTACGAGGTCTGCACTTGCTTTCGACTTTTTGATTTTCTTATATTCAGCAATCTTCAATCTTCAGTCTTCAATATTCAATACCTATCCTACAATCGCTTGAGCATCCCCAGGGTATTCACCTGCTGTATTTCCTCAAACAACCCAGAAGCCAGGGCCATGCTGTAGATCGTATACGGGGCCTGCCCCCCCTGGGAGGGGTCCGGGAAGAGATCATGCACAGCCAGGACCCCGCCGGGCATGAGCTGCGGCGCCCAGGACCGGTAGTCGTTCAAGGCCGCTGCAGGGCTGTGCCCGCCGTCAATAAAGACAAGGGCCAAGGGGGTGGCCCAGTGTCTGGCTGTCAGGGTCGAACCGGCCACAATGGGCACCACGGTGTCCTCCAGCCCGGCCCGGCGGATCGTCTTTTGAAATTCCGGAAATGAATTCAAGGCCCCGGTATGGGGATCCAGGAGCTCAGGATCGTGATATTCCTCGCCGGGCTGGTGTTCTTCCGATCCCTGGTGATGATCCACAGCAAAGAGCACCCCGCTGTTTTTCCTGACCCCCAGGCCCAGATAGAGCGTAGACAGGCCGCAATAGCTCCCGATCTCCAGGCAGGGTCCCAGACGGCTCTGGGCGAGGGCCAGTTCATACAGGGCCCGGCCCTCTTCTTCAGCCAAAAAGCCCTTAACCTCCCAAATCAGATCCCCGAAGGTCTCATTGGAAACTTCAGTGCCTGGCATCGTCATTACCAAATGCTTTTGACATGTGGATAGCGAAGGATATTTTCATCCCTGGTCAGAATAACAGCCTTTTCTAGTCGAGCCGTTGCTGTAATAATTTGGTCCGCTGGATCACTGTGAAAAGGCTGAGGCAAAATAGTGGAATGGTAAGACACTAGAGGCGAGAGAGGGACAAGTTGGAGTCGAAGCTGGTCAAAGGCTTTCCGCAGCCATTCTTCCGGATCGCAGGTAATATTGATTCTTCCCTTTTCCAAAAGCTTACAGATATTTCATTTACATGCATCCCAAATCTGTTCGCCGAGTGGAGTCACAATATCCCCTTCAAAAGACAAATACTCTTTGAGCCGACCCGGTTCGTTTTTCTGATCAATGTTTCGGTACGGAATGATCCGGGCCAGCGGTTTCCCTCTTTTGGTAATAACGACTTCTTCCTGGTACTTATCCACCCGATCGAGAATTTTCAAGGCTTCAGCCTTGAATTTGCTCACGCCCATGGTCTGCATAGCCTCCTCCTTGGAAAGTTTTTCTTATAGTAGCCACTTAAAATGGTCAAGTCAAGAAAAACGGTGCAGACCATTAGCGTTCCGTGGAGAAACATACAACAGATAATTTTTCGCCTGCACCCGGTCTCCGGGTGCAGGCGAAAAATTATAAACGCTCAAAAATACCGGCCGCTCCCATGCCGCCCCCGACGCACATGGACACGATGCCGAACCGGTCCTTACGCCGCTGCATTGCATGCAGCAGGGTGGTGGTGAGCTTGGCACCGGTGCAGCCCAGGGGATGGCCCAGGGCGATGGCCCCGCCGTTCAGGTTGACCCTGTCCTGATCCAGGCCCAGTTCACGCAGGCAGTACAGGGCCTGGGAGGCAAAGGCCTCGTTGAGCTCATAGAGATCGATATCGTCCTGCTTCAGTCCGGCTTTGCCCAGGACGCCCGGAATGGCGACCGATGGGCCGATGCCCATGACCTCCGGAGGACAGCCCTTGACGTCATAGGCCACGAACCTGGCCATGGGGTCCTGCTGCACTTTTTTGAGGTACTCCTCGGAGACAACCAGGGTGAGGGCGGCACCGTCGGTCATCTGGGAGGAATTGCCGGCCGTGACGCTTCCGCCGGCCTTGAACGGGGATTTGAGCTTGGCCATTTTCTCCAGGGTGGTCCTTCTCGGGCCGTCGTCAATATCCACCACTTCCGTATCGGTGACGAGCTCGTCATTCACGATGCGGGTCCGCTCCACCTCCACCGGAATGATCTCCTCCCGGAATGCGCCCTGTTCGATGGCGGCCAGGGCCCGCTCATTGCTCTGCAGTCCAAAGGCGTCCTGGTCTTCCCTGGAAATCTGGTAGCGCTCAGCCACGTTCTCCGCGGTGATCCCCATGGAGGCATAGGCCTCCGGCCAGTGGCCGACCAGATCCGGATTGGCCGCATACTTATTGCCGCCCATGGGTACGCAGGTCATGGACTCCACCCCGCCGGCCACAATGCAGTCCGCAAAACCGGCCATGATCCGTTCCGCAGCCATGGCCACGGACTGCAGACCCGAGGAGCAGAAGCGGTTCACGGTCTGTCCAGGGACCTGATAGGGCAGTCCCGCGTTCAGGGCCACCATGCGGCCCACATTCATGCCCTGCTCCGCCTCCGGAAAGGAGCAGCCCAGGATAACGTCTTCAATGGCCTCAGGCTGGACCCCGGTTTTGTCCAACAGACCCTTCAGGGCCACCGTGGCCAGATGATCCGGCCGGACATTGGCAAACTTCCCCCGATTGGCCTTACAGCCCGGGGTGCGCACCGCTTTCACTATATAGGCGTTTTTCATACGACTCCCCCTAAACAAAATTGAAGAAGACTTCAATTTTGTTTATGATTTAAATTCATAAAAATTACGACTTCTATAGCCTTTAAGAAAAAGTTTTTGGATTTATCCCAGATAGCCCTCCGGGGCGTAGGCCCGCCCTTCCGGGCCGGAGGCCAAGTCATATTCTTTGTCTAAAAAATCGAAAATTGGAAATTGGAAATCGAAAATACTATACAAACCCATCTCTGAAAACGAAAAGTGTACTTAATGCTCTGATACGCAATTTAGATGATATATTTTCTATTAGAAATTTGATGCGATTTTGGAGAACACTCTGCTTCACTGCATTCTTTTCTTGCCAATTTCTAATTTCTAATTTCCAATTTCTTTCACAAGGGCTTCAACTGTTGGGGATTCTCACATTTGGGCTGCAAGAGAAACCCGCCTTAATTTCTCAAGGGCTTATTCGTCTTGAGCATGTGATTGATGCGATCCACGGTCTTCTGATTGCGGCAGAGCCCCACAAAGGCCTTTCGCTCCAGATCCAGGACATACTGCTCCGTGATCAGGGTGCCGGCATCCACATCCCCGCCGGTGATCACCCAGGCCACGGTGGATCCTATTTCATACTCATAGTCCGTGATAAAGCCGCCTTCCTTCATGTTCCAGAGCTGGCTCTTGATGCTCGCAGCCGCGCTGCGCCCGGGAGCCCTGAAAGGCTCAGGACGGCCCGGGATATAGGTCTTGGCCAGGGCCAGAGCCTTGGCCTTGGCATCGCCGAGCAGGCTCCCGAAATCCATGCTGAAGGTATCGCCCTGGCGCATGTAGCCGAGCTGAAACGCTTCGGCCGCCCCCATGGAAACTTTGGCCATGGCGATGTTTTCGAAAAACTTGAAAATCAAGGGCTGCACGTCGGTTCCATAGCGGGCCGCTGCATTCGCCGCCCGGACGCACACCTCCTTGGTGCCGCCGCCGGCCGGCAGCAGTCCGACCCCCATCTCCACCAGGCCCATATAGGTCTCGACATGGGCATTGATCGCATCACAGTGCAGACAGTATTCACACCCTCCGCCCAGGGCCATCTGAAAAGGGGCGGCCACCACCGGGACATGCGCGTATTTCAAGGCCATGGTCGCATCCTGGATCTTGCGGACGCTTTGGTCGATCTCCTCGAATTTGCCTTCGGCGATGCCCACAGCCACCATGAACAGATTGGCCCCCACGGAAAAGCGCTCCCCCTGATTCCCGATCACAATCCCCTGGCCTTTGTTCTCGGCCAGTTCCACGCAGCGCATGGTCAGATCAATCATATCATCGCTCAGGGAATTCTGCGGGGAATGAAATTCCAGGCAGAGGATGCCCTCGCCCAAGTCCACAATGGAGGCGTTGTCGTTTTTTTCCAGAACCCCCCGGCTTTGTTTCACCAGATAGAGTTCCAAGGCGTCTTCCTTGACCGGAACGTCCCGGTAGGTCCGGGTCTTCAGATCAAAGAACAGCCGCTTGCCGTTTTCAATCCGATAAAAACTGTCAATGCCCTTCAGCTCCTCGGGCACCGCAACCCCGTCCTGTTCAGCCCGTTCAATGAAGGCCTCCACCCCGATGGCGTCCAGCACTTCAAACGGACCAAGCTCCCAGTTGAAGCCCCATTTCATGGCGTTGTCGATATTGACCACGTCATCGGCAATCTCCGGGATGCGCTTGAAGGCGTAGAGCAGGGTATCCCGCAGCATCTTCCAGGCGAAGACTGCGGCCTGGTCCTCACCCTGGACCAGGGCCTTGATCTGCTCTCCGGTGGTCTTGGCCATTCTGGCGAATTTGACCGACTCAAATTTCGGCTTCTGCAGGGGCACATACTCCTTTTTTGCATAATCCCAATAGGAGCGCTGCACCCCGTCTTTGGTCTTTTCTTTTGTATAGAATCCCTTTCCGCTCTTGTTGCCGAGCTGCTTGTTCTCGATCATCTCGTTGAACCAGTCCGGCAGGCGAAAGACCTCGCGTTCCTCGTCATCCGTCAGAGCCTCATAGGAGTTCCAGGCCACATGGGCCATGGTGTCCAGTCCCACCAGATCGGAGGTCTTGAAGGCCGCTGTTTTGGGCCTGCCGGTTGGTTTTCCGGCCACCGCGTCCACTTCCTCCACGCTCATGCCCATATCCAGCATATGATGCAGGCATTTGGCGATGGAATAGACCCCGATCCTGTTGGCCACGAAGTTGGGGGTATCTTTGCAATAGACAATGCCCTTGCCCAGCCGCCGGTTAATGAACCCGGCCATTGCCTCCACCAGTCCGGGGTCGGCCTCGGTGCACCCCACCACCTCCATCAAGCGCATGTAGCGGGGCGGGTTGAAGAAATGGGTGACCAGGAAGCGTTTTTGAACGGCCTCCGGAAGGACTGTGGCCATTTCATTCACTGAAAGCCCGCTGGTATTCGTGCTCAGGACAGCGTCTTCTTTCAGATTCGGGATTACCACCTCCTGGAAGACTTTCTTTTTGACCGCCATGTTCTCCAACACCACCTCGATCACCCAGTCACAGCCCTGAAGCATGGCCGCATGATCTTCGAAATTCCCGATCTCAATCCTGGAGGCATATTCCTTGAGCAGAAAAGGGGCCGGCTTCATTTGCAACAGACTGTTCAAACCGTTTTGGGCGATACGGTTCCTCACGGCCGGGGTTTGCAGAGACAAGCCCTTGCTGCTTTCCTCTGGCGTGAGCTCTTTGGGAACGATATCCAGCATCACGACATCCAAACCGGCGTTGGCCAGATGGGCGGCAATGGTCGCGCCCATGACCCCGGCGCCCAGGACTCCAGCCCGTTTGATTTTTTTCATGATCAACCTCCATATTTTGCAAGTTTAGGGCTCTTCAAAAATGAATGAATATTCATTCAGATTTGATAGCAGATCCGATTTCCTGCTGTCAAGGATGAGTTTGTTTCGGGTTGCAGCCTCGACGCTTGGGGCTTTTCCGGGTACTGATCCCCTGAGAGCCAATCAGGCAGATTGGGTTTGACAGGGGACAGACCATCGGGTATGAGAAAAAAATTTAGTGGCCAATGTCTATCAATCGACAGAATCGTGTTGCCCGGAGGTCATAATGTTTGAAATTGTCAAGAGAAAGGAAATGGCCCAGGGGACTGTGGTGCTCAATGAGATCAGGGCCCCGAAAATAGCAGCCAAAGCCAAACCCGGCCAGTTCGTGATATTGAAAGCCAATGAAACAGGAGAGCGCATCCCTTTGACCATGGCCTACACCGATCCGGAAAAAGGGAGCATCGCCATTATTTACCAGGTCGTGGGCAAGTCCACAGCCCTTTTCGCATCCCTGAAGCAAGGCGAGGGATATCAGGATGTCATCGGTCCTCTGGGCAAGGCCACGGATATCGAGCGGGTCGGCACCGTGGTTTGCGTGGGGGGCGGGACCGGCGTCGCGGTCATGCACCCCATCACCAAGGCCATGAAGGAGGCCGGCAACCATGTCATCGCCATCATCGGAGCCAGAAACAAGGATCTGCTCATCCTTGAAGAGGAGATGAAAGCCGCTTCACACGATCTGCGGGTCTGCACCGACGACGGTTCCTATGGGCATCACGGCTTTGTGACCGATGTCCTGAAACAAACCCTGGACAGCGAGGACGTCAAGCTGGTGGTGGGGATCGGACCCGTACCCATGATGAAATTCGTGACCAAGATGACCAAGGACTACAATGTCAAGACCCTGGTCAGCCTGAATTCCATCATGGTGGACGGAACCGGCATGTGCGGCTGCTGCAGGGCAACCGTGGGGGGTGAAACCCGGTTTGCCTGTGTGGACGGCCCGGAATTCGACGGCCATCAGGTCGATTTTGATGAACTCTCCAAACGGCTGCAGGCCTATACGGACATGGAAAAAGAATCCTATGAGCAGTTCAAGTGCGAAACGTAAATTGTCCAACCCAGAAAGACTGGGTTGGACAATTTCCATTTATATAATACACAAGCTTGTTCTTCAGGACTAAATAAAATATATATCTGAAAATGGGTCTGCCCATTTTCAGATAAGGAGAGGACAGTATGGGCGATACAAAAGAGAAAAAAGAGAAAAAAAAGGACAAACTTCCCCGCCAGGTCATGCCCGAGCAAAAGGCCGATGTCCGTAGACGCAATTTTGATGAAGTCCCACTTGGCTATACTGAACAGCTGGCCATGCAGGAGGCCTCCAGATGCCTGCAGTGCAAAAAACCGGCCTGCGTCGAAGGCTGTCCGGTTGAAATCGACATCCCGGCCTTTATCCAACATATCCAGGAGGGCGAGTTCACCAAGTCCATCCGAAAACTCTGGGAGAGAAACAGCTTGCCGGCAATCTGCGGCCGGGTCTGTCCCCAGGAGGATCAGTGTGAAGGACTGTGCATCCTCGGCAAAAAGGGTGAGCCTGTCGCCATCGGCAACCTGGAGCGCTTTGCCGCGGATCATGAACGCCATTACGGCACGGGAGCCCTTCCGCCCAAGGCCGAACCAACCGGAAAAAAGGTGGCCGTGGTTGGCTCGGGGCCCTCAGGCCTGACCGTGGCCGGAGACCTGATCCTGAAAGGTCATGAGGTCACGGTGTTCGAAGCCTTTCACAAGGGCGGCGGCGTTTTGATCTACGGCATCCCCGAGTTCAGACTGCCCAAGGAAATCGTGGCCCAGGAACTCAATTTTCTGGAACGTCTCGGGGTCAAAATCCAGTGCAACGAAGTCATCGGCAAGACCACCAGCCTGGACGAACTCTTTGCAGAGGGCTATGAAGCCATTTATCTCGGGGTCGGGGCCGGTCTGCCCCGATTTCTCAATATTCCCGGGGAAAACCTGGTGGGCATTTACTCGGCCAACGAGTACCTGACCCGGGCCAACCTCATGAAGGCCTACCGCTTCCCCGAGTACGACACCCCCCTGGTCAAAGGTAGGGATGTGGCCGTGTTCGGCGCCGGAAATGTGGCCATGGACGCCGCGAGAACCGCCATGCGCATGGGCGCGGAAAACGTCCGGATCATCTATCGCCGTTCCCGGGAGGAGATGCCGGCCAGGCAGGCGGAAATCCACCACGCCGAGGAAGAAGGCATCCAGTTCTATCTTTTGACCGCACCAACCAGGTTCATGGGCAATGAGCAGGGACGGGTCACCGGCATGGAATGTCTGCAGATGGAGCTGGGCGAACCGGACGACTCCGGCCGGCGGCGGCCGGTCCCGGTCAAGGGCTCCGAGTTCGAGCTGGACTGCGATCTGGCGGTCATCGCTGTCGGGGCCGGCGCCAACCCGCTGCTGACCCAGAGCACGCCCGAGCTGAAACTCAACAAATGGGGCTATGTCATTGCCGATGAAAAATCCGGCAAAACCACCAAGAAAGGGGTCTGGGCCGGCGGGGACATCGTCACCGGCGC
>CAZUMF010000175.1:0-4437 GCA_964621385.1 uncultured Desulfohalobiaceae bacterium
TGATCCGGGAGGCCGGAAAGAAAAAGCCGGTCCAGTCCTACATCGGGGATCTGGGAGCCTCGGCCGCTTACTGGTTGGCCTCTGCTGCATCGAAGATTACCGTCGATGCCACAGCTCAAGTGGGGTCCATCGGCGTCGTGTTCGGCCTTCGGCGCAGGAAGGATAACATTTTGGAAGTCGTAAACACCGAATCCCCGGACAAGCGGCCCGACCTGAATTCCGAGGAGGGCATCCAGCTTATCAGGCGGCGGGCCGACGCCCTGGCCGAAGTCTTTATTTCCTCGGTCATGGCTGACCGTGGCCTGACCCGGGAGCATGTCACCCGGCATCGCGGCGGCATCTTGGTCGGCCAGGCGGCAGTTGATGCCAAGTTGGCCGACCAGGTTGGCAGCATGGAGGGCCTGCTTTTGGGTAAGGGCCAAACACAGGGCTCAATGAATAGCGTCACGACAACTACAATCCAGGAGAGCCCTTTGACTGCCGATGCGCAATCCAGGGCAGGACGCGTAAAAAGTGATGGCAGGCAGGAGGTGCCTGCGGGTGGATTCGGCCAGACAGAATCTCCTCTTTTTGTAAACGCTCAGCAAAGGGGGCCGGATGAAAGTGACCAACAATTCGGCCCTAAGTGCAAAACGACTTCCAAGAGCCCGCTCACTAAAAATGCCCAAGAAAGGAGGGCCGCATGGAAATGAAACAGCTAAAAAAGGTGGACAGTGCCCTGGAAAAAATCTCAGCCAGGTACGACAAAACAGCCACGAAGCGGGACGATCTAAAAACCCAACTCATAGAAATCCAGGCGCAGCGCGATAGCGTCATCGAACAGCTGGCTCGTGATGAGGGGGACCCCGCGGCCCTGGAAAAACACCGGGAAAGTGTCCGAGGGCTTGAGGATCGTATCCAGGTCCAGGATGAAGTCCTGGCTAAAATTGACCGGGAGCGACAGGCGGCCATGCGGGAGGCCTACCAGATCGAACAGGCCTTGGCGGTCGAATGGAAAAAGGCCTGGCTGCAACGATACGAAGAGGCCTTGAGGTCCCTGAAGGATCTATTGTCCCAGGCCAAGCTTTGCCAGGTCATGTCTGGAACAGGGACAGGTGGATTCGAGTTTGCGGATAAGGTCCGATCCATGGCATTTATGGCTGATCCTGGCGAGCCCACAGAGCAAAAGCCGGCTTCGCAACATTTATCGTTTTCAGACCGGGAGAGGATCAAGGAAGAGTTGGATCAGGAAGAGGCCGCACGGCTCAGCGTCCCGCCTTCTCCTCGCAAAAATGAACATCACTCAATGGATTACTCGAGGCGAGTGTAAGGGCCATGTTGATCACACAAAACATTACGATCAACACCACGGCCAAGTTCCTTTCACGCTGCCGGGTTTACTTCGACGGAACTCTTCCACTCGGGGTTGCTGATGCCTGGTTTGCCTGGACCGGTTATGGCCTGAGTCTGTCTCTATTCTGGATAAAATCGAATGGCAATCGACCACTGTTGTACAAGGCCACAGACTGCCACCTGCAGCTCCGGGGAGAAGAGTACGGTTTTCCAGTAAAGGCTGCCCTGGATTTGCGCTATGTTAATCAGAAAAATTGCAGAGACATTTTTTACATCAAACAGTATCGAAACCTGAACAATGGAGGAACGTATGGAAATCCAGCTGCACAAACCCATTGAACTCAACGGCGAAACGGTTTCTGAAATCAATTTGGACCTGGAATCCCTGACCGGAGATGATCTGATCAAGGCCGAGACCGAGTACACGGCTATCAACGGAGCTCTCGTCGGCGTCCCTGAGCTGTCCAAGGCTTACCTGATTCACGTCGCGGCCCGGGCCGCGAAAATGAACCCGGAAGACCTTCGGGGCTTGGCGGCAAAAGATTATTCAAAGCTCACCATGGAGGTTCAAAGTTTTTTACTCAAATAGGCCCTGGCCGGAATTTACGAAAGACAGCGATGCGAATGGCCATGGCGACATATACCAGCGTTGAATACTGGCTCTCCCTTAATCTTCGGAATCTGAATTTCTGGATCGAGGAGATCAGCCGGGAGGTCAAATCAACCGAGAGGGGCAGCAGATGAGCAAGAATCGAATGTTTGAGATCGCCTTTGAAATCGAGGCAAAGTTGGACAATACCTTCAAAGGGGGCTTTGCTAGTGCCACCAAGCGGCTTGCAAAGGTCAACGATCAGATCAAAGCCCTCGGGAAGGGCCAGGGCCGGATTGACGCCTTTCGCAAGCTCAAAAGCCAGATCCGGGAGACCGAGAATCAGTTCAACGATGCCCAGCGGGAAGTCCGCGAACTCGCGCAGGAGATTGCCAAAACCGAAAAGCCCACAAAGGCCATGCGGGACAACTTCGAGAAAGCCAAGAAAAAGGCTGGCAACCTGAAGGAAACCCTTGGCAAGCAAGGCCAAAAGCTCCAAGATCTGCGAAAAGACATGAAGGATGCCGGTCAGTCCACAAACAACCTGGCCAAACAGCAGAGAGACCTGGCGGATCAGATTGAGCGAGCGCAGCGCAGGGCTAAGGGCTGGTCCAAGGTCATGGGTTCAGGGCTTTCCGCAAATGTCGGCGGGTTTGGCCGTGAGATGGCTACCCTGGGAAGGAACGCGTCCATAGCCGGGACTGCAGTTGCCGGCGGTATTTTTTCTATCGCGAATTCAACGGCCGGCCTGGGTGATCTCGCTGCCAAGACTGCGGACAAGATCGGGCTCGGGATCGGACGGCTGCAGGAACTCCGATACGCGGCGGAACGTTCCGGGGTCTCGACCCAGGCCCTGGACAGGAATATGGAGCGATTCGTCAAAAGGATCGGAGAAGCCGCCCAGGGCACGGGTATGGCTAGAAAAGCATACGAAAATCTTGGGTTGTCCGGTGAGAAATTGGCAAAGCTCTCCCCGGACCAGGCCCTGGCCAAGGTCGCTGATCGACTCCAGGACGTAGAGAGCCAGCAACAGCGTGTTGCGTATGCAGCAGCTTTTTTCGGTCGTGAGGGCGTGGGCATGGTCAACATGTTAAGAGGCGGCTCTAAAGGTTTGGGGCAGCTCGCTAAAGATGCCAGGGCCACAGGATATGTTCTGAGCGACCAGGCCGCAAGGGACGCAGAGAGCTTTAAGGACGCTCTCCTTGATGCTCAGTTGGGCCTGGCCGGGATGAAGAACCTGGTCGGGGCTGAGTTGA
This sequence comes from uncultured Desulfohalobiaceae bacterium, assembly GCA_964621385.1. Taxonomy (GTDB): domain Bacteria; phylum Desulfobacterota; class Desulfovibrionia; order Desulfovibrionales; family Desulfothermaceae; genus JAABTT01. Next base: position 3,178 of record CAZUMF010000175.1, read on the forward strand.
TGCCGGTGGTCACAAAGGCCATGCGGAACCTTTCCAAGTGGGTCGTTGAGAACAGAGACAGGATCACTGAGCTGGCCCAGGCCTTTGGGCAAAAATTGAGCAAGGTTGTTCCGATCATCACCGAGCTGGCCCAAGGAGCAGGCAAGGCGGCGAAGAAAATCGGGGAGATCATTTCCACACTGGCGGGCCTGGTCGGGGGTTATGACAAGCTGGCCATGCTGGTCGCGGCTGCCTTCTCCGCCAAAGCCATTGGGGCAGCCGGCAAGATGGTGGGCTCGCTTTACTCCATGGGCTCAGGACTGTTTCAAGTTGTGAGCTCTTTGAACCTCATGGGGCAGTCCACTAAAGCCTTCGGCATGATCGTCAAGGGGATCAAGGCGGTTAGCCTGGCTCTTGTTTCCACGCCGATCGGCTTGGTCGTTGCCGGAATAGCAGCCGCAGCCTTCATGGTCATCAAATATTGGGAACCCGTCAAATCTTTTTTCAGCGGTCTCTGGGAGGGGATCAAATCCGGAATTGGGCCGGTTATCGAATCCTTTCAGCCTCTCTGGGATGCCCTGTCCCCGATCGGGACCATTTTCAAGAATATCGGATCGGCCCTGGGACCGGTCGTGGATTGGTTCAAGAATCTGGTCAAGCCTGTGGACGCCAGCGCAGAATCCCTTCAAAAGGCGGCCAACATCGGCCGGAAAATAGGCGAAGCCATTGGCGGATCCATTGAATTCGGCCTCAAGGTGGCTAAGTTTGCATTTTTGAACTTCACCCCGGCAGGCTGGATTATGCAGGCCTGGGAGCCGGTTACTAAAATCCTGGGCAGCCTCGACCTCGAGGAGAGCGGGAAAAAGATTCTCCAGACCCTGGTCAAGGGGATCAAGTCAGTCTCCAAGGACGCATACGAAGCAGTCAAGGATAGTTTGGGCTGGGTGGCCAAGCTATTACCCGGCTCCGACGCTAAGGAGGGGCCATTGTCCAGGCTTACACGGTCCGGAAAGGCCTTGCTGGATACCCTTGGGCAGGGAATACGGAAAGCGGCTCCCGTCTTGGCCAAAACGACCAGGACGGCCTTGGCAGGGACAACGGCAGCCATGGCGATGGCTACCGCACAGCCGGCCTTGTCAGCCGGAGCGAATATCCAGCAGCCGACAGCTTTCATACAGCAGGCCCGGGCGGAAATTCAGCCGGTATTGAATCGGCTGCCGCGAATTCCGGACCAAAAGGCTTATGCCCGAATCACCCCTTATATGGATCAGATTCCGGAAG
>CAZUMF010000175.1:4537-9994 GCA_964621385.1 uncultured Desulfohalobiaceae bacterium
AAATCCCGGACCAAAAGGCTTATGCCCGAATCACCCCTTATATGGATCAGATTCCGGAAGTTGGAGATCTTAGCGCACAAGCAAAAATCGTTTCCTTTCTGGAATCGATCCCCCAAATCCCGGACCAAAAGGCTTATGCCCGAATCACCCCTTATATGGATCAGATTCCATCAATCCAAGATCGAAGCATACAAGCGAGGATTGTTCCTCCGGGTCGATTTGAGCAGGACAGAATTGGGCCAGTATCGCAGCATCAAACATCAAAGGGGCCGCACCAGGTCACTGTTAACCAGTACCAAACTTTCAACATCAAGAGCTCAGGCGGCAGCACTGAGGCCGAGGTTCGAGAGGCGGGCCGCGATGCAGGCCAAGAGGCCCGTAATGCCGTTGAAAAATATTTTGCCGAGGAAGCGAGGCTCAGTTTTGCTTAAGCGCAAGCCTTGGGGTAACTATCAATCATGGGGATAGCCACGAAACATCTGTCCTCGGATGACCTGGCCAGGATCGCCGGGGAGATCTTGACGCAACCCAAAACCACCGGCCGGGAAACCTGGGCGCATTGCCCTTGGCATACGGAGTCATCGCCAGGCGGAGCTTTCTCGTACAATTTTCAGACAGATAAGGCCTTCTGCAATTCCTGCGGGCAGGCTGGAGACCTGATTTCAGTTTTCAGTCAGGTTGAAGGACTTTCCGACAAAGACGGTTTTCTCGAATTCTGTCGGCGGTACTGTCCGCAGGCCTTGCACAAGAAAGAGGGCCGGTCCTCCAGGCCGGCCCGGACTCCTGAGCTTCGCCGGCGGGATCCGCGAGGCGAAATCCTGGAGGCGGAGCAGGTCACGGATCCGGTCGAGCTCTGGCAACAAAAGGCCGGTCAGCTGGTCGAGTGGTCCCATGGATGCCTGCTCCGGGACCAGGCAATACTGGACTGGCTCGAATCCAGGGGAATCAATCGGGAGACTGCTATCAGGTTTCGTTTGGGCTGGAATCCGGGAGAGAAGGGCAAAGACATATTTCGGGAGCGGCCTTCCTGGGGGCTGCCGGTAGAGCGCAAGGACAACGGTCAGGCCAAAAAGCTCTGGATCCCGAAAGGCCTTGTCATTCCGAATTTCAACCCGGACGGCCGGCTGCAGCGGGTCCGGATCCGCCGGCCCGAAGGTGAACCCAAATACTTCGTCCTGCCCGGATCGGCTCACGATCCGATGCCTTGCCTGGTCATCCCCTCCACTTGGCCGGGACGCTTCCAGGCCCTGGTCACAATCGAGGCAGAATTGGATGCTCTGGCCTTGTCTCAGGCCGCCGGAGATCTGGTCCAGGTCTTATCCCTCGGATCGGCATCCGCGAAGCCCAGGGACGCAGCAGCGCATGAAACATGCGACCAGGCGGCGGTCATCCTCTATGCCGGGGACTTCGACCAGGCCGGGGACAAGGCCCTGCAGTGGTGGTTGACGCATTATCCGCAGGTCAAGGACATCCGGCTCCAGGAGCACAAAGACCCGGGAGAGGCCTTCAAGGCAGGGGTGGATCTTCGTCAGTGGATCCTGGACCACCTTCCACCGGCTTGGACTATTGCCCAGAAATACCCTGGACCTTCCAAAGAGAAAACCCCCGATCGCAGCCAGGAAGAGAGTCAAGGGGAGTCCCGGCCGGAGCTGCAGGCCCCTGAATCTGTCAGGCGGCTCGGGGAGATTTTGGAGCAGGAGCCCATTGAACTCGTCCTGGGCCTGGAAGCTATCAGCTGCACTCCGAAGAAATTGAAAAACGGCAAGTGGGTTGAATCTTCTGAGTGGTGGCACCAAAACCAGGAACTCGGGGCGGAGCTGCAGCGGCTGTTTTGGTATGATCCGGAGATTGAAGCATACCTTCGGGATCATCCAGACGGGGTGATCACCCGGGAAAATTTCTGGAAGGGGCTGACAGGATAGACCTCTTTTACCTTTGGACAGTGGTGAAGCGGCTCTGAAAATCTGTCCTGAACGGGCAGATTTTTTATTTTGCCTGAAATTCGTGAGAGTGTTGCAAAAATCTACGCGCTGAGAGCCTCTGTGAGCGCATTTTCGGCCTTTTCTCATGGTATAGGTCATGAAAAATCACACAACGGAAATTTGAGGCGGTTTTAATATTTTGAAATAATTGTAAATATAAAGAAAATCTTCAAGAAACCATTTTTTTCACAAAAGCCCTTGACAATGAATTAAGATTTTAATATTTATTAATTCAAAGGGAGGATAAAAAATGGTTCAGAAAAAACGGAAAAATATTCTGATTCAGGTTTCAGAGGAAGAGCACAAGCAGATCAAACACTTGGCCGTTGATACCGGCAAAACCATCAAGGACTTGATGCTGGAGTGCCTGCAGCGGTTGATCCGAGAATATGAGGAAGCAAAGAAATAGTGGTCATAAGGAGGGTGACATGGATTCCGAGAAATTTGCAAAAGTAGTTCAGGGTATTATTGAAGCTCTTAAACCCCTCACTCAAATTGATCAGCCTCGTAACTTAGGCATAATTGGTGATGATGTTCGAGAAGTGATTGAAAATCAATTCAAAAATGCAGCTCAGATTGTAGAGTTGTCTCATCAGCCTACCTTGACTCAAACTCAGGTGAGTAAATTGTTTAATATTAAAAATAGGACCTTAGAGATGTGGCGATACCATAACAAGGGGCCACGCTACTTCAAGGACGGTCGAATCATTCTGTATCATCAAAAGGATGTTCAGAAGTACTTGGAAACCGGGCTCGTTCGCACAAGTGATCAAAATTGAACTTGTGTATAAAAATAGTTCATTTCAGGCCCGGGCGGTGGTTACAGCAAACCTACAAGGAGGTTTACCATGGCTGAGGAATTAGTAAATCGAGGTAGGCGACGTCATGAACCAAGCTGAAATCTTGCAGCATATAAAGGCCGGCAATTTTGATGCCTTGCCCTGGAGCAGGGATGAAGCCCAGGAGTCTTGGGGCAGTTTTACCAGGAGATCAGATCTGTTTGAAAAGCCGGTTGGCCGCTTTGCTGCCTGCAAAAAGCAACCTGAGTTCATCATGAGGGCCAAGGACATCGATCTGGATCAGGCTGCTCGGTTATACCCGAATTATCTGTATCAGCCGAAATTAAACGGGGTCCGGGCTGTGTATTACCCGGAGCGGCACCGGCTGGTTACGCGGAACGGCAACGAGATCCTCTCCTGTGATCATATCTTGGAGGAGCTGAGGTCCTGCCGGGTTTCTCATCCCCTGGACGGAGAGCTATACATCCACAAGGGGATAATGACCGACGCAACCCGTAATATTCCGAAACACTATGGAATCAAGCCGAAGCAGATCCGCGAGCGTACCAAAAGCTCCTTCAGCATCCTTGCCGAAGGGGGGAGCCATAAATTGACCGCGATGGTCCGAGGCAACCGGGTCAGCCTGTCTCATTTTGGAGTCCGTCCGAGCCGGCCAGGTGTCAGGCGGCCGAAAAAGGGCGTCAGCGTCCAGGTGGGCACGACCCGCAAACGGATTGCCCATTCCTTTATAGCTACGATGCCGACCGGACATCGCGGAGTTTTCCAGCGGAAGTCATTGGTCCGGGGTAAAGTAGGGGGGTCTATTTTCGGCCGCCGGGGCGACCCAAATCTTGAAAAAATCCACGAACTGAAAGGCCCGGCCACCCCGCAGATGATGGCCAATAAGGATGTGGCCGAAGCCATTTCAGACGGAGCGGCGAACCGATTTACAAAGAACCTCGACCATGAAATCGATCGAATGCTGAAGGGTTTCGGCGTGCGGGGCGGGAGCAGCGGCTAAAGTGCTCCACAAATTTCGATTCTAAGCGATTTTCAGAGGCTTTCGAGAGGTATCGGTTGCGAAAAACAGCAAGAATGAAATTTGGAAAAGGCTCATATCAACAGTTATTTTGACTGCATAGAGGAAAAATCATGTTTTTTGCCTGGCCGGTGGTGGTAGCACCGGCCAGGCCCTAACCACAACAAACCTGAAAAGGAGGTTTACCATGGCTGAGGAAATTTTACGACAGAAAACAAGGAACGGCAAGTATACGGTTGAAGAAATCCGCTGGGAGTGCCTGGAGGATCTTTTTTGCAGTATTTTGGAACCACTGAAAATTCAAGTTGAAATTTTCGAAAAACATGAAGAGTTACACAAGATTCATCCGTTAACCTCTGCTTTGATCCAACAATTATCAGGCCGATTTAACCACTTGGCCGAGGTCATTGACCGTGATTTATGGGGAGTCGAAATTGCAAAAAGTGACAACTGGATGCTGATAAAAGCAAAAATTGTTGATGAACCGAGACTGGTTCCGCTCAAATGTCCTATCGGCAAAACCCACGGTCTGCCCGAGATAGGCTTAGAAGAGTGCCTTTTTGAAAGCTTGGAGCCTCTGGAGGCGGCAGGTGACCTTTTTTTACAATCGGATCATTACGATTCTTTGAAATGGCTTTTTGAATCCTTGGTCAGCGATTTGCGACAACATTTGAGACGGTTGGTTGACATTATATGCCGTGATATTGGCGAAATTAAAATCAAGCATGGAAGAACCGGGAAAGACATTGTTGAGGCAACTTTGGATGGCAAATTGTTTCGGCCAGAATGGGAAAGCTCAACTATCGTAAAAGACGAGCGAGATAAAAAATGGCAGGATATCCGGTTTACTGTTGAAAAGATGATAGCAGCAAATACCGATTATTTTAAGATCGGGCAATATGTCCAGAAAACCTGTCGGGCTATGAATTGCGGTTGAACCTCCCGAATCTCCCTATACCGGGCGGACTGTTTATAATAATGGACCTGCTGGTGTTTAGATGCTGACCCCCCGGGTCAGGCCCTAAGCACAATCACAAATAAGGAGGTTTTTATGTGCACTGCTGAGAAAGCTTCGAGGCCTTTGCCTTTTGAGTATTTCCAGTTGAACCAGGAGGAGCAGTCGCTCGTTCTGTCTTGGGAAAACAACTTGCCGCCGATCATCGCCAGGAAGCATGTGGATTACTTCACCGGAGGCATTCTGACCCGCAGCCGGCTGGCTGAGGCGGACTGCAGGGGAGAGGGGCCGGCAGACCCGATCAGAATCGGCCGCTGCGTCTCCTATTGGACCAGACACCTATTAGCCTGGCTGGTCAAGACCAGGGGGGTCAATCAGACGAAGACCCTGTCTCCTTTGATTCAGGGAAAGGTAAAATTTTCCCGGGACGGGGCAGACGATGCCCTGTCTCGGATTACAGCTAAACGTCTCGCTTGAGGGCTTTCAGACTTTCAGATTGCGCAATATAAAAGACGGCTGGAAAGGAGTGTGATGCCTTGAGCCATTGAGGCAGATTTTATGAAGACAAAAAGCCGCTCGGAGAAATCCGGGCGGCTTTTTTTATGAACGGAAAATTTCTAAATTATGCAAAGGTGGGACAATTGCGGGATAAATTGCTTGTTTTGTTTTTGATCGACTTCTTAACTACCCGTTTTCATTGTC
>CAZUMF010000176.1:0-9994 GCA_964621385.1 uncultured Desulfohalobiaceae bacterium
CAGGAAAGAGGTGTCGAGACAAGCTCTCTGGGGATGTCAGAGCCCAGAACCGTCCTGGGGGTCTGCCACCAGTTCTGCCGGTCCTGTTCCCTGAGCACCTCCCGGCTCCACTTCTTGAACCGGTTTCGAATCGTTTCCAGGGCTTCGGGGTTGTAGAGGGGCGTCCGCTCCTGTCCCTGGAGCCGGTCCTGTAAAATTTCCTTGGTGGTTCTCTTTTTTTCGTTCATGCATGTTTCCCCGTCCAGTAACCAGGAGTCGGCCCTCAGGATAAAACGGCTTTCGGCAAGGGATTTTTCTGCATCAAGAGATGTTACCTGCTCCTGATCCCTGGATTCTGGATTTCTTGCAGTTCTCTATGGAAATCAGCCTCGGCTGCATTCACCTGCTTTTTCTGAAACAGCCTTTCAGTCCATCATGGATTTGACGAGATCAACCGCTTCTCCGGCATCCCCGGCGTACCCGTCGGCCCCGACTCTGTCGGCAAAGGTCTGATTGACCGGAGCCCCGCCAACGACGATTTTCAACTTCTCCCTGAGCCCTGCCTCGGTCAAGGCATCAATGACGTCCTTGATCTGGGGCATGGTCGTGGTCAGCAGAGCGGAAAGTCCCAGGATGTCCGGCTCCTGCTGCGACACGTTCTCGATAAAATCGTCAACGCTGACGTTCACTCCCAAATCGATCACATCATAGCCCACCCCCTTGAGCATGGTGATGACGATATTCTTTCCGATGTCATGCAGGTCCCCCCGCACCGTTCCGATCATGATCCTGGCCCCGCCTTTCTTCTCTTGACTGACCAGATGCGGCTCCAGGATTTTCAGCCCTTCGTCCATGGCCCGTGCCGAGAGTAGGACCTCGGGGATGAAGACCGAACCATCTTTAAAACGGGTCCCAATGATATCCATGGCCGGGAGCATGCCGTTGTTCAGGATATTCTCGGGATCATGTCCCTGGTCCAAAAGTTCCTGAACATGGGTCGCGATCTTCTTCTGGTCCCCGTTGAGGACATCCTCTGTGACGTTCCTGAAGCTCTCTTCAACCGAGAGGGTGACCTCCTTTCTGGCAGTTTTGCCTTTTTCCGGAGAGACTCCCGGTTTTTCCTTCCGGGGTTCGGGCGGGACCGGTCCGGCCTTGAGGGGCAGGCGTCCTTCCTTCTGCATTCGCTCTCCGATGTAGATCAGCCGATCGAAGTCGGCGGCTGGCGGAGTCGTGTCCCCGATGGAGGCCACGAAGTGATCACCCGGAACGATGACCCGAAATAGGTGGTCCAAAAACCCTTTCAAGTCGTCCCAGGAGGAGGATTCTTCAATCAAGAGCGTCTCGGGAATCCCTCCGTGGATTGTCAGATGGCCCGGACGACACCAGCGATCGTAGTATTCCTTGATCCCGAGCTTGGTCATGGGATAGGGACTGACTGCGTCCGCAACATCAAGGCCTGTTTTCGAGATTAGGTCCATGAGTCCCTTGTTTTCCCCGTCAGGGTGGATGATGGTGAATATCCCCCGGGACCTGAGTGTTTCGGCTATTTTCCGACACCAAGGGAGAATGTCGTTTTCAAAATAGGTTGGATAGGTGATCATGTCGTCTGGATTGGCGCACCACAGAACGGCGTCCACCTTTGATGCCGCCAGTATCTTTAGTAGCTGTTCGTAGACCTGGTCCAGGGCCTCGGCCAATTCCGCCATTTCTTGAGGATAATCGTTGTAGTGGAGGTAAAATGCGGTAGCATCCAGAAGGTTTTTCTGAATGAAATGCATCGGAGAACCACAGCCCACACCCAAACCCTGGGCCACTGCCAGACCGTCCTCACCCACGAATTCCCGCCAGGCATTGTAACGTTCATAGCTGGGCTTCAGGGTCAGGTTGCCGAAAATGTAGGCCAGGGTTTTGTAATCCTCTGGCTCTTTGATGGCATGTTCCTTGATCCAAGAAACACTGGCCCCGGATTTTTTCATCTCCGAAGTCAAGCCGTGCCTGACGCTGACCATCCCCACCGGAGTATGGTACTCCACGTGGGTCATTTCCTCGTCTTCGGTCTTCTCGGAATTGACGCGGATATCAATGTCAGAAGAAAAGGCAAAGGTATAAGGAAACTCCTTGAGGTTGTAAAGGCCGATACCCCAGTGGTGAAGGTCCTCGGGTTTCTCCGGTTTGAGGTATTCCGGAATGATCTTGTGCAAGGGCCATCCCAGGGCGCGGTGAATCTCTTCCACGCTTCTCCCTGCATGCTCGGGGGGAAGTGTGCCCGCCTGTTCGTTGGCATTGTGCCAGATATCTATCCTCGGCACCCAGGGAATGACATCCACTGTCTCCCCTCTAAATATGGCCTTGATTCTTTCTCTGTGCGTCATCATGATCGACCCCCCTTGGTCATATATGTTGAGTTGACGTCGGATTTGATTGTTTTTTTGATACGTGCTCGTGCCGGAATGCAGTCGAAAAGTGTCTGGAGAGGTTCTCTGCTCCCTGTCATCTCGTATCCGTGTAGCCGGCGGAGGCTAATCAGCGATCATTTGGCGCGTCAACCGGACGGCCTCGGGGGCGTCTGGCCCATACCCGTCCGCGCCGATCTTGTCGGCAAATTTTTGATCGATGGGTGCGCCGCCGACGATGATTTTGATCTGATCCCTGAGTTTTTCGGCTTTCAAGGCCTCGATGATGTTCTGCATTTCCGGCATGGTCGTGGTCAGCAAAGCGGAAAGTCCCAGGACATGTGCCTTCTCCTTTTTCATGGCCATAATGAGCTGTTCGATCTTCAGGTCGACGCCCAGATCGATGACCTTAAAGCCGGCGCCCTCCAGCATCATGATGACCAGGTTTTTCCCGATGTCATGGAGATCTCCCTTAACCGTCCCCATGAGAATGGTGCCGCGGTTTTCGGTTTCAGTGGCTTGCAGGTGCGGTTTGATAATGTCGAGCCCCTTTTTCATGGTCGCAGCCGAGACCATCATCTCCGGTACATAGATTTCGCCGAGGGAAAACTTCTTGCCCACGATATCCATGGCGCTGATCAGAGCCTCGTCTATCAACCGGTTCACCTCGACGTCACTGTCGACGGCTCGCTGCACCTCCGCCTCGATGTCCTTGTACCTTCCATTGACGATCATCTCTTTAATAGTTTCGAAACTATCTACCATGATGTGCCACCTCCTCATCGAGTTGAATCGGATAAATGCCGTATTTCAGGGCGGTATCCCGCATAGCCATGTAGTTTTCAAACCTGGCCCATCCCGGCACGGAATTGCCGGAACCAAGACAATACCCCCCGCCCGGTGCGACGCCGGCCAGAAGTTCCCTGACTCGTGACTCCACTTCGGCAGGGGTACCGCTTCGCAGCAACTCATTGGATACGTTGCCTATTATGCAAATGCGGTCCCCATACTTTTGCTTGAATTCAAGGATGTCCATGCATGACGGATCGATTGGCTGAATCACATCGATCCCAATGCTGATGATATCTTCCATGAGTTTTGTGATGTCCCCGTCGGAATGCATCAAGAACAATCGATCTTTTTCATGGCAGCGACGCGACATTCCCTTATACCAGGGAAAGACGTGATCTCGAAAGGCCTGCGGGGAAATCATCGGTCCGTTGCCAAAGGCGAGGTCGTCTACTACCCAGACCCCGGCGACGTGCGGTATTTCAAAGATCTCTTCCAGGCCCCGGAACTGGATTTCGGCCACCTTTCGAAATACGTCGGCCACAAGTTGTTCATCCATGATCAAGGACATGGCAAAGTGGTTAAAACCCATCAGCATCCAGGTCAGGGTGAATATTTTGCCTGAAATGGCGATGACTTTCATGTTTTCCGGCAGGAGGTCCCTCACTTTGTAAAAATTATCAAAATCCAGTTCGGCGGCAACTTCCCAGGGAAATTTTTCAAAATCTTCACGGGTCTTGATGAAGCTGGCCTGTTCCAGGTTCCAGGCTTCCTCCTTGTCGGCGTCCTCGGAATCCGCCAGCATCACTTCACGGATGACCTGTGAAATTTTTGAATCCTTGGTAACTTTCCCCGGCTGCATCATGCCGACTGTTAACGGGATGAAGTCATATCCCGCCCGGGTCCAAAATTCGACCTGGGCTTCCAGATCGTCCGCTGTAACGGATCGCCCCAAAAATTGGCCTTGAATGGAATATTCGATGAGAATCTCGGCCAAGGGGACTCTGTCCGGTTCTTCAAAACGTGCCGTTTTGCGTATACGTTCAAAATCGGGTTTCACATCCATGGATTGCTCCTTTACTTCTTCTTTCATTTCTTTCCCCGAGGACAAGCCTTTTACAGGCTCTGGTTTAGGCCTGCAATGAATTACGTCTCCTCGTAACTATTTGGCCATGAGCGAGGGCAGCCACAAGGTCAGGCCGGGGAAGGCAACGATCAGGGCCAGGGCAAGGAAGGCCAGCCAAAGGTACGGCAGGTTGGCTTTATAGATCTGGCCCATGGAAATCTCGTCGCCGACCACGCTTTTCAAATAGAAAATGGAGGGGCCAAAAGGCGGGGAGAGATAGGAAATCTGCATGTTCATGCAAAAAACCACGCCAAACCAGACAGGATCGAAACCCAATTTCTCAACTATGGGAACAAACAGGGGCATGGTCAGCAAAACGATGCCGATCCAGTCCAGAAACATTCCTAAGAAGATCATTATCAGCTGCATGCCGATGATGGTCCCCCAACTCCCGAAAGGGATCGCCATGACGGCGTTTTGCACAAACGTGTCACCACCTGCCAGGGTGTAGATGCCGATGATGGTCTGGGCGCCGAAAAACAGCCAGGCCAGCATGGAGGAGACTTTGACTGTTTCATAGAGGGCGTTTTTGAGCATGGAAGGGTTGAATTTACGGTTGATGATGGCCGTGATGATGGCGCCCAGGCAGCCGATGCCGGCGGCTTCAGAGGGTGTGGCCACTCCAGCGTAAATCGAACCCAGAACGACGGTGGCCAGAACAGCCGGCATGATCAGCCCCTTTAGAAGGGCCAGTTTTTGCTTCAGGGGCATCGCGAGTTCTTCCTCGGGTGCAGCGGGCGCACGTTCCGGATTGAGCCAGGTGGAGAATACGATGTAGCCTATAAACAGCAGAGCCAGGATGCAGCCCGGTACGATGCCGGCGATAAACAACTCTCCGACCGAGGCGCCGGCCGTCATGGCATAGACGATGAAGACGACGCTCGGAGGAATCAGGGTCGCTATCCCGCCACCGGCACAGACGCTGCCCAGGGAAATACGCTCATCATAATTTCTCTTGCGCATGCCGGGTAGGGCGATCAACCCAAAGGTCACGATTTCAGCCCCGACTATGCCCACCATGGAGGCCATCAGGGTGCAGGAGATGATGGTCCCGATCGCCAAGCCGCCCCTGAAACGACCGGACCAGATATGGACGGCCTTGAACATCCGCTCGGCTACCCCGGCTTTTTCTAGAATATTGGCCATGAAAATGAACAGGGGCACGGCAACCAGGGCATAGTTCAGCATCATCTGATACACCCGTCCCACCATCATGATGATGACTCCCGGGCTGAACAGGGCCAGGGCGAAGATAACCGCCGTGGACCCCATCACCCAGGCCAGTGGCAGTCCCGTAACCAGGAGAAGGAGAAAGGTGGCGGCCAGCAGCAGGGTAACCAGTCCGATGCTCATAGTTCCTTTCCTTTTATGGCAAAGTAGAGATCACGAATGAACTTGGCTGTGCCCTGCAGAAGCAACAGCCCAACTCCGGCCGCCAGGGCGATTTTAATGGGGTATACCGGGGGGTCCCAGGCCGAGCCCGAGGTTTCAAGAACCATTACTGATCGCCTCGCATACTCCGTCGCCGCCCAGAAGAATATCCCAAGATAGAGGGCGAAGAAGACGAAGGTGATGCAATCGATGACCGCCCGCTGGCGATGTGTCAAGTGGGCGTAGATGAGATCGATTTTGACGTGCCGCCTTTCCTGTAAGGTCCAGGCGGCCCCGAGCACATAGGTCAGACCGGAGCCGACGACCATGCTTTCGCTCACCCACACGGTGGGGAGATGAAATACATAGCGCATCAGGATTTCATAGATGATGATACAGACGACCAGCAAAATGACCCAGCTAATGGCTTTTCCGGTCCAGATCGAAAGCGTATCAATGACAGCGAGCAGCTTTTTCATATCCAGCCCCATTGGACCTTGGACCGGGACAAGGGAGGGCGCGAGCCCTCCTTGCCCGGTTTTGTATCGTATCAGACGGTTACTCGATGAGCCCGAGTTCCTTCAACCACTCTTTCTGGGAATCGATGACCTTTTTGGCCATGGGGCTTTTCTTGGCGAATTCATCCCATATGTCCCTGGAGACCTCCCGGACGCGGTCCAGGTCCTCTTCGCTCCACTGAATGATTTCCACACCCATGTCCTTGAGCTCCGGAACAACTTTGATATCGTCAATGGCGATGCGCTCGTAGCTGTCCCAGGACCATTCCCTGGTGGCGGTGGTCAGAATCTCTTTGATGTCATCCGGGAGCTTGTTCCATTCCTGCATGTTCACCGTGAAATCCCCCATGGGCATCGAATGAAACCCGGGGTAATTGGTGTACTTGGCCACCTCGTAAAACCCCATGCGATGGTTCATGGAGAGCGTGGCCCAATCGCTGGTGTTGATGACGCCCTTGTCCAGCGAGGAGTAGACTTCCCCGCCGGGCAGTACGACCACGGAGGCGCCCAGCTTCTGCATGAGCATGGCCGTCATACCCTGCGGCACGCGCATCTTGAGGCCTTCAAAGTCCTCCATGTTGCGGATCGGCTCGGTGGAGACCATGGATTCAATGCCCCAGAACATGATCCCAACGGGATAGGCATCGTAGGGTTCATACAACTTTCTCAGCATCTCCATGCCGCCCTTGTAATACATCCAGGTCTCTTTCTGCCAGGGATTGGTATAGGCCGCCACCATATCGCTGATGGCCGCAAAGGCCGGCTCCTTCCCGCTGAAGTACCCCGGCCACATGGCCATGGCCTGGATGACATTGTTCTGCAGCGCATCCAGGGCCTCGAAGGTGGGCACGATTGCCCCCCCTGGATAGGGCTTGATGATCAGCCGGCCGTCGGTCAACTCCTTGACCCGTTCCGTGAAGTCGACGAATGTTTGGTATGACAATTCCGAAGCGCTCCAGAAGACCTGGCATTTCCAGGTAATAGGTTCCTGGCTGGAAGCCGGTGCTACGATAAATGCCAGCAACACAACAACAGCAGCCAGAGTCGACGTGATCTTGTACCTTAGTGACCTCATTGCAATACCCTCCTTATCCCTTAGTTATTTCAAATAGGAAAAGACATATGGCCTGTCAGAATATCAAGTACATAGAAACCACCTCCTTTCAGTCTACAACAACGGTTTTCACTGCCGGATGTGGTCTGGACAATGGTTTATACCGGAGATAACGAATGGTGTATTGCCTGCTCAAACTTCTTCCTGATTCGCTGTTAACAGGATCAAGATCCGGCAATGCATTGAAAAGGATAATAATACTGATTCAATATGGCTTTTTTAAGAAAACAGCCTGCAAAGCCAGGAAATGGAAAGCCTTTGTCGGAAAAACCAGAATGATATCAGTATACTGATTGAATCAGGAATTCCACTTTGAAGACACCGGCTGGTTGGGGGGTACAACACATCCTGTGTGCTGAAATGAGAGGGTCTTCATATGAACGGTATGAAATATCAGCTTTGACTTGTGAAGAAGCGTCATCAAAATCGGAAATCCTGAACTCACCATGAAAAAAGAATTATAGATAAATTGTATTGGGGCCTGGGTGCAATGTCAATCCGTACTTTAGGTTGAGAAGGGCTGCAGCGATCCCGCTCTAGCCCCGTGACCCCCTGTTCTCCAGGCTCAAGTGGATCGCAGCATCCTCCGGGATGAGATAGAGAGCATTTTTTGAATCTCATGGGGTTTCGGCCTGTGTTGACGGCTGAGACTTGGGTCTCAAGACCCAAGGGTTCGGGTCTGCTGTTTTCGTTCCATAGTGTCCCATTTATCCAGGGGCTGGTAATCCGGGACCCGGGCCAGGCCGGAGAGACCGTCCGGCGAGAGGACTTCCCGGCTTATCCGGACGTCCAAAAGGGCCGGCAGGTGAGCAAGCCCCCTCTCGATGGCCCCCGGCAGGTCGTCCGGATCGCTGACCCGCTGGGCATGAAGGCCCAGAGACCTGGCCAGGTCGGCATAGTCCGGTCCCTCCAGCTCGGAGCCCATGATCCGGCCCTGGTAATTTCTGAGCTGGTCGTTTCGTTCAATGTTCCAGGCCCGGTTGTTGGCCACAACAAAGAGGACCCTGGCCCGGTGACGGACACAGGTATCCAGCTCCATGGCATTGAAGCCAAAGGCCCCGTCCCCGCTGATGACCACGACCTGCCGCTCGGGATAGAGCAGGCCGGCAGCGACCCCGTATGGCACCCCCACGCCCAGGCAGCCGAAACTGCCGCAGTCCAGATAGGTGGCGCCGGTCAGGAGCAGGCGGCAGAAGGAGAGGATATCCCCGCCGTCGGCGATGACCACAGCCTCTGCATGGAGGTGCTCTTTGAGCCTGGCCAGGAGGTAGCGGGGGTGGATGTCCCCGTCTTCTCCAAGAGGTTCGTGGCGGATCTGCTGGAAAAGGGATGCGAGCTTCCCGGCATTGGCCGTTCTTAGGTCTTCGATCCAGGCCTGCTCGGATGCAGTACCGAGGCCATCGATCTGTACAGTCAGATCCTTCAGGATCTGCGGCACTGATCCAAAGAGTTCCCTCTCGCCCGGCCGGTTGCCGCCCAGTTCAAAGGGCGAGGCCCCGATGCGCACCAATCTGGCCCGAGGAAAGACTGCGCTGGACCCATAGCCGAGTTGGTAATCCAGATTCCGGCCCACGGTCAGAACCATATCCGCTTCCTGCATGACCTTGCCCCGGACCGCGGGGACAAAGGCCGGATGACCCTCGGAAACCAGGCCGCGGCTCTCAACAGTGTCCAGGTACAGACAGTTCCAGGCCTCGATGAGTTCCTGCAGTTCAGATCCCGCCCCTCTGGCTCCCTTTCCGGAAATGATCAGGGGCCGCCGCGAGGAGGCAAGGATTCCAGCCGTTGCCTCGATCTCTGCATCAAGGGGGCGGGTATGCCTGGTACCCGTGTGGGACGGACGGTCCTGGAGTCTGCCGGGAAATGGCTCCCGGAGGAGATCGACCGGAAAATCGAGATATGCCGGACCCGGATCACAGAACAATCCCAGGCAGCTGTCAAAGCCCTTTTCCAGCTCGAGGCCCACCAGGCGGGTGTGCCTGACAGAGCAGGCATACCTGGTGACCGGCTTGACCATTTCTGCTTGCGGGATTTCCTGGAGGGCGCCCAGGCCGAGCTGCGGTCTGGGGGGAATGCAGGAGAGGACAAGAACAGGGGCTCTTGAAACGTAGGCATTGGCCAGGCCAGTCAACCCGTTGGTGAAACCGGGGCCGGCTGTAAGGAGAGCCACACCCGGACAACCGCTGAGCTCTCCCTGGGCCTGGGCCATGTGCACGGCCGCCCGTTCATCCCGGACATCGATGATCCGGATCCCGTGTTCAAAAAGTTCATCCCAGAGCGGCTGAATATGGCCGCCGCATAATCCGTAGATCAGCTGAACCCCTTTCAATTTCAGAAACTGGGCGATGGTTTGAGAAACAAGAGTCGACATGTCGGCCTCTGATATCTACGGGCAAGCATAACTCCCGGGTAAACAAGTGTCAGTCTCTATTATGCAAAAAAGCTGCCAGAAAGACAACGGCCCCAGAGCAAAGATCTCGCGGGCAGTAAGAAGGGGCGGCCTGAGCGTGGACAAAGCCCGGGCGATTCAGAATCGAATCAAATAAAGCTATCGGCCGAGGAAATCTTATACAGTCGGGGAAAAATGAAGCGATGCGGTTTCGAGTCGAATTTGATTCAATAATGAATCAGGAAGGTCCGTACTTCTGCAGCTTTCTGGACATGGTGGCCTGGCTGATCTTGAGTTTTAAGGCGGCCTTACGGG
>CAZUMF010000177.1:0-9951 GCA_964621385.1 uncultured Desulfohalobiaceae bacterium
CAGATCGGCGCCGCCCTGCCGGGGGCCAACTGCGGCGGCTGCGGTTTTGCCGGCTGCGGCGATTTCGCCGAAGCCATTGTCTGCATGGGGGCCTCTCCTGACGGCTGTGTCGCCGCCGGGGCGACCACCACGGAAGCGGTCTGTTCGATCATGGGAATGAGCGCCGGACTTGGCGAGCGGTATGTGGCCCACATCTTCTGTCAGGGGGATGACGAAAAGGCCGTGACCCGATTCAAATACAACGGGGCTCTGGACTGCGCCGCAGCCATTGTCAGCACCGGAGGCGACAAGGCCTGCGAATTCGGATGCGTCGGGCTGGGAACCTGCGTGCGGGCCTGCCCCTTTGACGCCATGGGCATGGATGACAACGGGCTTCCGGTGGTCTACCAGGATCTGTGCACCGGCTGCGGCAACTGTGTGCAAGCCTGCCCCCGGCACATCCCCCGCTTGATCCCCATCTCCCAGAAAACAGCCAATCTCTGCTCCAGCCACGACGCGGGAAAAGTGGTCAAACAAGTCTGCAGCATCGGGTGTATCGGCTGCTCGGTGTGCAAAAAGAAATGCCCGGAAGAGGCCGTGGAGATGGAGGACAAGCTGGCGGTGGTCAATCCGGAAAAATGCACCGGTCAGGGGGTCTGTCTGGAAAAATGCCCCACCGGCTCCATGGTCAGCCTGCAGTCAATACCCCAGGAAACAACGGAATCTGAACCTGAACTTGTTCAGGAATCAGCCTGAGCTACTCTAGAATTGAAGATTGAAGATTGAAGATATAATATTGCTGAATTTAAGAAAATCAATAAGTTACAACGGCCATATCCAAAATCATTTTCTGAAAGGCTAGAGGTCCGGATACATTTGATCAATCTTCAATCCCTGTGCCGCAATATTCAATAGTCTATCTTCACTATTCAATTTTCTCCGCTGGTGCAGCAATCTTCAATCTTCAATTTTCACTATTCAATCGTCAATCTTCACTGCCTGTGCAGCAATAGTCAATAGTCTATCTTCAATCTTCAATTTCCTATGTCCCTCTACCTTGATACGGAAAAAGGCGAGGTGGTTCAGCAACTGCCGGACCGCCGGGCCCGGGTCAAGATCCCGAAACGCTCCAATTGCCAGGGCTGCGGGCACAGGAGTTTCTGTGATCCCTTTGGCTCCGAGCATATGCTCCTGAATGTGGACAACAGCCTGCAGGCCGGGACCGGACAGCAGGTGGAAGTCGCCTTTCAGGCGGAAAAACAGGGCAAGGCCATCCTCATCTTGTACCTCATCCCCCTTTTCGCCCTTCTTTTAGGGGCGATCCTCGGCAACAGCCTCAATCCCCTCGGCCACCGGGATGCTTCAGCCTCTGTCTGCAGCATTGGATTCACGGCTATAACGTTTGCCGGCATCTGGTACTACACCCGCAAAAAGGCCGCGGCATCCCCCGCGGCCCAGCCCAGAGTGATCAAGATCCTGGAATAAATTGCACCGCTGCCGACGTCTGAGCCAGCATCGGCTCTCAGGGTTTCCCGATGAGATCAAGCACTTGATGACGGCCGTCAGTTTGCCGGGTTCAATTCAAAGCGCAGACGCTCCTGTTTGTTCTCGGTCTGCTCCACATCGACCTGAACTGTTCCGCCTTTTTTGAGTTCGCCGAACAGGATTTCATCCGCCATTGTGTCCTTGACTTCGCTCTGGATGACCCTGGCCAGCGGCCGGGCGCCGTAATCCGGATCATAGCCCTTCCGGGCCAGCCAGGACCTGGCCGCTTCCGACAAGCCCACAGCCACCTTTTTATCCCTGAGCTGATCGTTGAGCTCTTTCATGTATTTGTCCACAATCAGCTCCATCAGCTCCTGGCTCAGGCTGTTGAAAGGCACCATACCGTCCAGCCGGTTTCGAAACTCAGGGGAAAAGTATTTTTTGGCGGCTGTCAAGCCCTTATCGCCCCGGCTGGCCTGTTTTTCCTCACCGAACCCGATATTCGACCCGCTCATCTCCCTGGCCCCGATATTCGAGGTCATGAGCAGAATCACATGCCTGAAGTCCGCCTTGCGCCCGCTATTATCGGTCAGGGTCGCATAATCCATGATTTGCAGCAAGATATTGAACAAATCCGGATGGGCCTTTTCAATCTCGTCCAGCAAGAGCACGCAATAGGGATGCTTGCGGATGCCTTCGGTCAACAGGCCGCCCTGATCAAATCCGACATATCCCGGCGGCGAGCCGATCAGCCTGGCCACGGCATGTGCTTCCACATATTCACTCATGTCGAAGCGCAGAAAATGAATACCCAGATTTTCGGCCAGCTGCTTGGCCAGCTCGGTTTTGCCCACTCCGGTCGGCCCCACCAGCAGAAAGCTGCCCACTGGTTTTTGACCTTCCCGAAGGCCGGCCCGGGAACGCTTGATGGCCTGGGTCAACATCCGGATTGCTTCATCCTGGCCGAACAGCGTCTTATAGAGCGATTCATCCAGATGCTGGAGACGTCCGAGGTCCGATCCGCTGACCCGGGTAATGGGCACCCTGGCCATGCCGGCCACCACCGCCTCGATATCCCGGGGCAGGATCTGTTTCCGTTTCTGCCGGGCTTTGGTCAATGTCAGCCTGGCCCCTGTTTCATCAACCACATCAATGGCTTTGTCCGGCAGATAGCGGTCCGGAAGGTGCTTGGCCGTGAGATCAACCGCACTCTGCAAGGCGGTTCGGGTGTACTGCACTCCATGGTGCTCCTCGTAATAAGGCTTCAGCCCTTCCAGAATGGAGACGCACTCGTCCAGGCCCGGTTCGGCCAGTTCAATCTTCTGGAACCGCCTGGCCAGGGCCCGGTCTTTTTCAAACAGATTCTTGCATTCCTCATAGGTGGTGGAACCGATGCACCTGAGATCTCCGGAGGCCAGAACCGGCTTCAGGATGTTCGAGGCGTCCATGGACCCGCCGCTGGTGGCTCCGGCCCCGACAATCGTATGGATCTCGTCGATAAAGAGAATGGATCGCTCGCTGCTTTTGGTCAACTCGCCGATGATCCCCTTGAGCCTCGACTCAAAATCCCCACGGAATTTGGTGCCGGCCAGAAGCGAGCCCATATCCAGGGCGTAAATCTGCATATCCAGGAACTGTTCGGCAATCTCGCCCCTGGAAATTTTCAGGGCCAGTCCTTCGGCCAGGGCGGTTTTGCCGACCCCGGGATCCCCAACGAACAAGGGATTGTTCTTCCGGCGCCTGGAGAGGATCTGAACGGTTCGCTCGATTTCATTCTTTCGGCCGATCAGGGGATCGATTTTCCCTGCCTGGGCCCGCTGGACCAGATTCTGCGTATATTTTTCCAAATACCCCTCTTTCTCTTTCTTTGTTCCGGTCTGGGTCTTCTCCTGCTCTTCGGTCTGTGAATGCGCGATCTGCTCCAGGACATCCAACCGTTCAATCCCTTGCGATTTCAAATAATACACGGCATAGGAATCATCCTCTTCCATGACCGCCGCCAGAAAATCGCCCAGGTCGACCTTGCCTTTTTCAGCAGACTGCACCTGGACAATGGCCCGCTGCAGAACCCGCTGCACGCTCAGGGTCTGGATGACTTCCTTGGCCTGGGTGTTGGAATAGACCTCCATATGTTCGATAAAATACCGTTCCAATTGTTTTTTTAGCCGCGAGGTGTCCACACCGCAGCTGTTGAGCGTATGCATGCCTTTGGCATCAAGCAGAAAGGCGTACAGGATATGCTCCAAGGTCAAAAATTCATGATGCCTGGTCCTGACTTCTCTGACGGACAGGGCAAAAATCTTTTCCAAATCGCGACTTAACATTTTATACCTCTTCCATAGTACACTGTAATGGATATTTTTCTTTTTTGGACAGATACCGAACTCTGGCTACTTTTGTTTCAGCAACTTCCGCTGTAAACACACCACAGACGCCCACTCCGTTCCGGTGTACATTGAGCATGATCTGAACCGCTTCTTCTTCTGTCTTGGAAAAAACAGTCTGGAGGATATACACCACAAATTCCATGGTGGTATAATGATCGTTGTGCAGCAAAACTTTATACATAGGAGGTTCCTGGATGTCCTCATCCAGGTCGACATCCTGTTCCTGATCCGGATTTTCCAATCTCCAGCTCATCATGCCTCAAGCCCCTCGTTCAAATGGAAAAACACAGACGTGTATACACGGTATGCCCTCGGTGCGAAGCCGTCTCTCCGACGGAAAAGTCCATCCTGCTGCAGCCACAATCCGTTTTTTTTCTTTGAATCCAATTCTACAGCAGAAAGCAGGCCAAGACAAGCCCTGTGAGTCCTTCTCCCGGATCATCCGGGAATGATTGATGATCAGTACGAAACCGCACGGAGATCGAGCCTTGCCGGAGCGTATTTCCCGAAACGGGAAACACTCCATTCTTGACCCGATCATCAGAATAGAGTATAAATCCTCTTCGTATTCGGTCAATATCTCGTGTGGGTCGATTTTTCAGACCTGTTCACAGTGAGTTATGCTCTAGGCCCTGCCATCCAGACTCATGTCCGGATGGTATTTTTTTTGGAGTGCTCGCGATGCCCCGAAAGAAGCTATTCGTGATTGATAACTATGATTCCTTTACCTATAATCTGGTCCAGATGTTTTCCTGCTACGATCTTATGATCGAAGTCCACCGGAACGACCGGATCAGTCTCCAGTCCATACAGGCCTTTGATCCGGACTTCCTGCTCATCAGCCCCGGACCGAAGGATCCCGCGGGAGCCGGAATCTCCATGGCCGTCATCTCCAGTTTTTTCAGGACCATTCCGATCCTCGGCGTCTGCCTGGGCATGCAGTGCTTGAACGAATGTTTTTCCGGCTCCACCATCCGGTCGCCGCTGCCGGTTCACGGCAAGACCGCCCTGGTGGACCATGCCGGCCTGGATGTCTTCAGGGGGCTGCCAAGCCCTTTTCGAGCCGCCCGCTATCATTCCCTCCAGGCCCGGCCGGCCAAACATTCCGAACTGCGGATCACGGCCAGGAGTGAGGACGGCGTGATCATGGGGCTGTCGCACCCGAAGTATCCGCTGTCCGGGGTGCAGTTCCACCCGGAAAGCTTTCTCACTGAACACGGCTTTGAGCTGATCAGCAACTTCCTCGGTGCTCAACCGGTGGTCGTATGAAACCAAATGAGTGCCCAAATAGGGTTAAACTTCAACGTACGAATCTCGGTACGAAGTCTGCACTTCTGTATTGTCTCATATGCAGCAATATTCTCTATTCAATCTTCAATCTTCAATGCTAAACCCTCATGATTCCCATTGAGCAATCCATATCCCCGGTGGAGCAGGTGCATATTGAAGCGTTCCCGCTTCAGGAACCGTTTGCGGATTTTGCGGCCGCCTTTGCCCAGGAACCCGGCACAGTCGTCCTGTTAAGCGGAGGGGACCAGGATTCGGCCCGCTACCACCTCCTGGCCGCCCGTCCCTGGCTGACCTGCTCCGCTTACGGGAAACGGATCAGGCTGGACTGCGACGCGAACAGCACTGAATTCGAGCAGGAGCCCTTCGACCTGGTGCGCCGACTGCTTCAGGCCAACCGGGTGAAAAACCCTGACCCGGAACTGCCAGTCGCCGCCGGGCTGTTTGGCTATTTCAGCTACGACCTCAAAGATCACATCGAAGACCTGCCCTCAACCTGTCTCGATGACCTCCGCCTCCCGGATTGCTACCTCACAGCCCCTTCGATCCTGGTGATTCACGATCGCACAACCGGCCGTACCCGCCTCTGCCTCCCGCTGCGCCGGCATGAGACCGCCACGGATCTCGACGCCCGGCGCCGGTTCCTCACGGCCCGGGGTGCGGCACCTGTCTCTGGACAGCCACCGGCAGCCACTTCCGGCAAACTCCAGTCAAATTTCGCAAAAACGGAATATTTGCGCTCCGTTGAAACAATCAAGGACTACATCTGCTCGGGCCATGTGTACCAAGTCAATTTCTCGCAACGCTTCCGCCTGGACGCTCCAGGCCGGGGCTATGCCCTCTTTCAACAGCTCTTCGCCCGCAATCCCGCGCCGTTCTTCGCCTATGTCAATGCCGGGGATCATGAGATCATCTCCACATCCCCGGAACGGTTCCTGCGTCGGTCCGGTCCGTTCCTGGAGACCAGACCGATCAAGGGCACCAGACCCCGGGGAGCCTCTCCGGAAGAGGATGAACAGCTCAAACTGGCCCTGCAGGAGAGCCCCAAAGACCGGGCCGAACTTTCCATGATCGTTGATCTGCTGCGCAATGATCTCGGCAAGGTCTGTCTGCCCGGGACCGTCCGGGTTGCGGAGCACAGGCGGGTTGAAACCTACAGCAACGTCTTCCATCTGGTGTCCATCGTCACCGGGAAACTGGCCCCGCAAACAGACAGCATCGAGTGCATCAAAGCCGCTTTTCCCGGTGGATCCATCACCGGCTGTCCCAAGGTCCGCGCCATGGAGATCATTGACGAACTGGAAACGCACCGGCGTCATGTCTATACCGGTTCCATCGGCTATTGCAGCTTCCATGACAGCCTGGACCTGTCCATCGCCATCCGGACCGCCACCCTGCTCCGGGACTGCGTCCTGTTTTCAGTGGGCGGAGGCATCGTCTATGACTCCGATCCTGAAGAGGAATATGCCGAAACCCTGCACAAGGGGCGGACCCTGATGCGGGTGCTCCAGGGCGAGAACGCCCCGGCCCGGGAACCCAGGGTCTGGTTCAATGGTCTGATCATGGATGCCCAAAGTGCCCGGATCGAGGTCAACACCCCGGCCGTCCAGTACGGCGCCGGTCTTTTTGAGACCATCCGGGTGGAAGGCGGACGGCCCTGTTTTCTCCAGGAGCATCTCACCCGTCTGGAGCGTTCCTGGCGGCTTTTTTTTGACGATCACCCCCCAAAGCTCTCCTGGGAGACCATCGTCAGCAGGACCCTCCAGGCCAACAACCTGGAACAGGACACCGCCGCCCTCAAGATTCTGGCCATGAGAGGGGGCAGAACCCACCCGCCCCTGGAGCATTCGCTGCTGGTCACGGCCAGGCCCTACCGGCACCGACTCGAAGCCATCGGCCGATCCGGCCTGCGGCTCAGAACCTACCCCCAGTCCCGGCAGACACCGCTGGCCGATCACAAAACCTGCAACTACCTCTTCTCCAGCCAGGCCGGAGACTGGGCCAGGCGCCAGGGGGGGGACGAGGCCCTGATCCTGAATTCGGATGCTTCATTCTCGGAGACCAACAGCGCCAATCTCCTGATTATCAGGGGGTTCACCCTCATCGTCCCGGCCTCAGAACATGTCCTGCCCGGCATTATGCAGCACAAAGTCAGGGAATATCTGGAAGAAAAGGACTATCAAACCGAATATCGCCGGTTTTGTGCAGAGGATCTGCAGCCTGAAGACTCGATTCTGGCGACCAATTCGCTCATGGGGGCCGTGCCTGTGCTGCAGGTCGACGAGCGCCCCTTGGCCGATTGCAGCGAACTGGCCCGGGAGATCCGCCGCAGTGTTTTGCGTTCTGCGACATGAATCCGGAGAAGAAATACTATAAGAATTTGATATAGTGCATATTTTACTGCACAGCCGGCTTGACAAACCCGCCTTTTCCGCCTATGCTATCCACCATGGACGATTCCGGCCTGAAACGCCTTGCCGCAAGCCTGCCGAGGCATCCCGGCATCCTGGACAAGGAACGGTATTTGAATGCCGCTGTGCTCATCCCGCTGGTCAAGACCGAGGGAGAATTCAGTTTCCTGTTTCAAAAGCGGGCTTCCGGCATCCGGCAGGGGGGGGAAATCAGCTTCCCGGGCGGCCAGTTTGAACCGGGCCGGGATCCGGACTGCCGGGAGGCGGCTATCCGGGAAGCCATGGAAGAGCTTGGCATCACCAGGGAAGCCATCAGCATCCAGGGACGACTGGACACCTTTCTCTCCCCCAGAGGGGTGACCATCGACAGTTTTCTGGCCATCCTGGATATCCGGGGACTTGAGGACCTGCATCCGGACAGCATGGAAGTGGAAGACCTGTTTCTCCTCCCGGTGGCCTGGTTTGAAAACCATCCCCCCCGAGAGTACAATCTGGATCTGGAAATCAAGCCGGTCGGCACGGACGATACCGGAAAGGAAATCGATATGCTGCCGGTTGCAGAACTCGGGCTGCCGCCGCATTATGCCCAACCCTGGCCCGGCCTCAAGCACAGGGTGTTTGTCTACCAGACCCCGAAGGCGGTCATCTGGGGCATCACCGCCTCGCTCATCCAGGCCGTGATCACCCGCCTGCAATAGAATTGAAGATTGAAGATATAATATTGCTGAACATAAGAAAATCAATAAGTTAAAACGACAATATCCGAAATCATTTTCTCAAGATTCAAGCAAGTCGATCCTGAACACTTTCAGATCTCAATACAGGCATAGGCATTGTGCTTGTGGATCGACTCGTAGCTCTCCACCTCCGCCTTGAACCACCTGACCAGTTCGTGTTCCTTGAGCTGCTGCCCGACCGTTCTGACCACATCCTCGACAAATTTGGGATTGGCAAAGGAGTGCTCCGTGACATATTTTTCATCGGCCCGCTTGAGAACGGCATAGACAGGCGATGAAGAGGATCGCTGGGCGATCTGAATGAGATCTTCCAGCCACAACAAGCCCTCGAACCTGGCCTTGATTCTGACCATGGCCCGTTGACTGTGCGCGCCCTGATCACTGATGGCCAGGGAACAGGGACAGACGGTCATCACCGGGACTTCCACGCTGAGAAACATATTGGGCTTGCCTTCTTCCAGCGAGCCTTCGAATTGGCACTGGTACTCCATGAGCCCGGGGCTTTTGGTCTGCGGCGATTTTTGATCCAGAAAAAAGGGAAAGCGAAAGGACAAATGGGAGCGTCTGGCCTCGAGACGGGACTGCACATCCCGCAGAAGCTTTCGGAAACTGTGATAATCCAGCACCCCTTCCCACTCCTGGAGGGTCTCCACAAACCGGCTCATATGGGTCCCCTTGAACTGTCCCGGCAGGTCCACATACAGATCCACCTGGGCCACGGTGTGCTGGACGCCGTCGTCTTTGTAGCGCACCACGAGCGGGTAGCTGAGGTTTTTCACCCCGACCCGATCGATGGGCATGGACACATCAGCCGGACCTTTCTGGATATCTTGCATGTCAGGTCAAATCCTTTCCAGTTGTGGAGAAGCTCAGATTGCCGTGTTTGATGCCCCGAATCGAGGTCAGGCGCTCTCCGACATCCTTGATGTCCTTCACCGGCCCGCGCAGTACGAGGACCTCCATGCAGTTATGGGCATCGATGTGCACATGCAGGGTGCTGATGACAATATCCAGGGCCTGGTGCTGAATCTCAGTCATCTTCCTGGCCAGATCGCTGTGATGATGGTTGTAGACCAGGGTCAGGGTTCCGGTCACCTCCTGATCCTGATCCGACCACTCCTCCTCCACCAGATCCTTGCGGATCAAGTCGCGTATGGCCTCCGAACGGGTCTGGTATTGCCTTTTTTCACAGAGCTTGTCAAACCTCTCCAGCAACCCCGCGTCCAGCGAAACCCCAAAGCGAATCACGTTGCTCATGCTGTCCCTCGTTTTTCACTCACCCTTCGATATTCAGAATTCGGACCGACATTACGCCGTTGATCCTTAACGCTCTAAAATAATGAACTATGTCTGGAATGTTCCTAAAATTAGACATTTTTTTGGTTTCTGGTTTCAGGTGTCGGGTGTCTGGAAAAGCAAATTCCGCAAACTCGTATGAAACTTCATTTAAATATGTGTCAGCGTGGCCAGCGGCCGCGCTCGTATGAAACTCGATTTTTCTTACTCCGTCACCCCGGCGCAGGCCGGGGTCCAGCTTTTTCAGTCTGGATTCCGGCTTCCGTCTTCGCTCAGAAGCTTCCGTCTTCGCTCAGAAGCTACGACGTGACAAGTCGCCGTGACAAGTCGCCGGAATGACGGAGGAGGTGACTCGTTTCTTTTTCGATC
>CAZUMF010000178.1:0-9939 GCA_964621385.1 uncultured Desulfohalobiaceae bacterium
GTGATATGGCCATATTGACATCTGGTAACCACAAAAAGAGAAGAACAATGCTATAGCCTTGCTCCTTCATATGCTTGAGCAGGCCAACATAGGTCCGGCCTGAAAGGGTGGTTTCAAACGCAAAACTTTGCTTGGCAGCCACCAGTTCTTTGATCCTGGTCAAAAGCAACCTGCCAGCCCGCAGATCCTGGGTTTCTGGAGAAAAAGGAGACAGCCCGGCAGCAATCAAGTCGGCATTGAGGAACTCCCGGCAATGGACAAAATCTGGCAGGAAGTTTTCAGCGAAGGTCGTTTTCCCTGCTCCGTTTGGACCGGCTATGATATATACAATTGGTTGCTTCACCTGTTCTTCCTCTAAAGCTTGATAAACTGCTCAAGGATACGCCAGAGAAGATACCCACCACAGAGGACACAGAGAGCACAGAGAGGAAGGAGAGTTTCATCACTGGCTTGGTTGATGGTCAAATTCAGCAGTATTTGTATCCTTCGGCTCTATGGCCAGTCGTAGCCCCATGGCCTGTAGGAGGGCGTAAAGACTTTTGATTTCGGGATTGCCCTGTTGAGACAACATTCGATAGAGATTTTCCCTGCTCAGGTGAGATTTTTCGGCCAGCACACCCATGCCTCCATGAGCTTCAGCCACATTGCGCAGGGCCAAAAGGAATACACTGCGGTCACCTTCCTCAATGGCAGCATTTAAATACGCGGCTGCCTCAAGGGGATCTTTCAGAGAGTTAATTAAGTCTTGTTGATATGAGGTGGTTTTATGAGCCATGTTCTGTTCTCCTCTTGTGGTCACGCCAGGAGTCTTTGGCCTGAGCGATATCTTTTTTTTGTGAGGACTTGTCACCCCCTAATAACAGGAGGATCACTCGATTATCTTCAATTCCGAAATAGACGCGATATCCAGGGCCAAATTTGATACGCAGTTCATGAACACCTTCTCCCACAGATCTTTTGTTACCCAGATTGCCAAGCCGGACTCGATCTAAACGAACACGAATTTTCGCTCGACCTCGGGTATCACGAAGGCTGTCCAACCATTCCTTGAAGGGTTTTCGGCCATCTTCAGTAATATAATATTCGATTGAATAGGGATATACTTGCATTGTAATTTATAAGCTACAAATAATCAAGTACTGAATTTCCCTGCAATCCAAACCACTTTGTTCTTCAGCCTTCTTCCCCGCGGAAAGGCTATTCGTCTGAAGGTTGAAGCCTGAAGGAAGATTCAATATCTTCTCTTTGTTTTTTATATCAACCCTTCAGCCTTCAGTCTATAAACCTTCCTCAGCCTTTCTTCCCCGTCACCGCCTTGACTTCCGCCATGAGTGTCCCGAATTTTCCGTAGTTGACCTTGACCCCGTCATCCAGGTCCAGGCTGATGCGCTGGTCGGCATAGTGCCTGAGAACTTCGTCATACTCCCGCAGCTCCTGCTGCTTCTTGCGCATGGTATCCAGTTCCTTCTGCAGTTTGTTCCGGGTGCTGGTGGAGCCGGCATTGTCCCGCTCCTTTTCCAGGTACTCGACCCGGGCCTTGTATTTACCCTGTAGCGGCGTGACATACAGAGCCCGCATACGGGACAGGGTGGATTCGTTGTAGCGGTGCAGGTAGATCAGGCACTGGAAGGCCTTGTGCTTGCCGCTGGAGAAGAGCCAGTAGATGGGCCGTTTCTTGTAGACCTTGAGGTGGTGGTCCTTGAAGAACTTGTCGCTCAGATATCGCCGTATGGTCTCGACGGGCGCTTCATTTCTCTTAGGGCTGAGGCTGTCGGCCACGAACTTCAGGTTCTCATCCAGGGCCTCCGGCGGCCAAGTCGTCTTGATGAATTCCACAAAGCGGTTGGCGGCATCATCGGCGAACCAGTCCTCATCCATGACCGGAATGATTCCGTCATCGTCTGCAGGGAAGGTCTGGTATCGGCTGGGATCAAAACCTTCGTTGCCGCTGTGGGCATAGATCAGGCCGGGCTCATCCAGAGAGTACCTCCCCATCATGCTACCGATGGCATAAGAGATCAGCTCTTTCATAGTGTCGGCCCTAAGCAGAGCTTCGTATTCTTCTTCGGTTTTGCCGGGGCCATAGCGGTAGTGGGGATTGCAGGTGAGTGTGATTTCCTCCAGGGGGACGTCGGGGTTAAGTTCGTCTTGAAGGCCGTAGGACTCAATGAATATCCGGTTGTTTTCTACCTCCAGGCGCTTCATTTCTTCGACAATTTTATGGTTCTGGGTGACCCATTTGGTGTAGCTGGATGTAAGAGTGAACGAGTACTCGGATGAGACCATCAAAATTGGTAGGGATTGGAAGTCCCAAGAACGTTCATAAGCATTCCAATCTACGCTTGTGAGGTCTGTAAGCTTTTGGAATATTTGCTGTGATTTATCATCAACACCAACATTTGTTAGAAATGGAATTCGTCCTATACCTCCTCCGCTAAAATCCAATGTTGGACAAATATGTGATAAAAATTCCCGAGCAACAACTGAATTAAAGTAAAGTATTCCAGCTTTGAGTATTTTTGGCTCTTCTGCGAACAATCCCGACCCCTTTTGATCAAAGCAAAAACCACCTTTTGTATATCTCATGGAAAGGAAACTGCTCGTAATATTTGACCAAGTTCCGGCTTCACGAAAGAAAAAATCTTTCCCGTCATGCCGGAACCCAGGTAATAGACCACGAGAGGCGAGGGTTTCCATAAGCTGTCCACCTCGAAAGTAGTTTAAGACAAAGTCTCTATTACCGATCCATTTTCTGTACTCGCCTCCTTTGAAATACGGATACCATTGATATTTTGATCTCTTGCATGCTGTTTGGGAGGGGCAATTAAGAAATATGTTTCCGTAATCTACCTCTGGCCAAGTCCTAATGAATTTTTCATTATTACCAGTACTAAGGCCATGCTTGAGTTTCAGTATAGCTCCGACTGACGATGCCGCTTCAAATGCCTCTATTAAACGATCACTCAACCAATACGCAATCGGACTCCCAGGAATTTTCTTGAAGTCGGAGGCGGAGGCTGTGTAAAACCAGCCACAATCCCGACTTTGAATGGCTTCAAATGTTTTTGGCGCCTGATTATTGGCGCCCCGGAAATCCGAGAGGCGGATATAACTACCATTGAAATCTGGCAGGTAGGTATTCTCCAGCGTATAGGTGCAGATAGGGACTGTTGCCCCATCAAAGCCTGAGTATTCGAGTTGAATCAAGGAAGTGATTGTTTTTTCATCGACCAGAAACTGCCTCAACTTCTCATAGGAAGAGATGAACATCCAAACATACGGTGACATGAAGCCAAGCTGGGCATGATCAACTGACATTTCAAAATTACGAGCGATGAAGGCAGAAAACATATCTGATTTGACATCTGCATAGTTGTCTTTGAGATACTC
Source organism: uncultured Desulfohalobiaceae bacterium (assembly GCA_964621385.1). Taxonomy (GTDB): domain Bacteria; phylum Desulfobacterota; class Desulfovibrionia; order Desulfovibrionales; family Desulfothermaceae; genus JAABTT01. The sequence continues at coordinate 3,391 of CAZUMF010000178.1, forward strand.
CTTGAGCTTGGAGTTCAAGCCCTTACTCCCCATATACGGCGGATTGGTGACCACAAAATCATACTCCCCAGCCAGCAACTGCGCCTGCTGCAGCAATGGCAACAACCACTCAGCATACTTGCGGGGCGCTGCATCCAACTGCAGCGCCTGGTCGATGAGCTTCCCTAACCTGGGCAGGGCCGCCTTGAGTTTTTCATGGACAAAAAGCAGAGACCCAAAGGTCTTACCGTCCTTGAACAAATTCAGCAGGTAGAAAAGCTCTTCCTTGGTAACATCGGGCTTGATCTTGCCCTTGAGATAGGCCTGCTGTTCTGTCCTGGGCTTGATCAAATAGCCTTGCTTCTGCTTGGGGCTTCCGAGTTCAACAACCCGCTCTTTTAGCAGGGCCTCGGCCATCTCCTCCAGATCCAGGCCCTTGCTCTCCTGGATGGCCAGGATGTTCAGGTGGACCGGGTTGTCTGGATAAAGGATGCGGCGGTCGTCGGCCCGGGCCTTCATAAGCACGGTGAAGCGGGCCATTTGGGCGGCCCGGTCGTCGATCTCCAAGCCGTAGAGGTTTTTCTCCAGGATGAGCCGGGGAATGTCCCGGGTGCGGTAGCCGCGCTCCAGGTAGATCTCCTTTAACAGGTCGTAGGCTTCGGCCAGGATGTGGCCGGAGCCGCAGGCCGGGTCCATGAAGGTCAGTTCCTCGGGTTTCAGCTCATTTGGAGTGATGGCATCCAGCTGGGCCTGGACCTCGGGTTCCTGCTCAGCCGGTTCAATGTAGAACTCCATTGTGCCTTTGAGCCCGGAGTCAGGATAGGTCATGAGCCACTTGCGGCCCAGGGTGTTATGGACCATGTATTTCACGATCCAGTTCGGAGTGAAGAGCTGGGTGGCGGCCGGGATATCTTCGCTCTTGACCACCTTGCCGATGACCTCGCTTTTCTTCTCCGAGATGTAAAACTGATACAGCCAGCCGATGATCTCGATTTCCTGCCAGTTTGCCTCCGGGATGTCGCCAACCAGCTTTTTGATGGGCGAGTTGGTCTGGAGCAGGTTCTCGGGCATGAGCAGCTCGGTAGCATCCTTGATGGGCTCGAAGAGCATGGGCATGACCTTGTGCAGGGCATTGCACTGGGTGATGAGCAGCAAGCGGTAGAGTTCCGCGTCCTTGTCCCCGGCCAGGCGCAGCTCGGCCACCTTGTCTTTATTCAGTCCCGGCAGATCGATGCTGGAGGCCTTCTCCAGGATCTCGGGGATGTCAGACCCGCTGGGATTGCTCAGGACCCGGCTACCGTGCCCCAGGTAGCCGTGCAGCTCCATGTAGCGCAGGGCCGTGAAGCGGTTGAACCAGGTATAGGCCACTTCCTCCATGACCTGGGCAAAGCCCTTGCGTCTGATACGGGTCTCCAGATCCTTCCGGCGTTTGGCCACGTCCTTGGGAAAGGGACGTCCTTCGATCATGGCCACATCGCCCTGGACCTCCACCGGGGCAATGCTCTTTTCAGACAGTCCCAGGACATGAGCCCGGTCGGTGACGGCCTGGATGAACTCACGGCGGGCTGCCGGGGCGTAGGATTTCAAAATGGCGCGGTTGATGGTCATGAAGTGTTCTCTTGAGATGGATTGTTATCGAAGTTCTACTGCAGCCGGATACGGACATCCCCTGCCAGCTCTTCCAGGAGTTTTGCCCTGAGGGCCTTCAGGTAGGCCTCCACATCCTGCTCATTCTCCAGGTAGGCCTTGGAGGCGATGGAGGAGACCTTGAAGACTTTGGTCTTTTTCACGGGCTTGGGATCTGATCCGGGCTGTTCAGGCTTCTGCCGCTTCTGCTCGATCTGCTCATAGGCATAGGCCTCGGCTGTGCCGAACTCTTCCAGGAGATAGCTCATGTTCGGGATGCTCGTCTCCTGGGCAATGTCGTTTTTGATCTGCTGCAGGGGGATAAGGATCTGGTTGCTGAAATCAGCATCAAGGTCGGGTGCAGCCAGCTCCTGCTTGAGGGCCTCGATCCGGCCCTCAATGTCCAAGAGAGTCTGTTCCCGCCGTGTGCTCACCAGTTCGTCATTGACCGCGGCCACCTTGGCCACCAGGCTGTTTACGTCCTTGAGCATACCGTAAGGGGCCGTGGCCTCGGCTATGGAGTGCAGGCGTTTTAAAGAATCGGCAGACTGGGCGTCCTTGGCCAGCACCGCCTCGTTTTTCTTGAACTCGGACAGGGAGTGTTTGAGCTTCTCCCAGGTGGGCCGCTGGTTGGTGTAGAAATCGGTCAGAGTGTGCAGATCCTCGCCGGTATACAGGAGATCGTCATTGTGCCTATTGAAGGTGCTGATGAACTCATAGCTGTCTTTGATGGCCAGGATCTTGCGGGTGAGTTCCAGACCGTTCTGGATTTCCTGCCGGCCGGGATATTCTCCGGTCTGGGCCAGCTGCTCGTAACTGCTCAGGTCCTTGTGCCAGCGGGTCAGCTCGCCCTGGATCATTTTCTCCAAATCATCCAGGCTGTCAGGTCCGATCTTGCCGAAGAGCTCCTGACAAAGCCTTTTGGCCTTGTCCACTTCTTCCTGGGTGGGGACTTTGCGTTTCAGGATCTTGAGGGTCCGCCACTTGGCAGCCTTTAGCATGGGCTCGACTGCCTCCCGGGGCTTGATACTTTCGCTGTTCATGACCAGGGTCAGCTCCCCGGCCATGAAGATCTTGGCCACCAGGAGCACCACCTCCCATTCCGGCCAGCCGAAAGGCCGTTTTCCGAAATGCTCCACCAGGTCGGAGAGCAGGACCTGATGATTCTTGGCCACCATGAGCTGGATGTACTCCGAGACTTCCTGCCGGGCCTCCTTGTTTACCTCGGACAGCCCCTTGATGAGTTCCAGCTGTCCCACATCGGTTGAGAGCAGGACGGCCTTGATCTCTTTGCTGGGATCGTCGTGCAGTTTTTTGAGGTAGCCGAACTTGTTGTACAGGTTCTCGATAACGTATTCGATGGCTTCCTCCATCACGGCCCGGGGCGTGGCGGCCTTGACCTCCAGGGTCTGGCCCAGGGCGGCGCACTGGGCCTCCAGGATAAGCTTCTCCAGGAGATGGATGATCCTTGATTTACGTTCCCGGTTCTCTTCCTGTCGGTCCCGGAGGATGCGCTTGAAGGAGGTGGACTGGGCCGCGTCGCTCTTCTGGCGGATGTACTTGTCGGTCTGCAGATAGGTCCGCACCTCCCGGCCCAGTTCCGGGCTGTCTTTGAGTTTGATGAGCACTCGCCCGGTGTGCTCCGAGGTGTGCATGATCCTTCTCACGTCGTTGAAGGCATCAAAGGAATCGGACAGGAGGGGAGTGACGACTTCCACGCCGATTTCCTGGTCCAGCCTGGAGCCAATGGGGTGGCCGTCCAGGAGGCGGTTGAACCCGTAGTCCCGCTTAAAGGGTTTGTAGCGGTGCTTGTTCTGGCCTTTGAGGATGTCTTCAAAGATGGCCTCGGCCAGGAGCTTGACCTCTTCGGCCGAGGAGATGTCCAGGCCTTTGATCTCCCGGCTGACGTCTCGTTCCTCATTGGTCAGGAAGAAGTAGAGATCACCGTTGCGGCTGATCAGGGTCTGTTTTTCCAGGCGCTGCAGCCCCTCTTCGATCTTTCTTTTGATGGCCAGCCGGTCGGCATCCACCTGATCGATGAACAGGGTCACCAGGTTGTCCACATTGGGTTGGATGATGTCCACATAGCGGATCAAAAACAGGGTCTGCAGGAGCCGGACGTCAAAATCTTTTTCCAGGCCGGGGTTGTCATGGGCCTGGTCAATGGTTCGTTTGACCGCGGTATCCAGGAAACTCTCGATGGCCGGGTAAAAGGCATACAGGGGGACCAGGGCGCCGACGGCCTGGTCCGAGATCTTCTTGGCCGCGGACTGGAAGGCATCGAGCATGGAGCGCTCCCCTCGGCTCAGATGCAGGCCGGTGGCCCCGGCCTTGCGGATGGACTCGAAGATCTTCTGCACCAGCTGGAAATGGTAGGGGGCAAAGGGGTAGGTGCCCACGAAGTCCTGTTTGTCCCGGTAGGGCTTCAGGCTGGCGCTGTCCTGGGTGAAGCTGAGCTGGCTGATGAGGATGTCCCCCTTTTCCTGGAACAGGGCCTCCAGTTCGGCTGCTGCCAGGGGTGTTTTGTCCAGGAGCCGGGCCTGGATGACCTCGTCGGTATTGGAGCTGGACAGGGAGAGACGGGTGGTGAAGCGGCCCTGGATCTTGGAGAAGTCATTGGCCCGGGCGGATTTCAGGTCCCCGAGGATGGACTCGATGTCCTCCTGGGAGGTGACCACGACCCAGGCCCGGCCCTGGCAGATCCTGCCCAGGTCTTCGGCGATGGTCTGCAGGTTGAGCATGAGGTGTCCGTCGCTGCCGATGAACTGGCCGACTTCGTCCACCAGAAAAATGATGCGCTGGTCCCGGCCTTTTTTATCCAGGTACTCCTTGACCCGTTTGGCAAAGGCCTCGATGGTCAGGCTCAGGCTGTCCTCTGCCTTTTCAAACCAGTCTTCGGCCGATTCCTGACTCTGGCCCAGGGTCCTGGCCAGGGCCTGGACCACTTCGTCCTTTCTGAAGTGATAGGCGTCCCGCTCGGCTGTCCAGGGCTCGCCGCAGAGCTCTTGAAACGTGCTGCAGAAGTCCTGGTATTTGCCCTTGTCCGAGAGATAACGCTCCATCTCGGCGATGTGGGGGGCATCACCGGAGAAACCCTGCATTTCGTTGAACACCCGCCAGAACACGGAGAGGATGGCCCCGCGGCCTTCCTTGGCGTCGGCCCGGCTGTCGATATTGAACAGGACCACGTCGGTGTTGCTGGTGGCGGCCTTTTTCATATCGGCCAAAAGCATGGGGTCCTGCAGCTTCTGATCAAAGAACTGCACGGCCCGTTTCATCTCACCCCCTTGCGGGTTGTGGGCCTGCCTGTTGTTCAAGAGGTAAGACAGGATCTTGATGAAATGGGATTTGCCCGAGCCAAAGAAGCCCGAGACCCAGATCCCGATGCGGCCGCTCAGGTTGGGATCATTGACCGAGCTGAGGTAGGAATCGAAAAACTTGCGAAAATGCTTGTCCAGTTCATTGGTGATCACATACTCGTCCAGCTCCTGCCAGACAATGGCCTCGTCCTGCTGGTCCGCTTTGACCACCCCGTTGATGGGTCGGAAGAGGTCCTTGGCAAAGATGTCTTGAATCTGCATACATTGTGCTCCGTGCGAGCCTATGGGGTTGGGGCCACCAGACGAAAGGCCCGGTAGTAATTGCGCTCTTTGATCCTGCCAAACAGACGCAGGCCCTGTCCGTCATATTGTCCGGGGTAGAAGACAACCAGGGGAGTATCCGGGATCAGGGGATGCAGGCTGTTCAAGAGGGTGTGGCTGCGCAACAATGGCCAGGCGTTGCCGATCCCGGAGAGCAGGATCAGGTCTTTGGAGTCCGGCTCGACGGTCCGGACAAAATAGGCAGCGATCTTCTGCTCATGCAAAGGGCCTTTCAAGGCCTTGAACAGGGCCGCGTCTCCCTTGTCCTTCTGCATCTGGAAGGCCTTGTCCAGGAGTTTACGCTCCCTGAGGTAGTCGATGATCAGTTGAAACAGATTGACATGGACAAAGCACAGATCAGGCCGGCGCTTGCCGAGCTGATCCTTGATGGTTTCGATAAACCGCCGCACTTGGAGTTCTTGTTCCGGCGCGTAGTCAAAGATGTAGAATCCGATTTCATTGCCCAGCCCGGCATTGGAGAGCAGCTCTTTGGAAAGCAGGCGGTCAATGACTTGATTGAGCCGGTTTTCAAAGGATGTGCTCATAAAAAGATCTCCAGGCAATGCAGGACGTAGTCTTCGTTTCGATCATGAAGCAGGGTGCGGACATCGGGCATTACGGAAAACGGCAGGAGATTTTTGCTCCGGGTGGAGTCGATGATCTTGGCCTCGGCCAGCATCCTGAACACAATCTGGCGGACCTTGTTCCGGGTCGATGCCGACCAGGCGGCAAGGGAGGGCTGAGTCAGCTCGCATTGTTCAAAAAACTGATCCCAGTCCCGGGTGGAGACGGATGTTTTATAGATGGTGATCTGGGTGTGGATGACTTGCCGGATGAAATCACCCAGCAGCCGGCTGTGTTTGATGGCAGCGCAGAGCAGAGCCTGGGTGGCCTGCTCGTGGGTGCCGTCCCGGACCATGAGCCGGAAGTCCTGGTCAAAGGGCAGCAGGCGGTCCCATATCAGCCGGGCCTGCCGCTTGGCCGTGACCAGGCTCCGTTTCTGAAGAATGTTGTCTTTCAGGATCTTCTCATAAAGACCACCACCGGTGTACCCTTGAATCAGAATATCCGCGACCATGCGGCTTTCTTTGACCAGGAGGGAGCCGGCGACGATGTCTCCTTTATACCGAGAACTGGGCAAAAATTACTCCGAATATGCAAGATTTTGATACATTTATCAGCATAGGCAAATTAGGTGCTATACTGTCAGAAGGCGAGGAATGTCGTCAAGGAGTTTTATTTGGAGGGGGTCGGAAAATAAGACTCTTCACATTGATGTAAGCTATCAAATTCAATTGAGTTC
>CAZUMF010000179.1:0-9932 GCA_964621385.1 uncultured Desulfohalobiaceae bacterium
AAATAGTCCCTGTGGCTTATACTGAACTGGTAATATGCATCAGCACCCTTCTTTAACGTGTCTCTGCAGTCGGTAACGCCTCCGGTCTCTGAGAGCACATATTCATGCAGGATTTCAAGCCCCTCATGCTCGAGCGAGGCAAATATCTCTTCCTTGTTTTTGAAATAAAAATAGATGGAGCCTACGGAAAGCTCTGCCTTTTTCGAAATCTTACTAACCGAGGTCTTGTTAAACCCCTCTTTTAACAAAAGCGCACGTGCGGCGTTTAAAATCTGCGTGCGACGCTGCTGTTTTTCGCGTTCTCTTCTTTCTTTGCGTCCCATTGGTCTTTTCAGGTGTTTAAATGATAGGATTTGAGTTTACAGCTCCATGAGCTGCCCGCCGGTAACATAATGACCATCTTTCCCTGCAGATCCTTATACATTTGACCTCCCTATAAGATTATTCGAATACCTTTCAATTTTAGAATTATACTCAAATTTGTATAAAGTCAAGCACTGTTTTCCAGCACCCGAACAAAAATTATCTATCAAGAAATCCGAAAAGCCTTTGAAGCCGGCAAGGATAATTTTTCATGACTTCCGACGTACACCGAGCTGCAGGCCACGGGAGCGTCTGATATTTTTCCAGGTATTTCCTGTAATTCTTCGCAAACATCCCGGATCTCATCGACACAGTACTGGACCGTCAGCTCAAGGGAATTGATACCCTCTTTTTTAATCGCCTGAATTTCGGAGCGGCTCTTGAGTGTTTGGATGAGGGTATTCCCCAAAAGCTGTATGAAGTCGACCAACTCCTGTCGGCTGAAGCCCTGTGCGAAGAGATCGCCGGCCACACTCCCGATCTCATGATCAGGTATTGACGCGCGTTCAGGACTTCAATGACGGGATTCGAGTTCGCTACTGGGTCGATCACAATAGCGTCAAGGTGTATAACGAGCAAAACAATCTCAGAGTGGAAACCACCATCAATAATCCAGGAAAATTTCGGGTGCACCGGCACAAGCAAGGCCAGTCGAACGATGAGCCCAAAACACGTCTTCCCTTACGAAAAGGAGTGATGGACATAGCTCTGCGAGCTAATGTTTCTCAAGAAGTCAATAAAGACGAGTCGTCACCTCAAGTTGCTTCGGGTTCATGGAATCATCCGCAAACTTCCAAGGCAAAATAGATATGCTCTAAAACAAATCGTCAAGAACAGCGCTGGAGACCTGGACCGCGCTCTCAGTGCAGGACGTCCCGGCCTCCGGATCTTGCCAGGCACCGTGGGCTGTGCTATATCCAATGCGGTCTGCACAACATCACTCTGACCTGCTTCACGCACAGCGAGACCACATTCGATGCACACCTGCCTGCACGACGCCACAGTGATCGACGGGACCGGACAGATCCTGGAAAACCACTCCCTGCTCATCAAGGATCAGACAATCCAAGCCCTGGGACCGGCTGAAACGCTTCAAATCCCGGCCAAGGCCAAGGTTTACACCCTCGCCGGAAAATATGTTCTGCCCGGAATCATCGACGCCCACATCCATTTAGACATGCACGGCCTGCCGGACACCTATCACGAGAGCCTGGTGGAGCATAAGCTGCGCACCATCCGCTCGGCCATTGAGATGAGCAATACGGTCCGGGCCGGGGTGACCACGGTGCGCAACATGGGCTCGGCCCATCTCATCGACATCGCGGTCAAACGAGCCGTCAGGGAAGAGCTCATCGTCGGCCCCCGGATTTTGGCCTGCGGCAAAATCATCAGCATGACCGCCGCCGGAAACGGCTACTTCCCCGAACTCTACCGCCAGGCGGACGGCATCGATGAAAACCGCAAGGCGGCCCGGGAGCAGCTCCAGGGCGGGGCCGATCTCTTGAAGATCATGGCCACCGGGGCCATCATGAATCCCGGAGGGGTGCCCGGGGCCCCCATGCTGGACATTGACGAGATGCGGACCGTGGTCAGGGAAGGTAGAAAAGAAGACAAGCACACCGCGGCCCACGCCCACGGGGCCCAGGGCATCAAAAACGCGGTCAAGGCCGGTGTGCGGACCATCGAGCACGGGACCCTGGCCGACGAGGACGCCTTGAAGCTTATGGCCGATTCCGGGGTTTATCTCATTTCAACCTTGAGTTCCAACTTCTGGATGGTCCGCTCCGCCGGGAAAAAAGGCATCCCCAAATTCATGTCTGAAAAGGCCGTCGAGGTATCCAAAATCCGGGTGGAGACCCTGAACAGGGCCGTGGAACTCGGGGTCAAGGTGGTCATGGGCACGGACGCGGGCACGCCCTACAATTTTCACGGCAAAAACTGCATGGAGCTTGTGCAGTATGTGGACAAAGGGATCATGTCGCCCATGGAGGCCATTGTGGCCTCCACAGGCACAGCGGCCGAAGCAGTGGGGCTCGGGCACTGCACCGGAACCCTGCAGCCGGGCAAGGCGGCCGACTGCCTGGTCCTAAAGCAGGATCCCCTGGAGAACATCAATTGCCTGCTGGATCTGGACTGCATCCATATGATCTTCAAGGACGGCGCCCTGATCAAGGGCGAAGTGGACACCCAGCACTGGAACACCTCCACCCCTTTGGGGCTTTAGGCGCTTATCGGTCACTCTCTGTCATAGAAAACAAAAAGTGTGTCACTCCGAACCAGTTGCAGTCTTTGTGAAAAAAAGTTTTGTGAGATGAAATTACTGTTTTTTTATCTGTTCATCGCCCTCGGGTTTTCGTTTCTCTGTTCGCTTCTCGAATCGATACTCTTATCGATTACTCCCGGCTTTATTGGGGCGCATGAGAATACCTCGCCAAAAACAGGGCATCTCATGCGTAAGTTAAAAGAAGATATCGACCGCCCTCTGGCTGCCATTCTGAGCCTCAATACCATAGCACACACCGTAGGAGCCGCAGGTGTCGGTGCTCAATCCCTGGTTGTTTTTGGCAGCGGCTATGTCGCTATCACCTCTGCTGTACTGACCCTTCTCATTCTGGTATTCACAGAAATCATCCCCAAGACAATCGGGGCTCTGTACTGGCGGGAGTTGGCGCCGGTTACGGCTCGTATTTTGCATGTCATCATTGTACTGCTGTATCCCCTTGTGTATCTATCTTTGATCATAACCAGAATAATCTCCAGGGAAAAGCCGGTACGCAGCATCAGCCGCGAAGAACTACAAGCAATGGCCGATATAGGCCATAAAGAGGGGCAGTTCCGAGAACAAGAGTCTCAAATCATTAAAAATTTATTTTTGTTACGCAAATTAAGGGCCGATGATATCATGACCCCGCGCACGGTCATATTCATGCTGCCTGCTGAAATGACCATCGGTGAAGTGATTGTCAAATTTCAGGAAATCAAATTTTCCAGGATACCCATTTATCGAGAAACAACCGATCAAATCGATGGATTTGTTTTAAAAAGCGACATTTACCTTGAGGCTTCCCGTGGGAATCAGGAAAAAAAATTGCATGAGTTTTGCAGGAATTTGCCTGTCATACCTGAAATGGTGCAACTGATTCGATTGTTTGAACAATTATTGGCCGAACAGCAGCATGCAATGCTGGTGGTCGACGAACATGGCAGCGTAGCCGGAATAATCACAATGGAAGATGTCATCGAAACGCTTTTGGGAATAGAAATTATGGATGAGACCGACACAGTCGCTGATATGCGGGCCCTGGCCAGGCATCAATGGCTCAAGCGGGCCAAAAAGCTGGGAATCATCCACGATACGGAGTGAGCATGCAGCCAAAAAAAATCCTCTACCTCTGCGATGCCAGTGACCTGGAAGTCGTGGAAAAAAGTTTTTCGGATAATCCCGAATACGAATTGACGGTTGAAACCAGTGAGCGGATTCTGGAATACGGAGTCCGGGACTATCTGCTGCGGACCATCGAGCTCATCAAACGCTACCCGGAAATGTACGACGGGGTGGTGGGCACCCATGATTCCTCCGCAATCTTCGCGGCCATCATCTGCGATCAGACCGGGAAGCGCTTTGCCTCAGTGGACAGCGTCATCAACTGCCAGAACAAATATCTGTCCAGACGGATTCAGCACAGACACATTCCGGAGCACACTCCGGGTTTCTGTCTGGCCATCGACCTGCTCAACAATTCCGAGCTGCTGCCCTCGCCGTTTTTTATCAAGCCCAGCCGGGCCAATATCTCATTCGGCAGCCACATCATCGACTCCCTGGATGAACTCATCCATTTCATCGGACTGGAAAGCAATAAGATCGTCCGGCAGAACAGCTACTTTCTTGAGGCCTTGTCCATCAATCCCAAGTACCAGGCCGAGGACAACCTCACCACCTGCAACACCTTTCTCTGCGAAGAACTTATCTCCGGAGAACAGATCACGGTGGACGGCTTTATCTTTGATGGTCACGTCTCCATTTTCGGCATGACCCGGGCGGTGTTTCATACCGGAACCTATATCTTCCACCGCCATGAATTCCCCTACACCTTTGGATCGAGCCTGGATGCCAAGATCAGCGAGGCTGTGTACAAGCTCATCCCGGCGCTCGGCCTGGACAACAGTTTTTTCAATGTCGAGCTGCGGGCCGATCCTAAAAAGGAGACCTTTCAAATCATTGAGGTCAACAGCCGCATCGCTTTTCAGTTCGCCAAGACCATCGAGTCCGTGACCGCGTTTGATCCTCTCCATCTCCTGCTTCAGGTGGCTGTGGGAGAAAAACCGCAATTCGAGAATCACGGCCGGATCGGGAAATACCCTTACTGCTTCAACTTCGAACTCCACTCCTTCAGCGACAAACAAATCATCAAGACCCCGACCCAAAGCGGGTATGAAGAGATCAAGCTCCTCTATCCGGATGTGGTCATCCGCAACCTGATTCAGGAAGGCTTCAATCTCTCGGACTACAAACACAACCCCCAGAGCTACCGCTACTGCTTTCTGGACATCCCGGGAAACAGTCCGGAAGAAATCCTGTTCACGTATGACCGGATCGTGGAGCTCCTCGACTATGAGTTTCAGGAAATTGCTTAGAGAATTGAAGATAGATACTTACGGGAGGTATACATTGCAAGGCCCCTCAATTTCAGGCCTCAGCTACCAGGAATTTGAAGAGGCAAAACCTCAATGTATGCCGACCGTAAGTATAGGAGGTCAACAACCATGACCAATGATCCAATTGCCGGCCTGGACCGGGACACTCTGGAAGAACTGGCCCGCTCCCTGCTCTGGCAGTACCGCATCGTCGACGCCTTCTGGTTCATCAATGTGGAAAACCGTTTCGACCTGACCACGGCCGAAGACCTGAATGCCGCAGTCTGGGCCAAGGCCGGCAAGCTCGCGGCCAAAGACATCAAGGAGCGCTTCAACATCACCGCCGGCGGACTGCAGGGCTTTGTCCAGGCCATGCACTACTATCCCTGGTACCTGATGGACAGCTTCCGCATCCAGGACAAGGGGAACGAACTCATCGTGTCCTCGGACAACTGCCCGGCTCAGCTCGGCCGGCTCAAACACGGACTCGGCGAATACGCCTGCAAGGAAATGCACGGCAATGAATTCGTCCACTTCTGCAAGGTCATCGATCCCCGGATCAGGGTGGACTGCGAATTCGCCCCGCCCGATCCCCATCCAGAGGGCCTGTTCTGCAAATGGCGCATCAGCTGCGGCTGATCCGCGGTTCTGAAGATTATGAGATTCCTGCCCAGGCCGGCCAGTTTGTTCGCATTACCGCCCCAGGACTTGACCGACAATCAAGCTTCTGGCATCCATAGTGTGCCGTGCCTCATGGGCAGGTTCATCCATAATCCTTAGACCCGCTTGTATGGCAAACAGAGAAGCCCTTGGTCAAACAACTGAATGAAGCAGCTGAGCCTACTCGATTTACAACCTGAAAAGGGACCTTCGCCCAGGATCGAACTCGACTGGCATCTCTTTGGATTTTCGCCCCGCCTGAAACCGTCAAGACCATCTACATGCAGGGCGCTGCAGCCCACATCTTTTTCTGAGGAACCGTCATGCTCGTGATTCTTGTCAGCTTCGCCTACGGCTTCGGGTTCGCCCTGACCCGCATCGGACTCCCCCCCATGGTGGGCTTTCTGCTGGCCGGCTTTGCCTACAACATCCTCGGCTTTGCCCCGCCAGTCGGCCTGGATCTCATCTCGGACCTGGGCATCACCCTTTTGTTGTTTTCCATCGGGCTCAAACTGGATGTCAAAGGACTGCTCAAAGCGGAAATCTGGGGAAGCGCCACAGCCCAGATGGGCCTCTCCACCCTGCTCATCTGGGGTGCCCTCTTCCTGGGGAAACTGTACATCGACATCCCGCTTTTGGATCTCTCCTGGCAGGCTTTGCTGGTTCTCGGTTTCGCCCTGTCCTTTTCCAGTACGGTCTACGCCGTGAAGGTCCTGGAAGACAAAGGGGACATGAGCGCTTTTTACGGCCGCATCGCCATCGGCATCCTCATCATGCAGGATTTGTTTGCGGTGCTCTTTTTGAGTGCCTCCGCCGGCAAGATCCCCAGCCCCTGGGCCTTGACTGTTCTGGCCCTGCCCCTGATCCGGCCGCTCCTCTACCGGTTGCTCGACCATTCCGGCCGGGGGGAACTCTTCATCCTCTGCGGCCTGTTCCTCGCCCTGGGCGTTGGCGCGGAGTACTTCGCCCTGGTGGGGCTCAAGCCGGACCTGGGCGCCCTGGTGGTCGGGGTGCTCATTGCCGGGCATCCCAGGGCCACGGAACTGTCCAAAGCCTTGTTCGGCTTCAAGGAGCTTATGCTGGTGGGGTTTTTCCTGTCCATCGGCATGACCGGCCTGCCCACCCTGGAGATGCTCATCGCCTCGGTCCTGCTCTGCCTGCTCCTCGTATTCAAGACCGGGATTTATCAGGCCATTGTCAGCCTGTTCGGTCTGCGGGTCCGGACCAGCCTGTTCGCCTCCCTGACCCTGACCAATTTTTCCGAGTTCGGACTCATCGTGGCCTCCCTGGCTGTGACTCAGGACTTGATCCCGCCGGACTGGCTCCTGGTCATGGCCATAACCGTGAGCATCAGCTTCGCCCTGTCCTCGCCCCTCAGCGTTTTTGCCGAGAGTCTGTACCAGAAATTAGGGAAACGCCTCGCCTTTCTGGAGCGGGAACACTGCCATCCCCTGGATGCGCCTATTGAACTGGGCCAGGTCCGGGCCGTGATCTTCGGCATGGGCCGCATTGGGAGCGGGGCCTATGACGAACTGCGCGAGGTTTACGGCGATGCCATCTGCGGGGTGGAACACGCCCCGGAGCGGGTGGACCGGAATCGCTCCCAGGGCCGGAACATCGTTCTGGGAGACGCCGGCGACACCGAGTTCTGGCTGAAGCTCAAAAAAGACATCGATCTGGAACTCATCGTCCTGGCCATGCCCAATCACCAGGGCAATGTCTTTGCCGTGCACCAGTTGCGCAACCTGGGATTTGACTGCATGGTGGCGGCCATTGCCAAGTATCCGGAGGAAGTGGAGGATCTTTCCAAACTGGGGGTCTGTACGGCCTACGACATGTACGAACAAGCCGGGGCGGGACTGGCCAGGCAGGCCCTGGAGGGCTGCGTGCTCCGGGAGTGAAAGAGCACCGTCAGACCGCACATTTTTCGGATACGTCTTTGATCACTGGAAAGAACGCTCGGTGCTCATCCGCTTATACTTTGCTTTTGGCTGAGCTTCAATAAAAGCCTATGAAAAGAAAACTTGAGCCCACGGATTGACAGGATTGACACGGATAATGAAAAATATACTTTTTTGCTGCTGGAAACCCGTCTTCGCTGAAAGCTTCGACGTGGCACGTAAGACCCAGCAGCAAAAGGAGTCATCACCCTTGGCGCGGCGAAGCTAACTGCGAAGCCTGGCTGGGCGATACCTCCAAAAGAAATGCCTTTCTGCCATGCCGCATGGCGATGGCATTTGCCTGCCAGCCTCTTATTGCTGACAGGCAAAAAGAAAACACATCCGTGTCAATCTGTGTGATCAGTGGGCAATAATCTACTTTTTTCATTTTAAAAGTATCCATGGAAGACTACCCAACGCTCAACTCCTCCTTAAACCAATCGGAATCCCCACATGATTACGCTTCTCGACTACGGCGCCGGCAATGTCCGCTCGGTCATCAATGCCATAGAACGGCTTGGAGAATCCGTCTCCATTGTCCGCTCCGGCGAAGACATCCTCCAGGCTGAAAAACTCGTATTCCCGGGTGTCGGAGCCTTTGGGAACATGATGCGCATCCTCCAGGACAAGGCCCTTGTCCAGCCCCTGCAGGCCTATCTCCGAGCCGACCGGCCCTTTCTGGGCATCTGCCTTGGAATGCAGGCTCTTTTGGAATTCAGCGAGGAAGCGCCGGATATCCCGGGTCTGGGCGTGATTCCAGGGCGGGTCAAACGCTTCACCACCGATCGCTCCATCCCGCACATCGGCTGGAACGGCTATAAACTGGAACAATCCTCTCCCCTGTTCAATGGCCTGCACGGGGATGAAAAGCTCTATTTTGTCCATTCCTATTATGTCGAGCCCGAGGATGCCGACGTGGTCCTGACCAGAACAGACTATGGCCAGGAGTTCGTGAGCGCGATCCAGCAGGGCCGGCTTACTGCCACCCAGTTTCATCCGGAAAAAAGCGGCCGCACCGGGCTGCAGATCCTTGAAAATTTCATCTCAAGCGCCGGGGTCCAGGCCCAGCCCCGCCGCTGCCCCCGGACCACCAGCCTGGCCAAACGCATTGTGGCCTGCCTGGACGTCCGCTCCAACGATCAGGGGGATCTCGTGGTCACCAAAGGGGATCAGTATGATGTCCGGGAACAAGGCGCCGTGCGCAACCTGGGCAAACCCGTGGAACTGGCCGGCCGCTACTACGAGCAGGGGGCCGATGAGATCGCCTTTTTGAATATCACCGCCTTCAGGGACTTTCCCCTGGAAGACTCCCCCATGCTCGAGGTCCTCAAACAGACCTCGACCCATGTCTTTGTTCCCTTGACCATCGGCGGCGGCATCCGGGATTACACCGACAGCCGGGGCCGGCACTACAGCGCCCTGGATGTGGCCGCGGAATACTTCCGCTCCGGTGCGGACAAGGTCTCCATCGGGAGCGACGCGGTCCTGATCGTGGAGGAAGTGCTCAAAACCGGGGTCAAAACCGGACAAAGCGCCGTCGAATCCATTGCCCGGGTCTACGGAAACCAGGCTGTGGTCATTTCTGTGGACCCCAGACGGGTCTATGTCCACGCACCCGAGGCAACGAGACACCGAGTCTTCCCCACAACAATGCCGGGACCGAACGGGGAGGCCTTCTGCTGGTTTCAGTGCACCATCAGCGGGGGGCGGGAAGGCCGGGATCTGGATGCGGTAACCCTGGCCGAGGTTTGCGAAGAACTGGGAGCCGGCGAAATCCTGCTCAACTCCATTGACCGGGACGGCACCAATGCCGGCTTCGACTGCGAACTCATCGCGGCTGTCAGCGATGCGGTCTGCATTCCGGTCATTGCCTCCAGCGGGGCCGGCACTGTAGACCATTTCCGCGAAGTCTTCACCGCAACCCGGGCCGAGGCCGCCCTGGCCGCAGGCATTTTCCACCGCAATGAGATCTCCATTGCCGAAGTCAAGGCCGGATTGTCCTCTTCGGTGGATGTGAGGCCCATGCCCGGCGCGCCATAGGGGATTGAATATTGAATATTGAACATTGAATATTGCTGCATATCGGATTTGCTTTTATTGTGTAGTTGTCTCATCTTTGTTTTTATCATCACTCCGCTTTCTTCAACCGTGAACTGTGAACCTTTTAACCTCTTTCCGCTTTCCCCCTTCTTCCCGACCTCCGACCTCCGACATCCGACGTCCCTCTTCCCGATCTCCGACGCTTGCCACGGCGACTTGTCACGGCGAAGCTTCTTTGCGAAGACGGAAGCATCTGTGTGAAGCCGGGTCCCGCCTCCGTCCCCCCTCTTCCCC
>CAZUMF010000180.1:0-9897 GCA_964621385.1 uncultured Desulfohalobiaceae bacterium
GCTCATCGCCCTGCATCTCAAGGAACTCGGGGATCCCAGGTTATGGGTCAAGGCCATCAGTGATGAGCATGAGATCGTGCTCAAAAAAATCGGAGCGGAAGAAGTTGTTTTTCCAGAGCGCTTTGCAGCCCAGGAACTGGCCCGAAAGCTGGTGATTCCAGGAGTTGTGGATTATCTCTCACTGTCCGAGGGGGTTATGGTCAGGGAACTGGAGATCAAGGACTGGGACGGGAAGAGCCTAAGACAACTCGATCTGCCCAATGCTTATGGCTTGCAGGTCATCGCGGTCAAGCCTCCAGGGAAGCGGCAGTTCGATTTTGTGCCCAAGGCGGACAGGGTCTTGCGCAGCGGGGATATTCTGCTCATCATAGGCCATGAGGCTGAATTATCCAAACTCAAGGCCTGATCCCGGGAAGCCGTCAATCGCTAGTAACAGGGCGGTATCCCGGATGCGGGGCCGGAGCTTATCCGGCACTGGTCCCGGGACTTCAGCCTTGTACAACTGCATGCCTCCCACCCCCAAAAGAGGCAGGATGGCCAGCGAAAGCAGGATAATCCCCATGCCCTCCCGGTGGCTCATCCGTTCGACCCGCTGCCGCCGGAAGGGGACATACAGCGATAACCCAGCACAGGAACTGAAGGCGACAGAGAAAAGAAAGGGCAGGGCCAGGCCGT
Source organism: uncultured Desulfohalobiaceae bacterium (assembly GCA_964621385.1). Taxonomy (GTDB): domain Bacteria; phylum Desulfobacterota; class Desulfovibrionia; order Desulfovibrionales; family Desulfothermaceae; genus JAABTT01. The sequence goes on from CAZUMF010000180.1 coordinate 676, forward strand.
CCCGGGTGGACAGGGCATAGGCCAGGGGCCCGAGCATGCTCAGGCCGCTGAAACACAGAATGAGCCCGATGACGAGAAGGATGTACCGCCAGTGTATCTGCTAACCCTTGGCTTTGGCCTTCAGCATTTTTTCGACCTGGGGGATTTTCTTCCTGATCGCTAAAATCATAATCCGGTCCCTTGGTTTTAGAACACTTGCTCCGGAAGGAATGACAATCTCCTCCCCGCGTATCTGCCCGATCACGATGCAGCCTTTGGGAAAGTTCACGTCCTGAAGAGGCTTGCCTGCGAAGGCCGAATCCTCCTCAACCACCGCCTCCAGTACTTCAGCCTCCTCCTTGATGGAGATACTGGAAATCACGTTTCCTTGGCGGACGTAACGCAGAATGCTGTTGGCCGTGGCCAGTCTGGGGCTGACGATGTTTTCCAATCCCAAAGCCTGCATCAAGGGAAGATAGGCCAATTTGTTGATTCGGGTCACCGTCTTGTTCAGGCCCAGGCTCTTGGCCAGCAGAGAGCAGAGGATGTTGTTCTCTTCGTCTCCGGTCAGGCTGATGAGCACATCCATGTCAGCGATGTTTTCTTCATGCAGGAGATCCCGATCCCTGCCGTCCCCATTCAGGACAATGGTATTGGACAGGTGTTCCGCTAAAAAATCACAGCGCTCTCGACTGAGATCCACGATTTTCAGGCTGATTCCTTTGTGTTTTTCCAGTGTCTGGGCCAGCTTGAATCCAATTTTGCCGCCGCCGATGATCATGATTTTATTCGGGGCTCCGGTGATGACGCCGAAGGATTTCAGAAGTCCGGACAAGTCCTTTTCGGCACAGACAAAATACATCATGTCCCCTGGCTGCAGACTGTCCTGCCCTGTGGGGATGATGAGTCCATCCTCTCTGAGAATCGCCGCGACAATGAAGTCATCGGTTTCGATTGAGGCTTTGAGTTGAGCCATGCTCATGTTGGAAATCGGGCTTCCCGCCTGGATTCTGACGGCGGCCATCTGGATGTCAACATTGGAAAACAGGCTGATTTCAGTCGTTCCCGGCGATTTCAGCACTCGTTCAACCGCACCAACGACTTCGTCCTCGGGATTGACCACAATATCGATTTTCAAAGACTCAGCCAGGATATTTTTATACCTGTTGTAGTCGGGGTTCCTGACCCGGGCCACCCGGATCAGATTCGGAGCCAGGATATTGCTGAAGGTGCAGGCGATGAGATTGACTTCATCGCTGTCGGTCACGGCCATGAGCATGTCGGCCTTCTGTATCCCGGCGTCTTCCAGAATTTGGGGGGAGCTGCCCGACCCGCAGATGGTTTCCACATCCAATCGATCGACCAGTTGATCCAGAACATCCTGGTCCTTGTCGATAAAGACCACGTCCTTGTCTTCGGCCAGCAGCCTGCTGGCGATATGGTACCCAACCTCACCCGCCCCGATGATGACGATCCGCATGTGGTTCTCCTGGTCCCCGCTTTGTATTTCGGCTTCATCCGTGAGGTCCAAGTCGTATGCAAGGCGGCTGGCTTTGTCAAGACGCGAGGGAATGTGCTGCCCGACTGGGGCTTGTGCCTGAAGGAAAAACAGTGAAAAGCAAGAGTTTGTCATTGACGCCTGTCCTGCATCCCCCACAAATTACGGTCTTGGTTCTGGAAGGTCAACCAGAACACGAACCATTCGTCGGACAGGTTCGGCTTGACTGTTGCCGGAATACACTTTACAGCCACTGCCATCCACCTTTAGGTGAAGTTCTGCCGGGACGCCTCCCGTCTCTTTGTGCTTCGGAGTCTCGGCACCAGGGGAAGAAATACGTGATGAAAAAAATCAGATGGATCTATACAGAATTCCGGCCTTTTTTCCTGGGCTGTCTATTTCTTCTACTCTTATTCCTCTACGGCCTGTATATCTATATGGCCCTCGAAGGCTGGAGTTTTCTGGATAGTTTCTATCAGGTCATGATCACCATGTCCACAGTGGGCTTTGGCGAAGTGCATGACATGTCGGATATCGCCAAAGTCCACACGAGCATTCTTATTTTTCTCGGCGTCGGGGGCTTTGCCTATTTACTGGGATCTTTTACCGAGGCCGTGATGGGCGGCCGGATTCAGATGTTTTGGGGGAGAAAAAAAATGGAAAAGAAAATCAATTCCCTGAGCGACCACTTCATCGTCTGCGGCTATGGACGAATCGGCTGCGTGGTGGCCAGGGAACTCATACGTGAAAAATTTGAAACGGTGGTCATTGAGAATGATGCCGGCCTCTTGGAAAAAATGGAAGAGCAGCACTCTCTCTTTGTCGAGGGCGATGCCACCAGTGATGTGATTCTGCAGCAGGCCGGGGTTACAAGAGCCAAGGCGATTATCACCACCCTCAATACCGATGCGAAAAATGTTTATGTCACCCTGGCTTCCAAGCAGTTAAATCCCGACATCACCGTCATCGCCAGGGCGGAAAGCGAGGACTCCGTGCAAAAACTGGAATATGCAGGGGCCAACAAAGTCCTGACTCCCTATTTGTTCGGAGGCTTGCGCATGGCTCAGATGGTTCTTCGGCCTTCGGTGATCAATTTTTTGGAAATGGCCATGCATGGAGAAAATCTCGCTTTGCAGATGGAGGAGTTGGCATTGACTCCGCAGTCTTCACTGCCGGGGAAGAATCTCATTGAGTCAGAGCTGCGACCAAAATACAATTTGATCATCATCGCCATAAAAAAGCAGGATGGAGGGATGATCTATAACCCTAAGGCGGAGGTCGAGCTTGATGTCGGTGATACGCTTATCGTGGTGGGGACCAAACATGACTTGGAAGAAGTGAAAAAACTGCTTTGATTTTGGGTCGATGAGTTTATTTCGAATTCGTTATTCAGGAAGCAGCCAGGACAATGACCAGATTCAACCGCCAGCGAAGAACCCCCAGGGGCGCCAGGAGCATCAATTGGGCCAGATGGAGCATTGCTTCATATTGTAGAACCTTTTTTGCAGCCATTCCTCATAGCTCAGGGCATCTTCTTCCGATACAGGCCGTTGCATCATCCCGGCCATGAGGTCCCGGTCCTTGAGCAGGGTAGGGCTTGTCTCACGACCGAGCAGGACGCCCTTGGCCTCATTGATCAAAAGGTCAAAACCTTGTCTGCCTCTCTGAACAGTTCATACAAATCATCCATCAATCTTTGTGACTCAAAAGTCTGACTCCTTTTTTACCTTCATAGGCACAAATACCGCATCGTGGGGAGTTGACAACCGGAAGCAGGAGCTCTTGTTCACATTCTGCGTCATTCAGGCACTCACTGCATAAAAACAGCATATTCTCGGAGTCGACATGCTCGGCCACATTCTTGTGGCACACTTTGCAGAGAATTTGCGGATCAGGATTCCGAACCAAGAGATCTATCCCGCTTTTCTTTTTGAGTTTGCCTTGATGTTGGCTCTTCGCAGTGATCAACAGCTCGGTTGAGGAACCGAAATCATAAATATAGGATATGGACTGCTTGGGCTCAAGAACATGACCAATCATGGCGTCCATATCCAGTTCTTCAGATCCGAAAGAAGCTCCGTCGAAGAAACAGCTCAAATGTCGGCCAATTCCCCGGGCGGTGAATTGTTTCGAGCAGAGAGGGCATGGTACTTCCGAGCCTTTCTGTGCAGACATGGTAACCTCCGTATACGATGTTCGATTAGGCGAAGTCAGAGCATTCGTGGGCCGCACACGTCACTGCGCCACCACGTTTTCGGCCATCAACTCGGCCTGGCGAATGACTAACTGGGTCGCTGTCTCCTGGGCATCAGGCGGATAACCATACTTTGCCAGCAAACGCCTTACACGATATCGATATCACTGTCCGGCTTGGGCTCGCCACGTGCAACCGACCCGAATACTCCGATTCTTGTAATGCTGTAGCTCTCCCCGCGGACTTCCTTAAACCGCTGCAGGATCGCCAGTACATCACCCCGATGAATCTTATTACTCATGTCATCACCTCGAACACTGCCGTGGACATCGGTTGTTTTCTGATTAGGTCACAGCATGCCCTCATCTCCCGCGCCGCCTCGTAGAATGTGGAGGTCTTGCGCATCCCCAGCATGCGAAACGCGTCCTGAAACAGTGTCTGCCTCTCCAGCGTGCCGGACAACAAAGCCCTGGCGAAACGCTTGCCCGTGCGGACACTTAGGAGATCAGCTCGGGATTACTATCCACGCGATTCATGCGAGCAATGCCTCCACCCCCTGAACAAACACCCGGAAGCTACGCGATCGGTTGGCGCGAACATCGAGCTTGGGAGCAATCCGCCGCGCAGCATCGATCTTAGGATAGCTGCTCTTGTATATCCCGTGTTTTTTCAGGAAACGATGCAACGCTTCCCAGGATCCACCATTGTCCGGATTGCGAAATATGCCTTTGTTGGCATCAATCCTGGGCAAGCTGGAGAACGCCTCGCGCAGAGCTACAGGATCACCTATGAACCAGGACTCCAATTCCTCGATGACAATACGGTTGACGAGCAGAAACCGTCCGTTGGCAGCCGGCGCGGACTTAGTCGTCAACCCGGCATCCTGTGCCGCACCTTCCAACTGGCGTTTGAGTGCCTCGCACTCGTCATTGTCGCGATCCACCAGCACGACGATACGCAGGTCTTCGCCCTGCTCGATACGCCGGCGATAGGCGGTCAGGCGTTTCGTGAGCACCTTCAGCAACGTGTACTTGCTGCCAAGATTGATTAGTTTCCAGTGGGCACGCCGGCTGATCAGCCGCGGCAGTAAGTGTTTCAACGCTTCCTCGGCGGATGGTTCTTCGACCAGGAATTCTATCCGCATCACTCCGCATCTCCCAACGAGAGGGGGTCACCGGCATCGAAATGACCTTCCATCCAGAGTTCGCCTAGTGTCGCCCCCTGCTCAATGAAAGCGGCAATGCCAGGCATGTCGGCGATCCGGCGCACCCGGGTATAGCCATCGGCGGCGCGGTACAGCACCCTCACTTCCTCGGGTCGCAGTGGGTTGATAAAGAACGGCGAGTGCGTGGTAACGATCAACTGGGTGCGGTCCGCTGCCTGCTGGCACTCCTCGGCCAGTTCCGGCAGCAGACGAGGATGCAGAAAGTTTTCTGGCTCCTCGATGCCGACCAGTTGCGGCGGGTCGGGATCGTATAGCAGGGTCAGATAGGCCAGCAGTTTCAACGTACCGTCGGAGGCGAAGCGCGACAGCACCGGGGTGGAAAAGGGCGCGTCCTTGACCAGCAGCAACAGACGGCTATCTTGCAAGACCTCGGCCTGCACCTTCTCTATCCGCGGAATGCGCCGGCGCAGCGTCTCGAAAATCTGCTCCAGACGCTCTGGGTATTGTTCCCGCAGGTACTGGATGACATTGGGAAGATTGTCACCGGTAGGAGAAAGCCGCTCCTCTGCGCCTGCCTGGGGATTGCCTCGGGTGGCATCCGCCGACAGATAAGACAGGTGCCAGCCGGTGATGAAATTGCGCAGCGCAATGACACGCGGGTTCTCCGCCAAAGTGCCCAGCGTGCTCGCCGCCAGCACATCCGGACCGGACAGTGGTTTCTCGATACGTGTATCGCTGGCTTCCGGGGCTTCCCCGGTGATGACCTTGCCCTTTCCGTACTGATAATCGAGAAAGTGGAACGGCGCAGCCGGATGGCCCCGCTTCCAGCGCAAGAACTCCCTTGCGACCACCGGCCTTGTGGCCTGCTCCACGATCTCCAGGTGATAAGTGATCAGTGGGGTGTCGGGCTTTTCGCGGTACTGGAGCTCGATGACGATGGGGCCTTCCTGATCGCGGCTACGCAGCTCTCGGAAGCGTCCCCGCCGATCCCATGCCTTGCGTAAGCCATCGGTAAAGCACTCGGCCAGGAAGGCGAACACATCGAAAACCGTGGATTTGCCGCTGCCGTTCGGCCCCAGCAACACGGTCAGCGGAGTGATCTTCCCCAGAGTAATATCCTTCAGTGCACGGTAATTTCTGACACGCAGGCTTTCGATGCGCGGTGGTGGCATATCGACTGTCATATAATAATCTCCAGAGATTTGTCGACCTCGGCGATACGCAGTTCGCCGAAGCCAAACTCCGACAACCTGTCCATCAGGATAGTTTTGCAGTTCGTCTCGATGATCGTCCGGCAGAACGAAACTACCACCCCGGGGTGGTCGGGCATGGCTTCTTGCAGCGCCTCTACCTGCTCTTGAATCCGCATGTGAAAAAAACGCTCTTCAGCATGTCCAGGACAATCTGCTCAAGTGAATGGATCGTTCTGAAGTTGTTGTATTTCCAGGCAGTTTGACACAATGGATATGAATCGTCAAGAAAACGGAATTTTTTTTATTGGGGTTTTGGATTGTTCTCGCTTTTGCCCCAGCCAGGTCGGCCATTGGAGAGCCTCAATCCTGCCCGTGGCTTATCCGATGCGTACCGGGCATTGACGAGCAGTTTAGAGAGGTCTTGCTGCAGTGTTTTGATGACCGGTGAAACGAGTGATTGTTTTCAGGGACTTCTCCGACATCACTGCAAAAAGTCTTGAGTGAACGTATCAAGTGATTTTTTGTTTCTGTAATTGTTCGGATTTACTGACTACTGACCTCTTGCGGCTGCAAAAGGATTTTTTGCAGCCGCGTTTTCTCAGGCCGGTTCCCAGTCGAAGCGAACGATATTTCGCTTTCTGCGGTCAAACTCCAGTTCATTTCCCAGCAGGGTCTGATAAATGCGAATCTGTGCCTTTTCCTTCAAGACCTGATCAGGAGAGTAGCGGTTCAGGATCGAGTCCGACAAACTCCCTTTGACCTCCATATTCGGGTATTGCAGTTTGTAGAATGTTTTGCCGCCCACACTTCGCTGGTCTTGAACCGTCAAGTAGCCTGCCTGAAAAAGAAGGTTTTCCTGTTCAATGAAATCCACATCAAAGGCTCCGATGATGGAATCCGAGGCCTCAATGTTTTCGATATCTGGAATATAGAAATGTTTGGCTTTCAATAAATCGACCAGAAATGCAGGCGTCCCTGATTCAAACCAGTAGTTGCGAAATACCCCGGTGCGCAGATAATTAAGGATGCTGAAGGGATTATAGACTTTCTCCCCCAGCCAGGAATAGCCGTTGTACCAGCGGCGGATCTCTTCAAGTGGTTTGCCTTTCAAGTGTTCGGCAAAGACTGCAATCATTTCGGGTTCGGTGTACCCGCAGATTGTGGCATATTCAGAATCCAGGGTGATATCGGTCAGGTTGTTCAAGCCTGAAAACAGACTGACCTTGGAAAACTTGGAGACGCCGGCGAGGAGCACGAATTGCAGGCTGGCGTCTTGGGCTTTCATGACGGAATACAGGTTCTTGAGCCCCTCCCGCATGTCTCGTCCGATTCCGGAATCACTGATATTGTCCAGAATAGCCATAATCCTTTGAACAAAGATCGCTTGCCTTCAAAAGCCTCCTTCAGAGTGTCGATGAACAAAGATTTGCCGAATCGTCTCGGACGGGAAAGGAAATAATAAGAGCCGCTATCTGCAAGTTTGGCAACCATGTGAGATTTGTCTACGTAGGCATACCCTTCATTGATGATTTTGCTCAGGGTACTGATGCCGAGAGGCAGCTTTTTCATGTGGAGATCTCCGCTGATTTCCGAACATTCAACCGATCTGTGTTTGAAACATACAGCAGGTTGGACGGCAAAGTCAAAGCAGGCGGAATGACATGATTGCGTGAATTTTTACAAAACGTGCGCTTTCAAATATGGTACTGATTGGCATGGTATTTTGAGAAAAAGAACAACATACGAAGTCCGTGGAGTTGATGATGACCTTGATTGGAATCAGCAGCAGCCCTGTCCAGGGCGGGAATGTAGACCGGATGGTCCAGTTTGTTTTGAACCGCACCGGAAAGGATACACAATTCGTGAACCTCGCCCAGTTGTCCTTTTCTCCCTGCCAAGCCTGTGCCCACCTCTGCGCCGGGGATAACCTCTGCAAATTGGACGATGACTTGCAGCCTCTGTATGCAGAGCTAGTGCAGGCCGAGGCCCTTGTCCTGGGCACCCCCTCCTATTTCAATTCATCCATTCTCCCTTGCTTTACCTGTGGATATGGAACTGTGTGTGCAATCGGAGCATCGCAAAAGGTCTACGGCGAAAAGGGCCGGAAACAACTGAAGGTGACGGAACATTCTTTTAAGCGATGGGAGGATGATCCTGAAGTTTTTGAACATCTTGAAATGATTGCCGGGAAGCTGAAGGACCTCAATGTGTAGTCTTTGTTATCTGTCATAAATCCAAAAATTTCGCTTGAGACCCATTTATAATTGTCTTTCCAGGCACGTAACTGTTTTTCTTGTTGAGACAGGAGTGCTTGGCCAACAGAGTGTAATAGTTTTTCTTGATTTATGCCAAAATATAACGATAATTCTTGTTTGGTAATCGTTTTTTTTGGAGAAAGCCATGATTGAAAACGAACAGGATAAATCGATATACCGATCCGCAGGGTATGCGGCTCTTATCGAACGGTACGACCTCGATGTCATGCCGAACTGGCACAAATCTCTGGTGACTACCAGCGGAATCCACCGGATCGACTCGAGCGGGGACATAGTTGAGGAGGTATATCCACCCAAGTATTGGCCAGGGGACACGCTTGACGACCACCTCGAATTTGCGCTCAAGTATGACGGGACGAACCTATCAATCCTCAGCATCTTGTTTCAGAAGATTACGGAGGAAGACCTCTTGGTCCATGTTCGGTCCAAACCGACCGGCAAGTATGCCAGACGCTTGTGGTTCCTGTATGAATTCTTGACCGGTAAAACACTTCCGCTTGATGACCTGAAGCAGGGGAACTATATCGACCTGCTCGATCCGGATGAATACTATACAATCAGCCCGCCCCGCCAGGTACGGCGGCAACGAGTTAACGACAACTTGCTGGGTGACAACCGGTTCTGCCCGGTAGTTCGACGCACCGATACGCTTCGCGACTTTGAAAAGGCCGATTAATTGAGGTGCAAAATCGCATTGTCGATGCACGATTTCGAGATTCAGATTACCGGTCGAGCCAGAACTATGTCGGCGAAACGGTCGCCTGGCAAAAGGAACGAATCCACTTCGCATGTCCGAAACCAGAGGATCTGGCAGACCTGATGGACGGTCTGACAGCCGCCCACGAGCGCATGACCACCGGAAGTGTGTCCGTAGTGATTCACGCAGCAGCCATCGCCTATGGATTTGTCTTTCTGCA
>CAZUMF010000181.1:0-9835 GCA_964621385.1 uncultured Desulfohalobiaceae bacterium
GCGAAAGAGAGCTCTGTGACCGGTTCGTGGTTTCAGCATGAAGTTTCATACGAGCAGATCCAGATAATTTCAATACAATTTAATTAGTTGAACTGATAACTCTCGACTTTTTGCAGGTGCATCATCGCATTGAAGATTGAAGATATACTATTGCTGATTACCAGAAAATCAGAAAGATGCACCAACAATGCCCACAATCATTTTCAAAGAGGCCTCAGATCCCCCTTTTCAGCCTTACTGTTTTTGGGGGATTGAAAACCACAGGAAATCAATCTATAGTTGAAGGGCATGAACACCCGGCTAGACGACCAGGAATTGTGGGCCTGCCTCGCTCTGCAGCATACCGATGGCCTCGGCCCGAGAACAGCCAAACAGCTGCTCACGCAGTATCACACAGCCCGCAGTGCCCTGGAGGATGCCGCAAACTGGCCCAGCCGCCGGCTGACCCGGCCCCGGATCGCCCAGTCCGTTGTCCACGAACACTACGCCGCCCCAGCCGAAGCCGCCTGGAAGCTGATCAAAAAAATGGGGCTTCAGGTCCTGCTCTACGCCGATCCGCTCTACCCGGAATCCCTCCGGCAAATCGCCGATCCGCCCCTCTTTCTTTTTTATGAAGGCCGGCTGGACACCCTGCTCCGTCCCTCCTTGGCCATGGTGGGTTCCAGATCATGTTCCCGGTATGGCCTGCAGGCCGCTGCAGATATCGCCCTGGAAGTCTCCAATGCCGGCTTGAGCATTGTCTCGGGCTTTGCCCTGGGCATCGACAGGCAATCCCATGTCTGGGCCCTCCGGGGCACCGGAAAGACCATCGCCGTCCTGGGCACCGGGCCTGATCTTGTTTATCCGGCCCGAAACAAAGATCTCCGGGAAAGCCTGCGGCAGTCAGGCCTGATCCTCACGGAATTTCCCCCAGGGACCCCGCCGGACCCGCACAATTTTCCCCGCAGGAACCGGATCATCAGCGGTCTGAGCCTGGGCGTCCTGATCATCGAGGCCGCGGAGCAGAGCGGCAGCCTGATCACGGCCCGCCTGGCCCTGGAGCAGAACAGAGAGGTCTTTGCCCTGCCCGGCCCCCTGCATCTGCCGACCTATTCCGGCTGCCACACTCTCATCCGGCAAGGAGCGCTCCTGGTGCGCAATGCAGCCGACATCCTGGACGAGCTGGCCCCGATGTTGAACCAGGAAGCCGGTCCGCACCCTGCGGACGCAAACAACGAAACGGACCTGCCCCCGGACCTGAGTCCGGACGAGCAGGCTCTGGTCCAGACCCTGTCCGGGCATCCCAACAGCCACATTGACACCCTGACCCAGAAACTGGACTGGGAAAGCAGGCGGGTCAGCCAGGCCCTGTTGATGCTTGAGCTCAAAGGCCTGATTCAGCGTCGATCCGGCATGTACTATGCATTGAAGTAACGCCCGTGTTTTCAATGCTGGTCAAGGTATGGTTGCACCATCCATCAGAAAAGGACCATGACTGTGAGCCAGAACCCGCACACGACAGCCCCGCAACCCGAGGCCGACAGCCTGCTCCATGATTTTCTCCTGGCCCTGAAAATCCAGAAAGGCCTGTCCCCAGCAACCCTGTCCGCCTACCGGGCCGACCTGCAGCAGCTGGACGCCTTTTTACAGAACAGCGGCCTCTGCCTGGAACAGCCTGAAAACATCCAGTCTGCTGACCTGCATCGTTTTCTGGGTGAACTCCACCGCCTCCGGATGAAAAAAAGCAGCATGTCCAGAAAACTCTCCTGCCTCAGGCAATTTTTCGCCTACTGCCACACCAATCACATCATTGCCCACAACCCGATCCAGGGCACCCGCAATCCCAAGCAAGACACCCGTCATCCCAGGCTCTTGAACATCGACCAGACCCTGGCTCTTCTGGAGGTCAAGATCGACCCTGATCCTGTAGGGCTCAGGGACCTGGCCTTGATCGAACTGCTGTACGGCTCGGGCTTGCGCATCAGCGAAGCCCTCAACCTGGATCTGCTGCATATCGACTTCAGTCAGGGCCTGGCCAGAGTCACTGGAAAGGGAGACAAAGAACGTCTGGTCCCCCTGACTGAAACAGCCCGGCAGCGGCTTTTGCGCTATCTGGAGCAGCGCCCTTTTTTCCGGCCTGATCCGCAAATCCCGGCCATATTTGTGGGCAAACACGGCAAACGCCTGCAACGGCGGCAGGCCGCCCGGATTTTGAAGCGCCTTGCCCAGCTGGCCGGAATCCCGGAACTCGTCAATCCCCATGCCCTCCGGCACAGCTGCGCCACCCACCTCCTGGAATCCGGCGCCGACCTGCGCTTGGTTCAGGAGTTCCTGGGACACGCCCGGCTCTCCACCACACAGCGCTACACCCATTTGACCATACAGACCCTTATGGAAACCTATGATCAAGCCCATCCAAAAGCCCGTGACAAATCAAAACCATCATAAAAATCCATTGATTTTTGAAGCCTAAACTTGTATACTTCACCGAGACGCCAGAAGGTCCTTCTAGCCCCTACAGCCTTTTTTGTGGGCAATGATTTTTTTCGGAATGCAAGCAGCTATAGAATTTTAGATTTTGGATTTTCGATTTTCGATTTTTAAGACAAAGAATAAGAGCTGGCCTCCGGCCCGGAAGGGCGGGCCTACGCCCCGGAGGGTTATCTGGCATAAATCCAAAAACTTTTTCTTAACGTCTATATATCCTTCACGGTTTTTCACAAGAGCAACCTTCAATCCTCCACCCCACACAGTATGACCCTTACATGGCAGTCAGCCTTCAGCCGGCTTGCAGACATCACCTGGAACGACGATCACACCCTTCTGCGTCCTCCAAACATCAGCACGCTTGAAAACCTGAAACGGTTTCTGGACTTTGTGCACATCAAATACTGCCTGCTCCGCCCGTTTTTTGAACACTCGTCCTACCCCCTGGTCGCGCCGGACGAACTCATGCCTTCGTTTGAGTCCACCCTGTACGAATATCCCAAACTCCCCGGATTCAGCCTGATCGCCCTTGATCGGCACATGGACTATTTCCTGGAACCCTTTCAATTCGACATCCTGCATTGTGTCGAGGACGCCATCGATACAAGCAGCGGACCGGCGAGTCCTTTTGAACCGGCCATTATCAAGCAAAACCAGGCCACCTTCCTAAGCAGGCTGCACAAGCCGATCCAGGAAGCCTTCATCAAGGAATTTCAGGACAACAGGATCTCGGATCTCAACAGCTATCCCCAGACCGTTCCCTATATCCTGCATATGGACCGCGGACACGTCCTGTCCAAGAACAATGCCGGGGACTTTTATTTTTCCGGCATTTACGCGTCCTTTCCTTCGGATTTGAATTATGAGCTCAAGCGTTTCGGCCTCAAAATCGGCAAGTTCAAACGAAACGACAGCCGCCTCTATGAGCTGAACAGAAATTTTGTGTATCACTTCCTGATGGAATTGTACGGTTTTCCCATTGCCGCCGAACGGAGAACCTCGGCCGCTCTTTTTGCCAGGCAACTCAAGCGAAAGCGGGAGTCTTTCCTGATCCGGGTCCTGGGGCAGTCGGACCGGACGATCACCACGATCTATTTCAATCCGGAATATCTGAAAAGCCCCCTTATTGAAAAAATCGCCCTGGTATCCCTGGCCAAAACCTCGGGAGACAAGATCGAAAGCCTTGAATCGAAAGGATTTTTGATCTCCAAAGCCCCGCCGGCGGGCATCCTCAAAATCCGCTACCGGCAGCACCAATACGACCCCAATAATATTCGCAAAGACAGAGCCCTCTCTGCTACTCATCTGGAATTCATCCACCCTTTGACCGGAGAGACGCAAAACGCCGCCAGTTATATCAAGGACACCACCCTGCTCTACTTGACCCTCAATGATATCGTCAAAGGAGAATATTACGGTCGCATCAGATTCAAGCGCAATGAAATCGTGGAGGATACGGAAACCCATGAAAAACGATTAAAATTTCTCTCCGCCTGGCTCAAGAAACATCAGCGGCGGATCATCGGCTATTCAGACGAATTCTATACCAAAGTCACCAAGGTGCTTGACAAGTACCTCTTTGCCGAAGAAAACTTCGACCTGTTCCAGGAAATGAACGAGCTGTACCAGGAGGTCTGGAAGCAGTACACCTATATTCAGCAGGCCAGAAAAGTGAAACAGCTCGAGGATATCCGGCAGAAACGATTCAAAGGACACAAAATCAACTATCTTGAAATGCTCGACCTGGCCATCGGCACTCTCAAAAACTTGAAATTCGAGATCGCCATTCAATTCGAATCGCTTCTTGAACACGCTCTATCCATCTGCGAGGCCATTCTCAGCGATCCGTATCTGCTCAATAAATACATTCGACCCCCGGAAGACCACCTGTCTGAATACGGCAAATCCGTTCGGGACAAATATGTTCATTTAACGCGGCTGCGCGATGATTTCCTCGCCCTCAGCAATTAAGGGAGGTTTTTGGAGGAACCATGTATTGCCAAAAATGTAAATATACAAGCTTCGATTATCTGGAAGCCTGTCCGGCCTGCGGGTATGTCTGGGAACATGAACGAAGCGACTTGAATCTTGACTGGCTGAAGCCTCCGGAAACAGCAACCGAGACCGCGGTCCCTGCTCCAGACCTGGAGCAGGGATCTCCCCCAAAGGGACAGGCAGAACAGGCCACGTCCCCGGCTGAGGTGACCTTTGCTGAAGACTTCGACATTTCACCTGCCGAACCGGAACAGACAGGCGAACACAAGGACCTTCAAGCGCCGGACGCTGCTGCCCGAACCTCGCCGTCCCCCAGGGAAGAACCTGCTTCCGGCCCCCAGGAACCCCGGGAGGAACCGGAGCTCGAGCTTCAGGGAATCGAGTATACTCTGGAAGACCTGCCCGGTCCCGTGCACAAGGACGAGGCCGAGCAGAAGGACACCCCAGAGACCGCAGCCGGGGAAATCACAGGCCCTTTGGATGAAGACGTTCAAAGCCGGGATCAGGACTTCTCCGAGGAAGCGGAGATCGAAATCGAACTCCAGGACGAGGACACAGAACCGGCCCCCGCAGCAACAGCACCTGAACAAGCCGGCTCTGCGCCGCAATCCAGGGACGAGCCGTCCCAGGACGAAGACGTTGACTGGTCCTCACTCATTGAAGAAATCGAGCTGGAAACGGACTCTGAGCCTTCCCCAGACAAGAAACACAATGACTGAACGTTCACAGGACACCCATCCGCCTCTGGCGGAAAAGCTCCGTCCTCAAAGTCTGTCGGAATTTGTCGGGCAGGAGCCGCTCCTGGATCAGCTGCAGAGTTTCCTGCACGGGAATCGCCTGCCCAGTGTGCTCTTCTTCGGCCCTCCGGGATGCGGTAAATCCAGCCTGGCCCTGTTGCTGGCCCAACAATGGAATCAGCCCTGGCTGCGCCTGAGCGCTCCGGAAACCGGGTTGAGCGCTCTGCGTAAAAAGATTGCCGCCACCAGGGTTCTGATCCTGGACGAAATCCACCGGTTTTCCAAGACCCAGCAGGATTTTTTTCTTCCGCTTCTGGAATCGGGAACCCTCACCCTTTTGGCGACCACCACGGAAAACCCGAGCTTTCATGTCACCAGCCAGCTTCTGTCCCGGGTGCATACGCTCCGCCTGCTTCCCCTGTCCCGGAAGCACCTGTTCACCATCGCCCGCAAGGGACTGCAATGCCTGGATCTCCAGCTTCCTGAGGACAGCCTGGAAATGCTCATCAAACTGTGCCGGGCCGATGCCAGGACGCTTTTGAATCTTCTGGAATATGCCGTCAACCTTCCGGCGGAAGACCTTGATCCGGACTCGCTTGTCAAAAAGCTTCCGGAAATCATGCAAAAGAGCGACAAGCTGGGGGACAGTCATTATGAACTCGCTTCCGCCTTGATCAAGTCCATCCGGGGCAGCGACCCGGACGCGGCCCTGTATTATCTGGCCGGGATGCTGGAAAGCGGCGAAGATCCACGGTTTATCTGCCGCAGACTCATTCTCTCGGCTTCGGAAGACATCGGATTGGCAGACCCCTCGGCCCTCCAGCTGGCGGTGGCCTGTTTCCAGGCCGTGGAACTGACCGGAATGCCCGAAGGGTTCATCCCTTTGGCGGAAACAGCCACCTATCTGGCCCTGGCGCCAAAAAGCAATTCGACCTATGCCGGATACCTGGCCGCCAGGAAAGAAATCAGGGACAACGGCCTGCAGCCGGTCCCCGTGCACCTGCGAAACCCGTCTTCCAGCCTGCACAAAGACTGGGGATACGGCAAGGGGTATAAATATCCCCACGCCTTCCCCGGGGGCTGGATTGCCCAGGATTATCTTCCCGATCAGGTGCAAAACCGCCATTTTTATGAGGCCAAAGACCAGGGTCAGGAGCAGAAGCTGAACCTCTGGCTCAAAAACAAAAAACGCAGTGCTGCCCCGAAAAAGGAAGACAAGAAATGAACACGTCCGGGCAGACCTCCCTGTCATCCTCGATGTTTGACCTGGTCCTGGATATCGTCCTGGAAATCATGGAAGCCGAGAGCGGTTCGATCATGCTGCTTGACGACCAGGGGCAGGAACTCACCGTGAAAAACTTTCGGGGGCTCAAAAAAGAGATCGTGGACAAAGCCAGGGTGCGGATGGGCTCCGGCGTTTCCGGAAAAGTCGCCCAGAGCGGAGAACCGGTCTGCCTCCAGGGCCACATGATCCGATCCGCCCTGGATATCCAGACCAGTGAACTGGTAAAAACCGATCTTGACAGGACCTCCTATATTGTCCCCTTCAAAATCAAAAGCGGGACCATCGGGACCCTGAATATCAATACTGCGGGCCGGACCGTGGCGGAACCGTCCAAAACAGCCCTCATCCAAAATGTTCTCAAACTCTTTTCCGACTACCTCCATCAGATCGAATTGTCTGAATCACCGCATGAGCCGCCCTCCCAGCTCTACACCCTCAATCTCTTCCGGGAATACGAAGCCTTGAGCCGGATGCGCTCCCTGTTCGATTATGTGTTCCACCTCCTGACCGACCTCCTGCGCTGCAAAAAAAAGGGACTCTTTCTGCTCAGGAATCAGAATGCCGACTATTTCGATATGATCCTCGGCTATGGATTCGACGCACAAAACTACCGGGAAGTTTACGACGCCCTTGTGCCCACGGTGATCAGTTCAGACGTTTTGGAAACCAGTGAAGTGCGGATTTTCCAGCGATCCGAACTGAAAAGCCTCTCGGCTGATTATCTTGAAGAACAATTTGTGACCACCATCCCCCTGGTCATGCATGAGACACCCACCAGTCACCTGCTGCTTTTCACCGACACCAGGCCCACCTGGCACGGACCGACCGAGGGCGTGCTCCGGACCATTGCCCGGAGAGCGGCCCAAGTGATTCAGGAAAGCGGCAATGATTTGGAGATCCAGGAACTCACCTATACCGACCGGATGACGAATACCTACAGCTACGGCCGGTGGTGGGTACGGTTTCAGGAAGAAATCAAACGGGCCAAGCGGGCGGAGCACAAACACCTTTCCATCATGACCCTGGATATCGATCATTTCGATGCCCTCAACCGGGCGCACGGGTATCAGATCGGGGACCACCTGCTCTATGTCATCGCGGACCGGATCAAGGCCTGCGTCCGGGCTGAAGACATTGTCGGCCGGACCGGGGGGGATGAATTCGGGGTGTTGCTCTGCGATGCCGATCATCGGGAGACCGAGATCGTGGCCCAGAGAATCCTGAAGAGCATTGCCGGCATTCCGGAGGAGGGCCTGATTCAAAGGGAGCCTGCGTTGACTTTGAGTGGAGGCTACTGTATCTTTCCCGAGGCAGGGGAGCAGCCTGAAAAACTCATCAAAAAAGCCAAGACAGCCCTTGTCTCCGCAAAAATTCTGGGAGGCAACCGGATCAAAGCCTATCAGGAAGATGAGGAATAGAGATTCTTGTTTTCACTCAAAAAATGGAACGGAGTCCTGTCGCTGCTTGCGACGGATCTGATCATCGCCTTTGCGATCTTCAGCCTGTATGCCGCCGGCCGCGAGACCTTTGTCGACCATCTCAATGTGATTTTCATCTTCTGTTATCTGACCGTGGTCAGTTGCGCGGTCAACCGTTTTTATTCCTTTATTGAATCCTTCCATCTGTTTGAACTGTTCCTGCGGACCTGGGAAGGTTTTCTCCTGACCTTTCTGCTCATCCTGGGCTATTACCTGCTCATCCATCACGGCGAACTCGATCCCTTTTTCATCATCCCGACGCTCATCACCTTCTGCTGTCTGTTTTTTTTTCGTTTCTGGGTCTTATTCTGTCTAAAAAACAACCGGGAGCAGCTGATCATTCTCGGGGCCAACTCCCTGAGCCGCAAACTGATCCAGGAAGTCAACAAACGGCCCTTTCGGAATTTCTGCCTCGTCTCCGTGTTCACCTCCCAGGAAAAGGAAATCGCAGACACCTTCGAAGGGGTGCCGGTCGTGTTCGGCTTTGACAAACTGGAAGACTACGTCTGGGACAATGCTATTGACTGCATTATTGTGGCCTTGCGGGACCGGCGGGGCAAGATACCGTCCAATGAGCTGCTGCGCTTGAAAACGAGAAACATCAGCATCCTGGAAGGGTTCAATTTTTACGAACAGATCACCAGAACGATCATTGTGGACGATTTTCTCAAACCGAGCTGGTTCATTTATGAAAAAGGCTTCAAGAGTTCGGCCTTTTTGAGCAGCATCAA
Source organism: uncultured Desulfohalobiaceae bacterium (assembly GCA_964621385.1). Classification (GTDB taxonomy): domain Bacteria; phylum Desulfobacterota; class Desulfovibrionia; order Desulfovibrionales; family Desulfothermaceae; genus JAABTT01. Next base: position 8,693 of record CAZUMF010000181.1, read on the forward strand.
GCGCGTCCAGGGCATCCTGCTGTCCATCCTTCTGCTTGTGCTCCTCGCGCCTCTGTATCTGCTCCTCGCCCTGCTCATCAAGCTGGAGTCCCCGGGCCCGGTTCTCTTTCGGCAAAAGCGGATCGGCCTGCAGGGCAGGACCTTCACCCTCTATAAATTCCGGTCCATGCATGAGGAACTCACAAGCGGACCGAAAACCGCTTTCACCGCAAAAAACGATCCCCGGGTGACCAGAGTCGGGAAAATCATGCGCAAAATCCGTCTGGACGAAATCCCCCAATTGTTCAACATTCTGAAAGGGGACATGAACCTGGTCGGTCCCCGGCCCGAACAGCCGGAATTTGTGGAAAAACTTCGTGTTCTGCTCCCCTATTACGACCTGCGGCATACCATCCGTCCGGGGCTCACCGGATGGGCCCAGGTGCGCTACCAGTACGGGGAGAGCTTTGAAGACAGCCACCAAAAACTCCACTACGACCTGTACTATGTCAAGCACCGGTCCTGGTTTCTGGATTTGCAGATCATCATCCTCACGGTCTGGTCCGTTCTGCTCTGTAGGGGACAATGAGGCTCCTGTAAGATTTTGGATTTTGGATTTCGGATTTTGGATTGTTCAGACAAAACCAGTTATCTGGAATCAATCGGAAAAACTTTTTCTTAAAGCCTATGACAAACTCCGAACCGGAGAGCGCCTCCGGGCCGGACCCGAGCAGACACCATGAACCACGAACACAGGGCATGCCCATGACTTTCAAGACCAGTAAAATAGAGCATTATGAGAAACGCTTCGGCCTGCTGGCCGTGGAAATGGGGTTCATCACCCCGGAGGAACTCATCCAGACCATGACCCGGCAGATTCAGGAAGACATGCAGCCGGACAGTCACCACCGCCTGATCGGGGAGATCCTGCTCACTGAAGATTTGATGAACACGGATCAAATCGAAGCGGTGCTCAATGAGTTGTTCAAAGACCGGGACTGACTCGTGTGCAGGGCAGGGCAATGAAGAAACGTTGTTTTACCGGCATACTGTCGCCGTAATCCGTCATTGCTCGTCCAGTTAAATGCCGCTTTACGGCACTGGCCTTTGGCCAGTATTTAACCGGGCGAGGCGTCTTCGCCGAAGCAATCCCTCGTATGAAAC
>CAZUMF010000182.1:0-9761 GCA_964621385.1 uncultured Desulfohalobiaceae bacterium
GGTGATTACCCAGACTGAAAAGCATGATACCCTGATTCCGCGTTGCCCTTCCTCTTGTTTGATATGTTCGGCAGTTGCTTTGGACGATAGCCGGCTTGACAGCTTGGCCTGGTTTGAACTAATATTATCAAAAATGAACCAAAAAATTGTTCAAAATTTTTAACATAAGTGAAGCTATATGAAATCAATTACTATTCATAATATTGATGAACACCTATATAAAATGGTTCAAGAGAAAGCCAAAGCTGAGGGTCTCAGTCTAAACAAGACCATACATGCGCTTTTAGAGGAGACACTTGGCGTAAAGCCCAAGAATTTAGGGAAACATTATGACGAGTTTAAAGAACTTTGCGGAATATGGACGGAGAAGGATGTGCTGGATTTTGAGGAGCAAACCAGAGAATTCCGGCAGGTGCATCCGGAGGACTGGAAATGAATAAAATTCTGCTGGATACCAATGCCTACACCCGGCTGCTTTCCGGTGGTTTAGATGTCCTTGATTGTATCAGTCAGGCTCGGACCATCTATCTTTCGGTCTTTGTGCTCGGGGAGTTGCATGCAGGCTTTGCCGGGGGAAGCAGAGGGCGGAACAACAGGGAGGTCCTTGAGAATTTTCTGCGCAAACCTCCTGTCAAGATACTTAACGCAACAGCAGAGACAGCTGAACTTTTCGGGCAACTCAAAAACACTCTCAAGAGGGCCGGAACCCCACAATACCGATCAATGATCTTTGGATCGGAACCCATGCTCTGGAAACCGGTTCCGTGCTGGTGACTCTTGACAACCACGTTCGGTGCATTCCAGGACTGCGTCTCTTGCCGCAGATCCTGTAGCTTGAGCTCCAGACTGCTTGGCCATTCCTGCTCAATTTCGATTCAAGCAGCATTTTTATATCTATTCCCTATGCTTCGTCAGCGCCGCTCTTCCCTCCGGCGAAGCCACCGGGAACGCTGCAGTTGAAAAGGGTTTTAGGTTCCAGGTCTCCCATTGTCGAGCACCTCGCGAATGGTTGAGGCGAGTTCCTTCATGATCACGGGTTTCATGACGAAGCCCTGGATCCCGTTCGCCCTGCATTTTTCGTCATTGACCAGGTTATTGAAACCGGTGCAGAGTACAATGGGTAATTCCGGCCGGACCATTTTCAGCTCCGCGGCGAGTTGAATCCCGGTCATGTTGGGCATGGTCATGTCCGTGACCACGAGGTCAAAGGCCTCCGGATCTGACCGCAAGGTCTCCAAGGCTTCCAGGCTTCCGGCGCGCGCAGTGACCGTATACCCGAGCCGCTCTAGCATCTGCTGCTCCATCTTCAGGATGGAAAGCTCGTCGTCGATGAGCAGAATCCTCTCGCTGCCGCCCCGGATGGGCCGGCTCTGTTCGCCGGGTTCAGCTGCGGTCTGATTCCTGACCACGGGCAGGTAGATCAGCACCCTGGTCCCCTGTCCGGGCTCACTCAGGACCTGGATGTCCCCGTGATTGCGGACCACGATCCCCTGGACCACGGAAAGCCCCAGACCCGTGCCCTTGCCGGTTTCCTTGGTAGTGAAATAGGGATCGAAGATCTTGTCCAGGGTGTCCTTGTCGATGCCTGTTCCTGTATCCGCGATGCGCAAGCGGGCATAGTCCCCCGAAGGCAGCCCGGGCAGGGCGGTCTGACCTTGCTCCAGATGCACCTGCACAAGTTCCACATGGAGCCTGCCGCCGGTATCTTCCATGGCCTGATAGGCATTGGTGGCCAGGTTCATGATGATCTGGTGGATCTGGGTGGGATCGGCCAGGACCACGCCGCATTCGGGGTCGATGTCCTGCCGGATGTCGATGGTCGAGGGGATCGAGGACCGGAGGAGCCTGAGGGCCTCCTTGATGATCGGCTGCAGGGAGAGGGGCTTGACCTCTTGTTCCCCCTGCCGGCCGAAGGCCAGGATCTGCTTGACCAGGTCCCTGGCCCGAAAGGTGGCCTTCAGGATTTCGTCCAGGGAATTCTGCAGGGGACTGTCAGCCGGGATGTCCTCTTTGAGCATTTCCGCAAAGCCGAGCAAAGGATAGAGGATATTGTTGAAATCATGAGCGATGCCTCCGGCCAAAGTGCCGATGGACTCCATTTTCTGGGATTGGCGGAGCTGATTCTCCAGCTGCTTCTGCCTGGTGATACCCCTGAAGTGTTTGTCCTCTCCGTATCGTTTCCGGAATCGTTGCCGCAGATAAGCGAGGCCACCCGGGAAAAGACCTTCACCCCCCGGGAAAGGGCGTCTTCATGGATATCCAGCGACGCGGTGTGCAGGGCTCCCCGGTCCTCGCCGGAAACGCCGCATCCCAGCATGAACATAGCTCCGGGTATCTCTTCCTGGAAGTAGGCGAAATCCTCTGAACCCATGTGGGGCCGGGGTATGGGTAGAACGTCTTCCGGGGCGCCAAGCATCTCACGGCCGGCCCGGATGACCGTTTCCGTCAGGTCCGGATCGTTGTGAACGGATGGATAGCCGTCGATAAATTCGACCTCCGCCTGCCCTCCGAAGCCCGCGGCAGTGTTGGCGGCGATGGTTGTCATCCGCTCCCGGATAACCAGCTTGTCCTTCTTCTCGACGCAGCGGATCATCCCCTGTATCTCGGCACTTTCGGGGATGATATTCTCCGCCTCCCCGGCGCGCATGATACATACGGACAGGGTCGCCACATCAAAGGGACTCAGATTGCAGTTTAGGATGCTCTGCAGGGCGACCACGATGTGGGAGGCGATCAGGATGGCGTTTATCCCCTCCCGAGGCTCCGAGGAGTGGGCGCCCCGACCGGTGACCCGGATATTGAAGCAGTCATCGGTGGCAGACAGGTGGCCGCTCCGGATACCGATGGTTCCCACTGGCAGTTCCGGGATTACGTGCAGGGCGAATATGCCCGAAACCGGAGGATCCTGGAGCACCTCGTCGTTGATCATGCAGCGGGCCCCGCCGTTGGCCTCCTCTCCGGGCTGAAAGATGAACTTGATGCGGCCGGAGAGATGATCCTTCAGGCTCATGAGAATCCCGGCGGTTCCGAGGAGGACGGCCATGTGGGCATCATGGCCGCAGCCATGCATAATACCCGACCGCCGGGATTCAAAGGGAAGCCCCGTGTCCTCCAGTATGGGAAGGGCGTCCATATCCGCACGAAAGGCGATAACCGGACCGTCCCTGCCGGTATCCAGGAGGGCGCTGAGGCCGGTTCCCCCGATACCCCGGCGGACGGAATATCCCATCTCTTCCAGGCGCTCGGCAATAAAATCGGAGGTTTCGAATTCCTCGAAACTCAATTCCGGCCGGCTGTGGAGATGCCGCCGCCAGCGGATGACATCTTCCTCCAGGCTGTTCACCTGCCTCTGGATCAGTTCTTTCATGGCTCGGGCATCGCTCACGGTTACAGACTCCCCTTCTTACAACGCATTTAGGCGAGAGACCACCGATTCGGTGGTTTCAGAATTGGCGTAGATCTTCTTGATGCCCAGAAGGGCCTTTTCGTGCCGTTCCTCGCTCATGGCGTTGATGGCATCCTCTATGATGGAAACCTGGTAACCTAGGTCCGACAGGTCCCGGACGGAGGTACTGACGCACTGGTCGGTGTAAAAACCGGCTATCAGGACCCGCTTGATGTCCAGGTTCCTGAGAATTCGGTCGATGGGGGTTCCCACGTGGATGCCGGAACAGGATTTGGTAAGGACGATTTCGCCCTCATCCGGAGCTGCTTCGGGAAGAAAATCCGTTCCCGGGGCCCCCGGTGGATACAGCATACCGGCAGACTTATGGAGGCGACCGGTGTCACTGGCGTCCGGCAGGTAGGCCTGTATCTTTACGTGGATTGGCAGGATACCCTTGGCGCGGCAGGCGGCAAGGACCATCTCGATGTTGTCCAGGGTAGCCTTCAGGTTGCGTCCGATCTCATCGAGCAGGGGCTTGATGGTTTCCACGTCCATCCCGAAACCCTTGAATGCCTCGGTGTAGTATTCCTGGGAGATACTGGTTTGGGCATCGATGATGACCAGCGCCGTGTCATCGCTGCTTAATGGAATCGGCGTTCCATAGACCGAATCGGCCAGACCCTTGTAGTACTGATTGACGAAATCATCCAGTTGACTCATGGTTTGCTCCTTTTTGATTAATGGCCATCCTGTGAATACGGCATAACGAATTTAGCAAAAAGCATGCCAGAAAAATTGGGCAGACAGAGCCGTTTTTTTTACGGTCCGGGGGGTGTTTTGCAGAAAGTTGCGGCAATATTTTGCGACCGTGCAGCCTGTTGCAGGGCTAAATTCCCAGTTTATTACACTTGTAATAGAGGGTACGGACGGGAATACCCAGCTCGTAGGCCGCCCGGTTCTTGTTTCCTCCGGCCTTCAGGAGGGCTTTCAGGATACACCGCCGCTCCGTCTCCTTCAGGGCTTCGGAAAGATTCTCCGGGAGTTCCGGCACATCCTCCGCATCACTCCCCTCACCGGTTCCGGCTCTTTTCGCTCCAGCCCGTTCACTGTTTTCCAGAACCATCCGGATGTGCTGTTCAGTCAGGATCGATTCGTCCTCGTCCATGAGAATGAGGGCCCGGGAAAGGATGTTTTCCAGCTCCCGGACATTTCCCTCCCATTTACGCAGCTTCAGGAGGGGTATAACCGCCGGATCGATATCCCGAACATCCCGGCGGTACAATTCGTTATACTTGTTCAGCAAATATGTCAGGATCGGTTCGATATCGCCGGGGCGTTTTCGTAGAGGAGGGATGTACAGGGGGAACACGTTGATCCGGTAGTAGAGGTCCCGGCGGAATTTCTTTTCGTCCACCAGGTCCTCCAACGAGCGGTTGGTGGCGCAGATGATCCGGACATCCACTGGAATCGTTTTGTTGGATCCGACGGGCATGATCTCCTTTTCCTGGAGCACCCGGAGGAGCCGTACCTGGTTTCTGAGGGACACGTCTCCGATCTCGTCCAAAAACAAAGTGCCCCGGTGGGCCTCGAAGAAGAGTCCCTTCTTCCCGCTCCGCCGGGCCCCGGTAAAGGCTCCTTCGCTGTAGCCGAAGAGTTCACTTTCCAGCAGCTCGTCAGGAATGGATGAGCAGTTCAGCTTGACGAATCGCTCGTATCGCCGGTCGCTGCTGTTGTGGATGGCATGGGCGAAGATCTCCTTGCCCGTTCCGCTCTCTCCCCGCAGGAGGATGGCCGCCGGGGTGGGCGCGGCACCCCGGGCTATTTTTATTATATGCAGGAGGTCCGGATCGTTTCCGATGATATCCCGGAAAGTGTATTTGACCTGGATCGATCGTATTTTCTGGTTCAGCCGGTTCAGCTCCCGCTTCAGGCGGTTCACTTCGGACATATCATGGCTCACCACCATCGAGCCGACGGTCAGTCCATCAACGACAATATCCCTGGCGTCAGAGGCTACTTCGGAGCTTCCACGGCGGAGCATTCGGGCGTGAGAGTTGTTGGAATAGACGATGTTGTTGTCCGGGTCAAAGACGCATACAGCGGCGCTCTGGGCATCCAACAAGGATCTGGCGTGTTCGATGATCTCTGAAAGCGGTGATGCGGCCATGGCTGTCTGCGACACTTCGCTGATCCGGCAGAAAATTGCACTTTTATGACAAACCTGATACTATGCAAATAGTTGCAATTTGTCAATACGCGGCCCTTCTTGAAGAGGCTCAAAACGTCCATGTAAAACCCTTCAAACCAAGGGCGTTGACTATGCCCGGGAGAACTGCAGACTCGCTGGCTTATCGGGGCGGCCGGGGTCGGACCATGCAAGAAATTCACATATCAGGAAAACAATGCCATGGAAGCCTGTTATCAGTCCCCGATGAAATTCTGCATATCCGGTTGGAGAAAGACCACGAATTCATTGAGAAATAGTATACGTGAGATAACTACTGATCACTGGCTCGTCGGGGCGGGATATTCAGGTGGGTTTATGATCCCACCTCGCAACATAACTTAACGCGCAACATTACTGTCCCTTGGCGCTGACTTTGTTTGCTGCAAATTTCTAGCTTGACTTTTTTCCATTGTTTGCTGTACATATTCATCATATGAGAAAAATCTAACAGCCACTAACAAAAAAGCCTGTTCAGTTTCGTATGGTCAATTTGAATCCACTTAGATGCACACAAAATGGAGGTCAACATCATGAAATGTATCTGGCAGATTACTTTCGTCGTTTTTTTTACCGTTTTTTGCTTCACCTTGAATGCTTATGCCGAACCAAAGCCTTTTTCAATCGGAGAAACAACGCTTAAACGAATCCATCACGATGAAAATCTGTTGCCTGATCAGGGGCATTCCGGTTTCAGCTCGTTGCTGTTCGATGTTGACGGCAATCTTGTTCGGGACGACAATGGACAGGCGTGGCTCTATACAACAGGCCTGTTCGAAGCGCCCACCGGCGGTCAACGGGACTGGTATGGCAAATGGGTGAGTCATGTGCGTACGTTTAATCCCAAGACACTGGTTTCCGGCGAAAAAAAATGGGCTTTGGGTCTCGCTGACGGCGAAGGATGGGCTGTAATTCACCATGCTATAAAAGTGGATGACGACCTGTATTTGGTATTTTACTCCACCAACGTTGGTGTCAGAGCCGCCGTCTCCACCAGACCGGATGCCGTGTTTACCGCCATCCCGGATTTCCAATTAACGGTCACCGAACCCTGGGAGGATGCAGGGGGCGAAAAAGACAGCCTAGAAAGCTGCGGCGGCCATGTCAAAATCAAAAATTCGCAGAATGTATTTGAATTCTATCTGATTTACGATTCCTACCACGTCGATGCAACCCGCGGCGAATTGGGATGGGCCAAACTCAGCCTTGATAAAGGAAGCAGAAAAATAAGCCTTTTGGAAAAACATCCGGGCAACCCCCTTAACCTGCGGCCCGAAAACTACATTGCGGCTAGGGCCGGCGGCAACGTCTCTGCAGATGTTCGCCTGGACGGCCTGCATACGTTTTTCTACTATACACGGCCCAATCGAAATATTATCATGCTGGCGGCGGCCCTTTCCCCGGATCCGCTTTTCCAGAACATCACTCACCGAGTCGAATTTGACACCCCTCTTGGCAGCGAAGTCGTCATCGAAAAATTCGAGGCCTACACGCTCGGCAATGTCCTCCATATTATTTATGAAAACAAGCTCTCTTCCGGTCATTGGGGCACCGGCATCCGGCTTTATGAAATTGTAGAATAGAGGAGGGCATGGGATCAGGCTTGCTTATTATCTCTCTCTTGGCTTTTTAAGCGACCTCGCCAGTATCTCGGCCTTCTCTTCTGGTGGGCAACCGCTATGATCACGATCAATTCCGACTCAACAGAGTACAACAAGCTGTACGGGAAATGGTTCAGGACTTTCCGCCTTATACCGCTCCCGGCGCCTGCTGCGGCATAAGGGTTTTCGGTGATGAATGTGATGCCCCTACGAACTTCGGTAATGAACTGAAGGCCGACTCCGGGTGCCTCCTTTTCATAGTAAAGGGCCGCTTCACGGAACTCCTCTTCAGCTTCAGGAAGGAACTCAGACTTCATGAGATGTCAGCGATGGCTCGGTTGAACACTTCTTCAGCTGGGATGCCTTTGACTTTGCCCTCTCGGAAGTCCTGAAGCCGACGCTCAGCCTCCTGGAGCCAGAGCCGCTCGACTTCAGACCCCGTTGGTTCATCCAGGCTAAGCAGGAGCGTGCCTGCCAACTCTGCTCGCTCTTCCAAACTGAGTTCTTTTGCCACATTGATTATTTCTTCAATTGTCTTCGACATGATGTATTCTCCTTTATTTTTTGGGGCCGAGCAACACGGTCAACGGTGTCAGTTTTTGCAGGCTTACCTTCTGCAGGGTCCTGTTAAAAGTATGAATGATAAGCATATTACAGGCGGCCAAATCCAATGTCAATCCCTTGGAGGGATTCGGTTATTTGCCTTGCAAAGCCAGATCGGGCTGTTCTGACGCACCTGCTAGACCAAATGTTCTGCGGAAATCCTGAACCACCTGAAGAAGATCCGGGGTCAGTCGCGACAGGGTCTCCTGCTCAATCGCATCAGGAACGCCGCCGTAGTAGGCTTCGGCAATTCCGCCGGTGATGCAAGCCAGGGTGTCGCTGTCCCCGCCCAGGGAAACCGCGTTGCGCACGGCGTCCTCATAACTGTCTGCCTCCAGAAAGGCGATGATCGCCTCGGGCACCGTCCCCTGGCAGGAGACGTCAAAAAAGTAGCCGGGGCGGATATCCTCCAGATTCCGCTGAAGATCATAGCCGAACAGCTCTTCGATGCGCTCTTGAATCTGCTCCTTGCTCCGGCCCGTTCTGGCCAGGAAGATGCTCAGGGCCGCGGCCCGGGCCCCTTTGATCCCCTCGGGATGATTGTGGGAGTCCTCGGCCGAGCGCCCGGCCTGCTCCAGAACCGCCGCCTCCGAGTCAAAGGCGAACCCCACCGGGCTGACCCGCATGGCCGATCCGTTGCCCCAGCTGTTATAGGGCCGGGGATCGTCGGACTGCAGCCAGCGGATGAAGGAGCCCCCGAACCCCGCCCCGGGATGCCGCCGGCCGAATTCCAGCAAAGCCTGCCGAAAGGGGCGGCCGCTGCAAATCGCCTCGGCAACCGCCACCGTCAGGACCGTATCGTCGGTGAAACGGCAGCCTGGGTCAAAAAGGGGGAAGTCCTTGGTCTTGATGGGCCGCTGTTCATAGATCGACCCGATGATATCACCGGCGATGGCTCCGAGCATGGATGGTCCTCCTGTTCTGCATTCATAACACCCTCTTTGCACTGCTCCAGGATATACTCTCTGAAGCAGGCGACAACGACTTTGCACTCTGTCCTTTGTCCCCAGGCTATCCTTCAGGAGAGATAGCCCAGCAGAAAAAGGGGAAAGCGATCATCTCCTGGAGCAGAGACGTCTGCGAATACGATTTTGCGGTCGTACTTCACCCCCTTGAATTGGGACCGGCCTCTCCCGAGACCACCGATTTCAACAACCAGTTTCTTGGCCGCCTCCTGGATCAGGTAGTCCGGCGTCTTGGCTCCGCGAGTGCTTTTCAGATACTGAAATCGTACATTTTGAAAACTCATTTGACAAGATGTCTATCATTTTGTCAAACGGTTTTCCAAAATGACTTTCTTGTATTAAGCAATTTTTGGCTTGGATATGCATAGTGGCCGTCCTTATGACCTCAGGGGCTGGGATTGGACCTCATTGGCCAGGCTCAGAAGCGCCCTCCCCATCCAGGACCTCGCGCACTGCAACAGCCAGGGTCTGCAAATCCAGAGGCTTTTCCAGGTATCCGGCCAGACCGAGTTTTCCGGCGGACTCTTTTGAGATCCGCTCGCTATGGCCCGTGCAGAGGATGATCAACGCATCCGGCCGGGTATGCAGAACTTCTGCGGCCAGCCGGTCCCCGGTCAGTCCGGGCATGGTCATGTCGGTGATCAAGAGGTCAAACCCAGAGGGATCGGCTTTGATCGCTTCCAGGGCCTCCAGGGGATCCTGCATCCCGGTCACGCTATAGCCTAAACCTTCCAGCCGCTGCTGATTGAGTTCCACATTCATTGGTTCGTCGTCGACATAGACAATGCGCTCCGTGCCGCCGGGAACCTCCGGTCTGGTTGCCGGTTCAGCCGGAGAGGCCCCGTCCCGGGCAGCCGGGAGGTACACCTCGAATCGCGCGCCCTTCCCGATTGCACTGGAGACCCTGATGCCGCCGCCATAGGTTTTCACGATGCCAAGGACCACTGAAAGTCCCAGGCCAGAGCCCTTTCCCAAGGCCTTGG
>CAZUMF010000183.1:0-9714 GCA_964621385.1 uncultured Desulfohalobiaceae bacterium
TGCATGTTCTGCGGCAACTGCTACACCATGTGCCCCTCCCTGCCTCTGGCCGACGCCGAAGGAGACGGGATCGTGCTCATGGCCGGTGGCAAGGTCTCCAACCGGATCAGCGCCCCGAAGTTCTCCAAAGTGGTCGTGGCCTTTATTCCCAATGAAACGCCGCGCTGGCCCACCTTGGCCAAGGACGTCCGAAAAATCGTGGAGGCCTATTCCAAGGATGCCAAAAAGTACGAGCGACTTGGCGACTGGGCCGAGCGGATCGGCTGGGAGAAGTTCTTTGAGAAGTGCGATCTGGAATTCAGCCATCACTTGATCGATGATTTCCGTGATCCCGCCTACTACACCTGGCGCCAGAACACCAACTTCAAGTTTACGGATCCTTACGAATACAGCGCCATCAAGGCAGAGTAACTTAACTGTCCCGCCGGAGGGGGAATTTCCCCCTCCGGCTGCGGAACTGGAGGCATGCGCACATGGCTGACGAAGAACTCAAACAGAAAGTCATTGATGAAATGACCAAGAAATCCGGAAGCAAGACCAAATTTTACTTCAATGATCTGGCTAAGATGCTGGATATGAAGCCCCGGCCGGCCAAAAAGATCATTAACGAGATGGTCACTGAAGAGAAGCTGACCTTCTGGTCCAGCGGCAGCACCACCATGTATTCCCTGCCCGGTGTGGGCAAGCAGACCGCGAGTGAAGGCGAATCCTAAAAATAGCTGATCGCAACCCGTTTTTTTGGACAGCATTGAGGAAGAGATGCCGGACACGCCTCGGGGAACGGACATGCTTCAGCCCCTGCTCGCAACCTCCAACTCATTCTTGAATGCTGTATGAACCTCCCCCGCTTCCTTCTGGCCGGCCTCAAGGGCGGATCAGGAAAGACCATTCTCAGTATCGGACTGGCCCGACATTATCGAAATGCCGGGTTTCAGGTCAAACCCTTTAAGAAGGGTCCGGATTACATTGATGCTGTCTGGATCGGCCGTGCAGCCGAACAGACAACCACCAACCTGGACCCTTTTTTTATGCCCGAAGACCTCCTGAAGAGCCTGTTCGCGGAAAAGGGCCGTGGTTTCGATCTGGCGTTGATTGAGGGCAATCGCGGTTTGTTCGACGGAAAAGACGTCAGCGGGTCCTGTTCCTCGTCCTATCTGGCCAGGACACTGCAGACTCCGGTTATCCTGGTGATCGACTGCACCAAGATGTCCAGGACCGTCGCCGCTCTGGTCCAGGGGTGCCGTTTTTTTGAGCCTGATTTGGACCTGGCCGGAGTGATTTTCAATCAGACCGCCGGGGAACGGCACCGGCGCATTCTTCGGGATTGCGTGGAGAACTATACGGACGTCAAAGTCTTGGGCGCCCTTCCCAAGATGAAGCAGGACCTCATTCCGGAACGGCACATGGGGCTCATCTCCGATCAGGAGTATGCGGCTGAAGAAGCGATTCAGGACTGTGAACGGATAGTCGCGGACAATGTGGACTGCCTGCAGACCCTGGAAATGGGCCGGAAAGCCCTATCTCTCGAGGACCCTCAGGCACGGGTCTGGCCGGCGCAATGGCCGCTCACAGAGCCGGTTTCGCTCGGGGTGGTCAAGGATGCCTGCCTCTGGTTCTATTATCCGGAAAATCTGGAAGCTCTGGAGCGGGCCGGGGCCCGGCTGGTGGACATCAGCCTGTTGAGCAGTGAGGATTGGCCGGAGCTGGGCGGGATCTATTTTGGCGGGGGCTTTCCCGAGACCCAGGCCGAAGTCCTTTCGGCCAATCTCCGGATCAGGGAACGGGTTTGGGAGTTGGCCACGGCCGGCATGCCCATTTATGCCGAATGCGGCGGGCTGATGTATCTCTGTGCCGAACTTGGGATCGAGGGAACCCTGTATCCAATGGTCGGGGTCTTTCCCCTGCATGTGGAGTTGAATCGCAAGCCCCAGGGACACGGCTATACCCTGACCCGGGTGGTCAGGCCGAATCCGTTCCATTGCCTGGGGGCGGAGTTCACCGGTCACGAGTTCCATTACTCCTGCTGCAGTCCTCCGGATGAACACGATCAGGGCCATTGCCTGCAGATGGTCCGGGGCACCGGCATGGGGCAGGGCTGGGACGGGCTCCTGTTTCAGAACACCTTTGCCTGCTACACGCATTTGCACGCCTTGAGCGTTCCGGATTGGGCCCTGAATTTCGTCCGGGCGGCCCAGACCTACCAACAGGCCCGGGAAGACGGGTATCCGGAATGCCCCCCGATCATCGCCTGATCCCTACTGAAAAGTGGGCTGTGTTCCATATTCAGTTCCATTGACATTGGCATATATTAATTCGTATTTACTATCAGAAAGGTAACGATGTCTTTTGATTGGACCCAACCCTGGAGCCAAGAAATACAAGCGTACCTCGCCACCTTCTCGTGTTTCGAGTTTTTTTAGACAATTGTGAAACGTGCCGGCAGGCGTTTGAACATCACAGAATCCTAAAAATGTATATTCAGAAAAATGGAGGTCAAATTGGTACGATTGATTCAGTTCAGTCGGGGTACCTTCGTACGTATTGATTATGGTGTCACCAATGAGCATATTCGATGTACCATGTAGTTTTTGTGGATTATATGTAAAATAATCATTGTGAGTTTCATAAACAGATCCATTGTCATCCACTCTAAGATAATAATTTCCATTAAAAGTTTCTTTTCCATTTAGTTCAACCATTTTCCAATTTTGAATATATACGTCATCATTATCAAGATCTTTTGTCCATGTATCATATATAAAATATTCATCTCCATCATTATAAACAATTTTATATATTTTTTGTCCTTGTAAGCAAATATAATCCTTGAAATCAAATGTATCAGGACCTACATTGTTTTCAATTGTCACATTTGCATTAGCATTGACCCAATAACCTTCAGAATCATTAATGGTATTCAATTTTCCAAAACCTTTTGACACAGCATAGGAACCATTTTCATCTTTCGGTAAATAGAGTTCCCAATTTTTATTTTTCCATTTCCAGACGCTTTCTATTATAGCTGTATCATTGAATGCATTGTATACATCAATAGTTTCAGTAGCCCCTTTTAAATTCCATCCATCATGAATTTCAATGTCTTGTGCATGTAGAAATGTTGAAAATATGATGCACACGAATACAGAACAAAGACTGCGGCTGAAGATTGTTTTTTTCATTTTTGCCTCCTTGAAGTCTTTCCGATTAGACATACAATATGAAATTCGCTAAGCTTTTCCGTCTGAGGCTCAATTCCATACAACCGATAGTAATGCATATTGTTGATTTCTGAAATTGTCAAGAAAGCATACCGTTTAGATGGCAGATCTCTGCCGGTATGCAGGCGGCTTGATTTTCAGAATGAGGGGGATTACCGCCAGGTTCAGAGAGGCCAGCACGAACCAGGCCAGATGATAGCTTCCCAGGACATCGAAACAGACCCCGGTCAAGAGTGGGCTGCTGATGGTTCCGACCATCATGATGGCCATAAGGGAGCCCTGAATGGTTCCGAAGGCGGTATGACCGAAATATTCTGCCTGCACCGTCAGACGCAGGGTAATGACCCCCCCGTATCCCGGGCCGAGGGTGGCAACGAAAGCCACAACCCACCAAACATTGTGCGCCAGGGACAGGAACAGCAGGCCAAGGGCCTGCAAGACAAAGGCCAGGGCCAGCAGTTTCCGGCTGTCGATTCTGGTGCTGTACCACCCCATTCCAAAGCGTCCCAGCACACTGACAATGACGATGAGTGCGGCGGCCAGGCTGGCCTGCTGCCGGGTAAAATCAAGGCTGATCAGATGGGGCATGATGTGGACGACCACGGCATGAACACAGCCCGCCGAGATCGTTGTCGCGCAGGCAATGCCCCAGTAGGCCTGGGTTTTCATGGCCTGCCCGAGGCTGTATTCCTGGTTGACCGCAGGAGCCTTGTGGGGTTTGTCTGCATCGTTTTTTGCCTGAGATGAAGGAGTGGGGGTTCCATCCGGGGTCAGACCGTAGGCTTCGGGTCGGTGCCGCACGACCAGGGCGCAGGGAATGCCGATCCCCCACATGCCCACAGCAATGATCACCAGGGCTGTTCGCCATCCATACGCAGTGATGAGTGCATTGGTCAGATACACAAAACCGCCGCCCACCCCGATGGCCCCGGAAAGCACTCCCAGGGCGAGACCGCGTTTTTTATTGAACCATCCGACCACGGCGGTCCATCCCGGGACCGGAAACAAAAAGCTTGAGCCGATGGACAGGAGGACAAAGACGCAGTAGAAGCCGGCCAGGGAGTTGATTTGGCTGAAGAGCAGGAAGCCAAATCCAGTGACAATGCTTCCGAAGAGGAGCAGCCTGCGGGCGCCGAATCGGTCCGCAGCGATTCCCACCAGCGGGGAGGCGATGCCGCCTTCGATGCTCCGGATGGAAGCGGCGACGGAGGTTGCGCTGTAACTCCAGGCGAATTCATCCACCAGAGGATTGAAAAAGGCGGTGAAGCCGTAGAAAAAGGTGCCGGCTCCCCAGCAATGGATCAGGCTGGTGGCCAGGACGATCCACCAACCGTAGAAAATTTTCGGGGCATTCAAAACGGTTCTCCCATGTCGGGGTGAAGGATGATTGGAAGCAGATGCATCAGCGTAGGCGCCAGGCTATGAATTGGATTGGACATTGTGCAACTGTGTTTCGGAGTCCTTTCGTGTTGATCGGCTGGAGGGTTGATGCCGGACAAGTGAAGGCATTCTCTCAAAGAACGAATAGAACCGTCAAGAACGTCTCTGGAGAGTGACGACCTGCGGCAGACAGGGCCGAGGTTCGTACCAGCTGTTGAGAAAATCCGCCCTGAATTTATTCCTTGAATCCTGATTTTAAATTGCATACTATCCGTGTCGGTATACGATCTCTCCTGACGGTCGTCACAGAGTATGGAGCCTTTGTTTTTGGGAGGAATGCACATGAGTTTGAAGATGCTTGTCCTGGTGAAGCAGGTCCCTGACACCCAGAATGTCACCGGCGAAGCCATGCGGCCGGATGGCACCGTGAATCGGGACGCCCTTCCGGCTGTTTTGAATCCTGAAGATTTGAATGCCTTGGAAGAGGCCCTGCAAATCAAAGACCGCCTGGGGGGGGTGGTGACCGCTCTGAGCATGGGACCGCCCAAGGCTGCGGATGTGCTCAAAGAGTGTCTCTACCGCGGGGCGGATAAGGGGATATTGGTCTCGGATCGAGGCTTTGCCGGGTCGGATACCCTGGCCACCTCCTATGCCCTGACCTGTGCCATCAAAAGGCTCGCGGGCTTTGATCTTATCCTTTGCGGCCGCCAGGCCATTGACGGGGACACGGCCCAGGTCGGCCCGCAAGTGGCGGAAAAACTCGGACTCAATCAATTGACCTGTGTGGCGGATATTCAGGATATCTCCCTGGAACGGATCGTGGTCAAGCGTCAGATCGAGAACGGATATGAAACCCTGGCCGCTGCCTTGCCGATTCTGCTGACGGTGACGGCTGAGGCCAATGAGCCCAGAAGTGCCGGCGCCAAACGGGTCATGGGCTTTAAACGGATTCCCTGCTGCGAGGATGCACAAGGGACGGACTGCTGGCCCTGTGAACCCATCGAGCATATCAAGCAATGGGACATGCAGGCCATTAGGGCCGAGGACGAGCGTTGCGGCTTTTCCGGGTCCGCAACCTGGGTCAAAAAGATCGACAACGTGGTGCTCACGGCCCGGGAGACCAAACGCATTGACAATACCGATGCAGGGGTTGCCGGATTGATCAATGAATTGATGGACGAGCATATTATATAGGCATGCTTTTTCTTCAGTGATAATAAAAACATGTGTGACTTTGAATCAGTTGCCGTCTTTGTAAAAGAAATTGGAAATTGGAAATTGGCAAGAAAAGAATGCAGACATGCTGGGTGTTGTAGAAAGCTTCATCAAATTTCGAATTTCAAATTTCAAATTTCGAAGTAAAGTAGAACCCTTGGGCTGCGGGCGAATTCAGTTTTGGGGTCTACTCTAGCATAGAGTCATTATTCACTGTTTTTGGGGGGCTAGATGGCTGAAACAGGAAATCTCATGGTTTTTATCGAACAGAATGACAATGTCCCGGCTGAGGTCAGTCTGGAGCTTGTATCCAGAGCCCGGGAGCTGGCGGACAGTTTGGGGCTTGAGGTTGAAGGCGCCGCCCTGGGCTCAGGCCTGCAGCACTGGCTGCCGGACTTGGGCCTCTATGGGTGTGATCGGGTCTATGCAATTGAAGATGACCGCCTGGCCCATTTCTCATCCATTCCCTATACCAAGGGTCTGGTGGAGATCATTCAAAAGCATCGCCCCAGATTCATGCTCTTCGGGGCCACAACCACGGGCCGCGATGTGGCTCCGAGAGTGGCCTCCTCCCTGCAATGCGGGTTGACTGCTGATTGTACGGATTTGCAGATCGGGGATCACAAATTCAAAAAACGTTCCTATCAGGATATTCTCCTGCAGATCAGGCCGGCTTTCGGTGGGAACATCATCGCCACCATCGTCTCCCCGGAAAGCCGGCCAAGCCTGGCCACGGTCAGAGAGGGGGTGATGAAGAAAGTCGAGAGGCATCCGTCCCGCCCCTGTCAGGTGATTCAGGAATCCTGCCTCTGGGAAAGCAGCGATTTTCCGACTGAGATCCTGGAAGTGGTTCGACAGGCAAAACACGTGGATCTCAAAGCGGCCAAAGTCATTGTTTCAGCCGGCATGGGGGCTTCCAGCCCTGAGTCCCTGAAACTGGTCCGGGAACTGGCGGATCTGCTTGGCGGAGAAGTCGGTTCGTCTCGACCGATGGTGGATGGAGGGTTTTTGCAAAAAGACCACCAGGTGGGCCAAACCGGGACCACAGTCCGGCCGAACCTGTATATCGCCTGCGGCATTTCCGGGCAGATCCAGCACCGGGCCGGAATGAGCGAGGCCAAACGGATCATTGCCGTGAACAGCGATCCTGAGGCCCCGATTTTCGATATCGCCCATTACGGCATTGTGGGAGAGGTCAACGAGGTTTTGCAGCGGATGATCAAAGCCTATAAGCAGAAACTGTAAGAGGGGGAAGGCGTGAGCAATTTTTTTGACGACAATCCGGATATCCGTTTTTATTTGGAAACAATGGATCTGCGGCGCGTTCTGGACCTCAAAGAGGACGGGTATGCTGAAAAGGAGGCTTTTCCCTTTGCCCCTGTTGATTATGATGACGCTCTGGATAATTGTCAGCATGTCCTGCGGATTGTGGGAGAAATTGCAGGGGAGTTTATCGCCCCCCGGGCCCGGGAGGTCGACCGGGAAGGCGCCCGGTTTGAAAATGGTCAGGTGCACTATGCCAAGGGGACGCAGGAAGCTCTGGAGCGGCTGGCCCAGGCCGATCTCATGGGTTTTACCCTGCCCCGGAAATACGGAGGCATCAATATGCCCAAGACGGTCTATTCCATGGCCACCGAGATGGTTTCCAGGGCTGATGCCGCGTTGATGAATCTTTTCGGTCTGCAGGAGATCGCGGATACCATCTATAAGTTCGGATCCGAAGCACAGAGGGAACGGTATCTTCCCCGATTCTGTTCCGGAGAGGCCAGCGGGGCCATGGCTCTGACCGAGCCTGATGCCGGTTCGGATCTGCAGGCTGTCCGGCTCAAGGCCCTGCAAGCAGAGGATGGACAGTGGCGGCTTGAAGGGGTGAAGCGCTTCATCACCAACGGCTGCGCTGATATTTCTCTGGTGATGGCCCGATCCGAGGCCGGCAGCAGCAGCGGCCGGGGCCTGTCCCTGTTTATTTACGAGCGGGACGATCGGATGACCATCCGGCGGATCGAGGACAAACTCGGCATTCACGGGTCTCCGACCTGTGAAATGCAGTTTAACCAGGCCCCGGCAGAGCTACTGGGTCAACGCAAGATGGGGCTCATTAAGTATACCATGTCCTTGATGAACGGGGCCCGGCTCGGGGTGGCGGCCCAGGCTGTGGGAATCGCTGAAGCTGCGTATCAGGCCGCCGCCAAGTATGCCGGTGAACGGGTCCAGTTCAAAAAACCGATCCGGGAATTCAGTGCCGTTTCTGAGCTGCTCACGGAAATGAAAGTGGAAATCGAGGCCTGCCGGTCGTTTCTGTATGAGACATCACGGATTGTTGATCTCAAGGAGGGCCTGGAAGAGCAGCAGGAAAAGCATCCGGAGCAAAAGAAAGCCCTGAAGGCCGATGTGAAACAATACACCCGGTACGCTTCCCTGTTGACCCCGATGATCAAGGCCCGGGCTTCGGAAAGCGCCAACAGCATCAGCTACAAAGCCTTGCAGGTTCATGGCGGGGTCGGCTATACCAAAGATTTTGATGTGGAGCGGTATGTCCGGGACGCCAGAATCACCAATATCTATGAGGGTACAACACAGCTTCAGGTCGTGGCGGCCATCGGCGGGGTGATGACCGGAGCCGCCGGCGAGCTCTTGGATGAATACGAAAAAGATCATGATTTTGCAGCGGTGAGTGATCTGGCGGACAAGGCCCGGACCTTGCGAAACTGCCTGGAGCAGGGTGTGGAGCTGGTCAAAGCCGAGCACGACCATGTCTTTCAGGAATTTCACGCGGCCAGGCTGGTGGAAATGGCCACGGATGCCCTCATGGGCTTTCTGCTCTGTAGAGACAGCCTTCAATCCGAACGCAAACGCACCGTGGCCCAAGTCTTTCTCCAGGGAGCCACGCTCAGGACCCAGGCCAATCTGGCCTGTATTCAATTCCGGGATCGGACCCTGCTTGAAGGTCACAAAGCGATCCTCAATCATGTCCAGTGATCAGGAACTGATTCGAAACATCAGGAGCCTGGCCGAAGGCTATCCGTTATGAAAAAGACCGGAAAGAGCGTGTCAGGCAGGAAACATTCGCCAGGTATGCCTATCTTGACACCCGCCATCTGCATAAAGAATTCAGAGGGTGCTGATGGTTGACGGAGAACTGATTTCAAGAAAGTTGTCGCAATTGCGGCAGTACACAGACGAGTTGCGGCAGGGCTGACTCACAACCCGACCTGATCGGCAATGGCGGCGATGCGCTCAATGGAGATCTGGAAAAATTCCCCGGGTTCCAGTCCGATTTTTTCACATTCCAGAATCCGTTCGCGGCTGACATTGGCGGCAAAATGTTTGTCCTTCATCTTTTTCTTCAGGCTCTTGGGCTTCATGCCCTCCATTCCCTCGGGCCGGACCAGGGCATTGGCCGAAACCAGACCGGTGACGGTTTCGCCGCAGCGCAGGGCGAAGTCGAGCTCGGTCTCCGGCATCACTCCGGTACACTCTGAGTTGTGGGCCTGAATGGCATGCAGGGCTTCCGCCGGCAGTTTGCCTTCCAGTTCTTTTGCTCCGACTGGTCCGTGTTCAGCCGGATTGTCCTTGGTCTGCGGAAAATCCAGGTCGTGGAGCAGGCCGGTCAATCCCCACAGTTCAGGATCATGCCCTTTTTTGTGGGCCAGGCCCTGCATGACCGCTTCGGTTTCTAAGGCATGATGGAGTTGAGAGCCGTGATGCTGGAAAGCCTCCAAAAGCGCCAGGGCTTCATCGCGAGTGATCATGTCGTATTCTCCTTTGTCAGCCCTGCCGTCGGCAGGGCTTGTATGAAATTTCAAAAATGAACATCGAACATCGAACGTCCAATGATGAATGATGAATCAAAGAAAAGACTTGTTCCCATTCCAGTATCGGTCTCTTCTTTCATACACTT
>CAZUMF010000184.1:0-9709 GCA_964621385.1 uncultured Desulfohalobiaceae bacterium
GTCCTCCGTCCTCCGTCCTCCGTCCTCTGTCCTCCGTCCTCTGTCCTCTGTCCTCCGTCCTCTGTCCTCTGTCCTCTGTCTTCCGTCCTCTGTCCTCTGTCTTCCGTCCTCTGTCCTCTATCTTCCTACCTGTACCACCATTTGAAGGGCAGTTTGAAGTCCAGGGAGGGCTCACCCTGAATTTGGCTGTTCACCCAGCCGGTCCATGTCTGGGTAAAGGTCTCCACGAAGTCTCGCTGGTTCTTGGTCAGGTGGAGTCCTGGCGGAGGCTTGCCCTGTGGCCGCGGCAGATCCCGGCTGATGGCCATAGTGGTTCTCTGGTGCTCGTTCCAGAGGAGGTACGCCCCCAGGACCACAGCCTCCTGGTCAAAGAAGACCGACCAGCGCAGGGCCTCTTTGGAGTGACTGCCCCAGCCTTTGAGATAGAGCATAGCCTTTCCGGTCAGCGGGTAATCGATCGGAGTGAACGACTGCTGGGACACCTCCTGGAACAGGGCATGAATCGTGGTCGGTCCGGGTCCGCTCAGAACAAACAGGGTTGAGGGGTTGTTGCCCTGACTGGCTCGGGCCTGAAGGAGATCAAAGGCGAAGGGCAGGGAGATGGTCTTACCCAGGGCGGTCAGGGTTTCCACTTTTGGGATGTCCTGCGTTTTTTGATTCGTTCCTGACTGGGAAGCCTGTGTGTTTCTGGCCATCTGTCCCCTTGGCTTGGCTTTGTCTCCATGGTTGGCCAGATCCGGATTCTGGGACCAGCCCTTGGCCTGGATGCAGGCCCGCAGGCTCTCCTGATAGACCTCCGGGTTGCGATGCCGGCCACTGACTGAGGCCTGCCGGGCCAGGGACTCGGCGACACGGCGGCAGTCCTGGAAATCCCGGTCAAAGTCTGCCTGACCGCTCCCAGCCTGGTACCAGGTCCCTGGCACCCCCCCACCGCAGCCGCTCAGCCCAATCACCAGGACTATGAAGACAAGTATAAATCGATGCAGTTGAGGCATAATCAATTATCTGTCATTCTGATATCTGTCATTCTGAGCGAGTCTGACTGCCCAGTTAAATTTCTGAAGCGAAGCGCATTTAACCGGGGCGAGCTGTCCTCTGTCTTCTGTCCTCCGTCCTCTGTCCTCTGTCTTCCGTCCTCCGCCCTCTGTCCTCTGTCCTCTGTCTTCTGCCCTCCGTCCTCTGTCTTCCGTCCTCTGTCTTCTGTCCTCTGTCTTCCGTCCTCCGCCCTCTGTCCTCTGTCTTCCGTCCTCTGTCTTCTGTCCTCTGTCTTCCGTCCTCCGCACTCCGCCCTCCGTCCTCTGTCCTCTGTCTTCTGCCCTCTGTCTTCCGTCCTCTGTCTTCTGTTTTCCGTCCTCTGTCTTCTGTCCTCTGTCCTCTGTCCTCTGTCCTCCGTCCTCTTCCCTCTTACTCTACGCTCTATGCTCTATGCTCTATGCTTCTTCGTTTACAACGACACCACCACCCCGGCCGTGGCCACAATCCTGAACAGGATCTGGCTCACGTCTTTGACCAGACGCAAGTAAGGAATCCGTTCCAGGTCCTCGGGGACTACGATGGTGTCCCCAGGCATGAGGTCGAGATTGGAAAAGCTCGAGCCGAAAAGCCACTGGCTCTTTTTGGAGACTACCTCGCCGTTGGCCTGGAGCACATAGATGGCGTCCTCGTCCGCCGAAGCAGTCGGCCCGCCGCTCTTGTCAAGATAGTCGCCCACCGACTTGCCGGGCTCGTAGAGATAAGAGCTGGGAGAGAAGACGCTGCCCAAGACATTGATGTAATTGGGCCGCGCTGGCACCTGGAGCCGGTCCCCGTCATCGAGCTCAAAGTCGTAGGCCGAGCCGGCAAAGCCCTCCAGCGGGGCCAGGGTGATGGCCACCCTGCCTTTGGCCTGGACCTGCTGGAGCTCGTTGATCAGCTGGGACGCGGTCGATTGGCCGGCCTCTATGGACTGGATGGCCTGTTCCGAGGTGGCGGTCTGGACCTGCTCGGACATGACCCGCTGGAGCTGGACCTGAAGCTTCTGGACCATCTTGTCGATGCTCTCCTGCTGAATGGCCTGGGCCGATTCCGAGGTGAACTCCGCCCCAAAGAAATAGGCCTCGTCAGTGAAGCCGCCGGCCCGCTGGATGACGTCCGACAGCTTCTCCCCGGCCCGGATGCGGTAAGTGCCGGGATACTTGAGCTCGCCTTCGAGCTGGACCTGCTTGAACTCGGTGGCCCCTTTGCGCAGAGGCACCTGGACATAGTCATAGGGCTGGAGCCGGAACCCCTGATCCTTGGTTGCCTCAAGCCTGTGGTGTTTGGTCACCACCTGGTCGCCCCTGATGACCTGCCGGCTCAGCTGAATGCGGGACAGATCAGCCCCGAACTTCTCCCCTCCAACCAGGGCCAGGAGGTCCCCCAGCTTGAGCCCGGGCCGGAAGGCGTATTCACCTGGCTGCCAGACCGCGCCCTCGATTCTGACCGGCTCCTGGATGTCGAACTCCTTCCGGGAGAGGATGACGATCCGGTCATAGGGCTCGAGCTTCATGTTAAAGGTTCCATTCAGGACCTGGTTCAAAGGGAAGCGCTGAACTCCGTACCTGGTGCTGGCCCGGTCATAACGATACAGCAGCCCGAACTCGGTCATTGCTCCGGGTTGGAGGATGTCAGGTGAGGTCAGGATGTCCGACAATTTGAGTTCCGGTTTGTAGTCGTACGTATCTTCCAGCATGACATGGCCTTCAAGACGGACCATCCTGGGCCGAAGCGCGGTAAAAGAGCCAAGCTCCAGGAGGTCGCCGTTTTTAATGGCCACCTCCATCCATTCAGCTGGAGGCGATGCCGTATCGAGATCCTTGACCACGAACTCGTTCTGCTCGGTGTAGCGCCGGATGAGGATCCGGCCGGCAAATCCCTGAGGCAGGATGCCACCGGCAATGTCCAGCAGATCGCCCACATTGCGGTCAGCTGATCTGAGCTCGAAGATGCCGCTCTCCTGGATCGCCCCAGCCACAGCTGCGGTGGGACCGATCCGGGGCACGAATATGACATCCCGGTCCTGTAGAGTGATGTCGTTTTGTTTGGAGCCCTGGAGCATCAACTCGTAGAGATCAACTTCAGTAAAGAGTCGCCCCTTCCGATAGACCTGAATCTTTCGCAGACTGCCTATCTTCTTAACCCCTTTGGCCGCCAGCAGAGCCCGGAGCACGGTGGAGAAGGCCGGCACCAGGTGCAGTCCAGGGGACCGAACCGAGCCCACCACGTAAACCTCCAGGCTGCGGAGCTTTTCCAGGGAGACGTCGATGTTGATGCCCTGGATGTACTTCTCAGCCTCTTTACGGACCAGGGACTCCACCTGGCCGAGCTCGATCCCGGCCACAGGGAGCACCCCGATCTTGGGCACGTTGATGGTGCCGTCTGGGGCCACGGCCCCTTCATACTGGACATCAACTGAGGAGCCCCAGAGACGGATCCGGAGCTCATCACCCGGACCGAGCAGATAGGAGTTGTCCGGAACCGCCAGCAACGAGGGTTCAAACCTGCCCCGCTCAAAGAGGTCGTAGCCGAACTGGGTCAGGTCCTTGGCCAGATCGGAATCATAACGGCTCCGGTAGCGCTGCTCCAGTCTGGAAATGTCCGGCTGGGTGGCATTCTGGACCTCCAGGGCGTCATTCTGAACCCGCTCGGTGGCGTTTTGCGCCTGTCCGCCTGCCTGTTGCCGCTGCCCGATAGCTGTGGCTCCTGCGGACCTGTTCTTCTGCCTGGACATGCGCTCTCGAATCCGCTGCTTGACCTGGTCCGGGAGCTCGCTGAAGGAGTCTGGCGACATGGAACCAGAGTTGATCTGCTGCAACAGGAGCCCCGCCCCGGGCTCCTGGGCCTGGAGCAGACTCCAGCCGCTTGTCAAAAACAGGACCAGGCCCAGACCAACTAAAAGGAAACGATTCAGATGTGACATACAGCGTCTCTACTATCGGTTATGGGTTGAATTCCTCGTTTTACCCCAATCCACATTCTCGATTCCACCCTGTGCCTCCGTCCTCTGTCCTCTGTCCTCTGTCCTCTTCTTCATCTCCTCCCTCATCTCCTCCCTCATCTCCTACCGCATCTCACCCAGGTGCTGCCTGGTGTGGGTCGTGGTGGACCAGGGATTGATGGGGTAAAGGGTGTTTGGCAGACGGGTCTCCTGACCGGCGTCCCGGAGGAAGCTGCCCATACCGTAGGTCAGGTGTCCGGTACGTTCCTTGTTGCTGAAGATAGACATGGGAATGCTGATATAGATCCCTTTCTGGGAGTTGCCGATGTTGAGGGGGTTGTCGAAGTCCCCGCCCCTGGTCATAGTGAAGTAGCCGCCGATGGTGAAGTACTTGAAGGACCGGCGGATCTCGAACTTGGCTCCCCTGTCTCCCCCCAGGAACTGGCCCAGCTTGACCCCGGCTTCCAGCCCCTGGGAGGGCCAGATCTGGGAGTAGAGGTTAAGGTAGAAGGTATCGAAGATTTTGTCCGATTCATCGCTCAAGGTAAAGCTGTTGACCGGGTCCCGCTTGCGCATGACCTCGCCCTGCAGGCCCATCCCCCAGAGCCCGTCGTGAAAGTAGCGAAAGCATTCCCAGCTCAGCCCGGCGAACTGGGTCTCGAGGTAGCCCAGGCTCATCCGGCCCCAGACATCCCAGGGCAGAGGAAAGGTTTGATCAAAGACCCCGGTGGTCAGTCTGGTCCGGGACTCGGTCTCGTAAGCCAGCCAGCCGGTCCGGGCAGGGTCGTCTTCCAGGGGCTCGGCGTTCAGGGCCTGGTCCATCTCGTTGAACAGGGTCTGCTCCACCGAGGTGATGAACTGGCCGTTCTCCCAGGGGTAGTAGAAGAAATTGGCCTGCATGACCAGTTTGTGGAGGAAGAAGTCGGCCGGGTCTTCGATCAAGGTCTTGAGCTGGGGGCGAAGCTGGAGCCGCCACTTGGATGATGTGGGCTCATAGGTGCTGAAGGACCCGGCAAAGAACTCCTGCCAATGGTCCGAGCCATAGAGATCGAAATCCGCAAAACCAAGGAACCCTTGTTTGTCCATGCGTCTGTCCAGAAAAGCCCGGAGATTGGCCCGGCTGACCGCCAAACTCTGGCGGATCTGCCCCTGGGACATGAGATTGATATAAATCCGGGTGATCCGCTCGGGCGCGACGGCGTCCACGATCCGGGCGATACGGCCAAAGGCCCGGGCATTGGACAGGTACTTGGCGTTGTAGGCCTGAATCCAGAGCCCGTTTATCCCGCAGGAGACCTGCTTGACGTCAAAGCCGTCAATCACCAGCTCTTTACCGATGAGCCTGGACAGATAGGCGTTGTCTGCCTCATAGGCCTCCCATCTGATCCACTCGTCCGCCTGGTAGTCCTGTTCCGCTGACCAGCCCCGGGGTCCATAGGGCTCAAGCGGCATCTGGAAGTTGACCCCCCACATTAAATCCTCGCCCCGGCTATATCCGGCATGCAGCCGGAGAAAATCAAAGAGCTTGTACTTCAAACCGACATTGACAGGAATCTCGGCCTCTTCCCCGAATTTCAAGTTCTCGTAATCCAGGGAGCTGTACTCCGCGCTCAGGGTCAAATTGGGCGTGAGGTGGAGCTCGGCCCCGCCGAAGAGGGCGGTTTTCTGGAAGGGGCTGGCTGTCACAAACCCGAACTCTCCCAGGGTGGGCGGCTTGTTTTCTAAAAACGCCAGGTCGCCCCCGGCCAGCATCCCCTGGCCCAGCCCCAGGCTCAGGTCCAGGGAGCCGAGCAGTTTGGAGGCCACAACGTAGCGCTGCCTGAAGACCCCGGTACCCAGGGGGTCGTAGAGCCCGATAGCGAGCTGCGGCCACAACCCATCCTCCTTTTTGAGGACCAGCTTGGCCCCGGCCGAACGGTCCTTGAAGTTGCCGTAATCCACCCCAGTACCAAAAATAGGGCCGGAGGTGTTGGCCCGGGAGATCTGACCCTGGATCTCGAGCCGGTCGAACAGGCCCAGAGCCCCTCCATAGAAGCGGTACAAGCCGCTGTCATCGACCTTGAACCTCATGTTCCAGTCCGGTAGTACCCGGGCGTTGGGCATGTCCCAGAGGCCGGTGTAGGACTGGAGGGAGGAAAGGGATTGAGGCTCGGTGCCAAGGGACACAGCTGCGTTGCCAGACAAAAGGGGCAGCAGCCAGAACAGCACCGGCCAGCAACGTGTCGACACCAGGCAGCGAACAAAGGAGAAACTCACGCGAAACAAATGCAATAATCTTTGACGAACCAGCTGCAATGCAATCTTTCTGCCTGAATGGTCAACAAAGGATGGAACATAACAAGGCCACCCCGCGGGATGGCCTTGTTTGAGAGCCTCGTTCGATGCCGATTTAGTGATGATGGCTTGTCGCCGTCTGATGGTGGTGGCTTGTCGCCGTCTGATGGTGATGACTGGTCGGCATATTATGGTGTGTAGTCGGCATATGATGATGCGTCGTGGTGGTCGTATCCCCGGTGTCGCCAGTGTCGCCCGAATCTCCTGCGTCCCCGGTATCCCCGGTATCCCCGGTGTCCCCGGTATCCCCGGTGTCCCCGGTGTCCCCGGTATCTCCGGTATCCCCGGTATCGCCGGTATCGCCGGTATCACCGGTATCACCGGTATCGCCCGTATCGCCGGTATCGCCCGTATCACCCGTATCCCCGGTATCACCGGTGTCCCCGGTATCTCCGGTATCGCCCGTATCTCCGGTATCACCGGTGTCACCTATAGTAACCCCGTCACCACCCCCGCCAGCGACTGCGGCTAGGGCTCCGGCAATCGCGCCTGCCAGTCCCAGGCCCACTCCGATTGCGGTTGCACCTAAGCCTGCTCCTGCTGCTCCTGCGACTGCACCAGCACCTGCACCAGCTCCAGCACCAGCACCAGCTCCGGCCCCGCCTTCACCAGTTCCAGCGCCAGCACTGGCCCCAGCTTCTGGCTCAGCCCATACCAGTCCGTTATGATATCCGAGCCAAGGCAGACCATAGACACACATGGTCAGCAGAAGTACTGCAATACACGTCCGTTTCATTTTCACCTCCATCTTTTTTTCGGAAAATCGTGTTTCCATTTGGAGTTAGAACAGCTATAAACCAAAAGTTGTAGATACGTCAATGAAAAAACTCCAGTCCTTCACCAATACTTTATATACTGATCCAATTTTGATTTTGCCGAAAAAGGACAACTGATTCTTCGCCCATCCGCCAAGACTTTGTTCAACTTAAGGCAAGATTATTAAAATATCCGTGGAGGACTACCGATCTGTCATTCAAGTCCAATATAATGCAATTTTCATGCCAACACATGCACTCAAGAATCAGATTAAAGGGAGCCGGCTGTCAAACCCCAACATGCGGGGGAACCTGCATGGATAGTTTGCGATGGATCGGGCTGATGGAAAGGCTCGGCCAAGGCTATGAGCAGGGCTGTTGTCTGGAA
Source organism: uncultured Desulfohalobiaceae bacterium (assembly GCA_964621385.1). Classification (GTDB taxonomy): domain Bacteria; phylum Desulfobacterota; class Desulfovibrionia; order Desulfovibrionales; family Desulfothermaceae; genus JAABTT01. The sequence goes on from CAZUMF010000184.1 coordinate 7,433, forward strand.
AAATCAGACAGCCTGCATAAGCTTCTTTAATTGTTTACATTTCTCAGTACGGAAATATCAGACTTGTCTGGAAAAAGTGGACAGTCGGATGATTGTTGTCAGCGAAGTACCAGTGACTTTGTTGTTAAAGACTCCATTTTTCAGGAAATAATGCCATGTTGACAAGTTTGCCAATTATCTGTTCACATACTCTTTATCAGCGTGCTGCCCATCAAAATCAGAAACACAAACCCAAAGCTGAGGGCCACATCCCTGTTCTCTTTGGCCGTGGGTCGGGTCAGGAATTTGAGCAGACCGAATACTGGGATGACCTGCACACAGGTCCAGATGAGGAGGATCCGGCTGGTTTGATCAAAGCCCAGGGTCGAGCCCAGCACGAGAGGGACGAACCAGGCCACAAGCAGCAGGAGGAGCTCAAAGCTCGAGGGCAGAAAGACCTGGTCCTGCCGCTTGAACACGATCCGCAGGGCGGCCCAGCCAAAGGCGAAGACTGTCAGCACATTGATGTAGAGCGGCAGCCAGTCAGGACGGCTGGCGCTGAAGTTGTAGAGCAGGAGCAGAAAAAAGCAGGCTGCGAAGAGCACCCCATGGGCCACCGGCAAACGCCCGGCGCCGCCATGCCAGGGATAGACCGCCCCGATCAACAGGACAGCAGCCAGACAGAGGAGAGCGAATAAGGGTGGAAGCGGCAGAATGGCCAAGCCTGGCCAGAGCAAGGCGAGCACAAAGATCGGCCGGATCACGGGCACGCTGTGTTCACTCAAGCGCTGCAGGTCCTCTTGAACCTGGACTTTGCCCCAGCCCCGGGAAACCCGTTGGCCGATCAGGTACCCAAGACCGCTTCGTTCCAGCAGGTTGAGGCTTAGGTAGAGCAGGATGGTCATCCCTGCGGCCAGGCCGAACTGAAACCACTCCGGTAGGGTTCGCAGCAGCCAGCCGACAAAACAGAACAGGATGGCCAGGCTGTACATGATCGTGACCACGGCCCCATGGGGCAGCCTCAGGGCAAGGAGCCGGTGGTGGAGATGGCCCTTGTCCGGGACAAAGGGGTGGTGGCCCTGGGCCAGACGGTGCCCCATGACCCAGATGGTGTCCACGATCGGGACCCAGACCATGAGGCAGATGGTGATCTCCGGCACCGGCCTGGCTGCCCGGGGGCCTGCCCAGGACAGGGATATGGCTGCAGCCGAGAGGACGAAGCCCAGGAGCAGACTGCCGGTGTCACCCATGAACAGCTTGGCTGGATGCTGATTGTAGCGCAAAAATCCGATCAAGGCCCCAAACAGAGCAATCAGAATGGAGAGGGTGTACCAGTGCTGGTACTCAAAGGCCAGGATGGCCAGAAAGAGGCAGGCAATGGCGCTCAGGCCCGCGGCCAGGCCGTCCAAACCGTCTGAGAGGTTGAAGGCGTTGATCACTCCGAGCATGCAGATGGCGGTCAGCACAGGCCCGGCCTGATAGAACCTGATATCGCCAAGGCCCAGCAGATCGCCCAGTCCGGTCAGATGGACCTGACTGACCGTCAAAAAGACGGTAATCAGCCCCACCTGGCCCACAAACTTGACCCGGGGCGAGATCTGATTCCGGTCGTCGATCATGCCCAGGGCCAGGGCCAGCACGCTGCCCAGGACCGTGGCCGTGACCAGCTGGTGGGGCTTGATGCACATCTGGATGCTCAAGAGAAAGGCGATGCCAAAAGCCATCCCCCCGCACCTGGGCCTGGGCTCGGAATGGACCTTGCGGGCGTCAGGGATGTCGACCATGCCCAGGGCCAGGGCCAGGTGCGAGGACACCGGGGTCAAAAGCAGGGACAGAAGCAGGCTGGTGAAGAAGATCAATCCGAGAAAACTGATGTCAAACAAGGCAGTAAAGGTGATCACGGCGCGTCCTGTGGTTCAATATTTTTCATTCGAAAGCTGAATGATAGGGCACTTATCGTTTTATGAAGCTTCGGAATTTTGGGGCGAACATGATTTCGGAGAATTCAACGATTTCACAGAAACGGACGAAATCCAATTCTCTCTAAAGAAAAAGCAATACGTCGGGATCGACCATGAACTTTTTGGATTTATTCATGCGAAAGCCAAGGAGTTACAAAAGACTGAAGAAAAATTGATAAATGAGTGGCTTTCAGAAAAAATCGGGTTGTAAGCCATTTGGCAACGAAAAGCCATTGTCTCGCTATGTTTCTAGATATCCTCTCATTTTAAGCATTTGAAACCAAATAAAATGGAGAGAAGTTCCCTTCCGCGGTAGCTCTTCCCATCAGCTATCGCC
>CAZUMF010000185.1:0-9568 GCA_964621385.1 uncultured Desulfohalobiaceae bacterium
CTGTCTGTAATTATTGCTGCAAACCAAGTCAAAGCCAAGATAGAAATGTATATAGCATAGACCTTGTTTTCTATTTGTACATAATTTCGCAGATTGGGTGCATATGGCTCGGCGACGTAACCAAAGAAACCGGGAAGAAAGTAGATTAGGGCTGAAATGTAGGCTATCAGAAAGCCGTCAGCAGTACGCTTTGATAGCAAAAAATAGATAAACCCACTAAGAGCTGTAATGTAAAATAAATATATCACCGCGAAGCGCGCCTGCCTGAGAAACAATAAGCAACAAAATTTTTCCCTTTTCCAAGGTCGTGACTTCTTCGTTTTATCACTCCATCGAAATCAAATAGGCTGCTATTGCCCATGAAGTGCCACTTCTGGTCAAAATACGGCCGCAGTTGGGCTACGGTCATCGGCGCCACGCCCAGGAAACGGAAGAGCCGGGTCAGTTCGCCGTCGATATCTTCCGCCAAAGCTTCATAATGGATGGGCAAGTAGGGAGCGTCCCGTCCAACCTGACGGGCCCGCGTATGATAAAGGCGGTAACGCAGCGAGTGCTCGATCACCCCTTTCCAGCCTGACTTACCCGTGTTGCGCATACTGGAGACAATGAAATCCACAGGGTCCCGGTACAGGTGGATGATGCCATCCACCGGGAATCCCGCCCCGATGAGAGCGGCCACGCGGGAATTGAACTTCAGACCATCCACGAAGATGCGTCCCGGATACGGCGTGTGGCGATGAACGGCGGAGAGAAAAGCCTCGTAATCTTTTTGAAAGACGGGCAATTCACGACTTCTCATACTGCGCAGCGCGGGTGGTGTCGCCCAGAAGGAGATGAAGTCACTGAACGCAAACCGACCCGGCGCCCCCCCCGGTCGCCGGGATACTGGGGCAGCACCACGCGCGTGTTAGGATAGCGGTCCGCCCCGACTTCAGCCTTGACGGCCTGCCAGAACGGGCAGACGCTGACCCGCACACCGCAGCCGCAGACCTGGTCGAAGGCATTGGAAGGATAGGTATCCCCAAGGGCTGTCAGCTCCGGGTGTGCGTTGATCAGCTTGGACAGCAGAGTGGCGCCGTGGTAGCTTGGCGACAAAACAAAATAGGTCTTTTCAAACATCAGCATCCGCCTCCCGGAGGCCCAGTACTTCATCCCATGCAGCCATGACCCGTTCCGGAGAAAAGCGCTCCCGTACCGAAATGGCCGCATTGCCCATGCGCTGGCGCCTGCCCTTGTCCTGCATAACGGCTTCCATAGCCCGGGACAGACCCGCCGCGCCCTCGGCTGGTGGCACCAGGTAGCCATCCACTCCATGCCGAATTATATCGGCGGGCCCGGTCTCGCAATCAAAGCTGACCGCCGGCAGTCCGTGCGCCATTGCCTCCAGCAAGGCATTGGGGAACCCTTCGAAGCGGGAGCTCATCACGTAGCAGTCCGCCCGTGCATACCAATCTCCGGGATTCCCGGCCCGGCCCGGCAAATGGACCCGGCCAGACAGACCGAGACCCTCTCGTTGCTCCTCCAGGCGTTCGCGTTCCGGCCCCTCACCCAGGAGAACGAGGTCCCATTCGGATCGCAGTGGCGCCAACGCCGCGAATGCGGAGAGTAACTGGTCGAACCCCTTTTCTTCGCCCAGACGCCCGACAGCCAGCATCACTCGCTTTGCATCCCCCACCACCGAGTCTGTTTCCAGAATCGGCCTTCCCCTTGGTAACGGGTAAACCACTGGATTAGATATAACCCGCCCCCGGGCTTTTGGACAGCAGCCCCGCAGCCAGTCGAGAGATCGCTGTGTCTGCACCACCACGCCGGTTGCCCTCGGATAGGCAAACCATCGCAGCGCCTCCAGCACCCTGCCCAGCGGCACCGCCGGGGGGTATGTACGCTCCGAGACCACCACCGGTATCCGCAACTCCCAGACCGAGAGCACCGCCGCCACATTGACATGGGGCAGGAATGACACTATGATCTCCGGATCTATCTCACGAATGGCTCGCCGGAGCGCGCCGTAGCGGCGCACCTTGTTGAACACTGACCGAATAGGTCTACCCACCCGGTCTGCCAGGTAGTCCAGCCGCACGCGCTCATCCAGCGGGTACAGGCACTCCCCCCGCCCCGAGAACGTGGGCATAAGGGTCACTTCATGACCTTGTACAGCCCAGTGATTGCATAGCAGAGCGGCAACACGCTCCGCCCCGCCGCCCTGCATGGAACTGACGAGAAAAAGGATGCGGCTCACGGCTGACTCTTCAAATGAAGGTGCCTGGGGTTATATCTGCCACCCAAAAGACGCGCCAGGCGGCGCTCAGACGCCGTCAATTCATGCCGGCTCCGGCGAATGGTGCCGTCAAAACGGAACAGGCTGGCATTACCCATGAAATGCCAGGGCTGGTTCCATTCCCGGGAGATGAGTTCGGCTATCGGCTTGGGCCGTACCCGCAAAAAACGGAACAACGCCCCCAGAGTCTCATCCGGATCCTCCGCAAGCCCTTCATACGTCACCGAAAGGTAGGGAACCTGTCCTGCAACCCGCCTGGAGAGCTGATGGAACAGGCGGTATTTAACCATGCGCGGCAGAAAGACCTTCCATGACAGACCCTTCTGCTTCATGGTCGATTTGATGTGGTCGCCGGGGTCGCGATAGAGGTGGATAACGCCATCAACACGCACGCCAGACGCCATCAGTGCATAGACTCTGGAAATCGATTTGACCCCGTCCACGAACACCGTGGCCGAGGGCCGGCCGGCATGATCGTGCACGGCCGACTGGAACGCTTCAAAGTCGGACGCGAAGGATCGCCGGGCGGCTCTGGGGATAATCCGTCCCAGCATCCGCGGCTCGAGGCTGTTGTACAGGACGCGATCGAAGCGATCCCCGATGATGCGCGGATAGTCGGGTAGCAGGTGGGGATACTGCCGATATCGTTTGGCCCCAACACGCTCCGCCACCTGTGTCCAGAACGGGCACCGGCTCACATACTCCCCGCAGCCGCATAGTTGATCGAGCCGGTTGCTGGGGTAAGTGTCTCCGAGACTGATAACTTCGGGATGATCGTTGAGCAGCTTGGAGAGAAGCGTCGTGCCGTGGAAGTTCTGGGCGACAATGAAGTAACGGCGCTCAAACACGGCGCCTCCCGACAGCTATCATTCCGAGTCCGGCCAGCATCAAAAGGACAGGCAATGCCCATTTGAGCCATTGAATCACAAACTGTGCCCGCTGAATCCGCGGGGAGTTGAAGGATGGTCCATCGTACCCCCAATACGTGACGTCGGTCTGGAAAACTTCGACGAAGTGATCGATGCGCTCCTTTGGGTAACCGTCATAAAGCGCGCGCAGGCGGGATTCTGATTCAGCCAATTCGCTCACCCCCCCCTGCATGAAACGTTCCAGATTGGCATCGACGAAATATCGCTGACCGCTGATCCGCGCTTCGGCTATTTCGTGCCCGGAGAAGCTGACCTTCTGCGCCTCGCCTCCCATGGCCCGATACACTTCGACGAATACGTTGGCGGCATGGCCGCAGCTCGCCACCGCGCTGTGCCGCAGCTTGTCGTCCGCCCGCGCCATCTGGTTCCAGGACCGCGTCGGCGCGATGATGTCCGCCAGTGCAAGGTAGGGATTGGTCAACCACGTATAGTGCGGATACATGAAGTGCATGAACCGCTGGCGGGTGAAATCGTAGACAGCCTTCAGTTTTTCTTCCTCGTTTCCGGGATGGTAATGCTCCCGGATGTAGTGTACCGCCTCCGCAACGGAGCGGATGTTCTCGTATAAATCACGGTCGAAGGTATCCTAGTCGGAACGTTCGAATCGGTATTCTTCCCGTCCGTCGTGCCAAGTGGCCGTCTGCTCTTCGATGGAATAACGATAGTGATGGCCGACCGCGGTCCAGACGAGCAGCAGCAGCCCGGCGAGTACGAACACTGCTCCGATAAAACCGGATAGTCCAGATCGAAAACGATGCATTACGATACCGCTCTCGCCGCCCTCAGCGCTGCCTTTCGCTTTTGCTCACTGCCGGCGATCTCCATCAGCTCTTCCCAGTCCAGCTTCACCCCGTTCTGCTTATTTGTCCTGCCCTGGCACCAGACGAGGCCGGTCATGGTGACAAAGCAGTCTCCATGGAACTCGGAACCATCCGGACTCCGGATCTCCAGTTCAACTCCCTTCTTTTTGACCTCCATCTCCACATCAAAGGACTTGATCCCGACTTTCATACCAATCACTCCTTCAGTTCGTTTTCGTGACTTCGTGAAACAACTCTTCCCACTTCCCTGCAATCCGGTCCACCGCGAATCGCTTCCGCACCTCCACGGCGCGCTCCGAAAACTGCGTCCGCAGGGTGGCGTCCCCCATCATTCGATCCAGGGCAATGACCAAGGCCTCCGGGTCATCCTGCGGCACCAGCAGACCGTCCACCCCGTGCCGGAGGATCTCCCGCGGGCCGGTCTCGCAGTCCACGGCGACGGCGGGAAGCCCGTAGACCAGCGCCTCCAGTAACGTATTGGGAAAGCCCTCGAAACGCGACGTAAGGGCGTACAAGTCGGCAGCTTCGAACCAGTCGCCGATGTTACCGACGGCGCCGGGCAGGGTTACCCGGTCCGAGATCCCCAGATCCACCGCCTGTTTTATTAATTCGTCGTGCAAACAGCCTTTCCCGAGGATCACCAGCGACCAATCGGGGTGTTGTGGAAAGACTCTCGCAACTGCCTGTAATAGTCGCTCGAACCCCTTCTGCTCGTCCAGCCGGCCTACAGCCAGCAACAGATTGTTTCCTTTGAGCTGGCTCAGACCATCTGCTGGTGCCAGGCCCGGAGGAAGGTCGACCAGCGGGTAAGGGACAGGGTTTGCGATGACCTTGATAAGGGGGGCTGGCGCATGTTCCCTCAGCCATGCGGCACTTTCTTCCGTTTGTGCAACCAAAGCGAATAGCATTCGGTAGCTTCTGCGGCGAGCGACTTCCCAGAAGCGCCCCAGCGGCATAGCCGGCGGATGGATCCGCTCAGACCCAATAGTGGGCACCCCGGTCAGCTGGCCCGCAAGAGCCAGGGTCACATTGGCAGTAGCCATCATGGCCACTGCCACGTCCGGTTTCTCTATGCGCAAGATGCGCTGCAAGGCCCGGATGCGTCGTACATTATTCAGCACCGCTTCTCCGGCATGCCTGCTGTGAGCTGCCATATCCAGCGGAATCCGGCGGATGCGCGGGTCGAGCGTGTAAAAATCCCGTTTTTCACCGGTCACCGTGACTACCGTTACCGGCCATCCCTTCCGGGCCCAGTAGTTGGCGAGGGTAACGGTTACGCGCTCCGCGCCGCCCGCCGACAGTGAGTGCAGAAAAAACAGAACCCTCATGCGGGAGTCGTCCGTTTACGGCTATGGCGTGCCGAGCGAAGCCCCAGGATACCCACCAACACAAGAAAAGCCGGCGCGAACCACTTCAGCCACTCACTGGCCCGCTCCAGCCAGTACAGTTTGGGACGGTAGCCCTTGACTCCGTCGATGCGCTGATTTCCCTCGGCATCGTAAAACTGCCCCAACTCGGCGTATGGCGTGGTTTTTTCTACCCCACCGTCAAAGCCGAAGACCTTGCTCACCTGATCCGGCCCGAACGCGGCTTCATAGATTGCACTGATCGCTCCTGTCCCGGCTTCCCGCCGTTTGGCCTCGGATAAAGAAAACGGGAGCATCAATCCGACGGAAGGATCAAGCAAAAAGCCTTCCGCCTCGACCACCACATGTCCATCAAGACCGATGACATCTGCATCGATACCATACCGCCGCTCCAGCAGAGAAGCGAGACCGAGGGCGTTCTGGGAACAAATTCCATACCCACGCGCCAGCGCACGACAATAGTCGATGCTTTCATAGGCCCGGAAAAGCCCCTCGACATTGGTCAGACCAGCACGTCTCAGCGGTTCGTCCAGGTAACCCATCAAGTACAGTATCCAATTGGCCGTGAAGGCAACCCTAGTTTCGTGCTTCGGCCAGTTATATTCGATGGCCTTGGCATAGTGCCGGGTGGCGGCTGCCTGGAGAAACGTCTTGGGGGGATCGCTTCCTACGTCCCTGTGTTATTTTCAAGCCGTGTCGATCTCAGCGATAGTTGTTGAAACACTTTGCGCCTCCGCAGGGCGATCGTACGATTCGAACAAAATGCCGTAAAGATTGGCATCAAGCAAATCCCCACAAAGAGAGCTAAAAGTCACTATACAGCAAGCACAATGTTGGCTACTATATTTGAATTTATCTCACCCAATGCGATAAATCCCGGTCGATTAATTTCGAGAGCAATTGCACCTCCTCCCTAAATTCTTTTTTCAGCATCTCGGATACGGGGATAGGTAGAAACTCTCTAACAATCTCTTTTTTGTTCCATTTATTTAGCGAGGCAAAAAAGCCGGTACCAAGCCCGGGAATCCCCGCCCAGCGTCTCGCTCCTGAATACACATCATTAACTTTTTTAATTAATAGAGATTTTCTTTTTTTAGCGGAATTAATAACAGGGAACTCTTTTCTCCCCTCATAATCAACCTCAAGAAAATTGAGGACCTTTTTCCAGGTTAATCTTGAGTCGGCCTTGAAGTCATCGAAAACAATTGCGCATATTCTTTTCTCATCAACCTGTGAACAAAGCCGTTCATATTGACTCCCCAAGGAGCAGGCATCCTTATATTGAAGCAAGGAAGGCTCCGCACAAAAAAGAGGCACTCTTTTACCATAGCGCCGCTTGTCTTGTAACTCCCAAGCTTCCTCAAATGAAAGCACATCCTCATAGCCGGAAAAAATCATTTGCTCATGCAGCGATGGGGCCATTTCGATCGGATTCCTTAGCATAACTATAAATTTTGCATCCGGAAAATCCTCAAGGATATTAGGCACAGCCGTTTTGGAGTAAAGGTACCACACTGATGCTTCGCCCACAGCTTTGTGCCTTTCTGTAACCTGTGAATAGAGAGCATAATAGTTCTCTACCTCTTTGTATGATCCGTGATTGAGATCCGTGTTGTAGTGGTGAGGCTCTTTTGGGTTTGTAATAAACACGCCGGGATGATCGGCAAGATAAGTAGCAAGAGCTGTTGTTCCGCACTTGGGCGCACCGATAATGAAGAAATTTGGTTCTTTCATGTGGGTTTCCTTCGAAAAGCCATAGATGAAATCCCCAGGCGCTGATGGACCTGCCGGTAGAGCAACGCATTCCAGACTACCAATGAGATTGAGGTAGCAACGGCTGCGCCGCTCGTTCCGTAAAGGGAAATCAGAACTCCGTTGAGCACGATGTTAAGCAACGCGGTCTGCCAGAGGATCCGGGCGGTGATCGATTCATGTCCGGTCATGTTGAGCAGAAAGCCCACCGAACCGAAGCCGGCGTTGACCAGTTGTCCGGCGGAGAGGATCGCCAGCGGAACGTGCGCGGCAGCGAACTCCGTACCAAACACCCAGGAAACCAGCAAGGCTCCAGCTAGGATGAACGCCAGGGCAACCGGCAAGGCCGCGAACAGGATGACCCGGGCGCTCTGGGTGACTAGGTGTTGCAGGCGGGTCATGTCGCCTTGGGCGTAGAGCCTCGAAAACTGAGGGGCGACCACGGCATTGGCTGCTTGCAAACCGAAAGCAACAAGGATTGCCCCCTGCACGGCTACCCGGTATATGCCCACGTCTTCGCTGCCGGTGAACCATCCAAGCATAATGATGTCGGCATGGTTATTGATAATCCCCGCTCCACCGATCAGCGTAAAAGGCAGGGCGCTTTTGATCCAGTCCCGGCTGCGGTATTCAGGATCTGCGGTTTTGGTTTCGGCGGGCAGAAAGCGTAGAAGAATGAACATCCCAACCAGCAGAACGAGGGTTGCGCCGGTTAGCTGGGCGGCCATGGCGTAGTGCGGCTGGCGCAACTCCGGCCAGAGAAGGAAACAGATTCCCACCAGCAGAACCACCAGCAACGGCCGGATAAGCATGTTCACCGCCTGCCCGAGCACTACATGGTGCAACCCGCGCAAGGCATGGGCTATGGTCTTGCACAGGGCAGAAAGAGGCAGCACCAGCAGCATCAGGGCGGTTGTGTACAGGACCGGCGCCGAAAGGCTGTCCGCCAGCCACCAGAGTACCAGCAGGCCAATGGCGGAAACGCTGATGGACACCAAGCCGACAAACTGCCCGCCCCGGATAAGCGCCCCGCGCAGAAGACCCCAGTTTTCCAAGCTGAGACTTGCTGCTACCTCGCGCATCAAAAGCGTGGGCACGCCGGCTTCGCCGACCACCAAGAGCAGGCTCATAATCGCAAAGGCATAGGCATAAACACCGTATCCCTCCGCCCCCAGGCTGCGGGCAAGGATTATACCCAAGGCGAGCGTCAATGCCCTGTTCATGGCCTGAACAGCAGCGATTCCCGCCCCGCCGCGCAATAGCTGGGCCCGAAGCCCATCCCCGCTTATAAGACGGCGTACCCCGCTGATAGTTATAGACCAGGCCGTATTCATCCTCCGCAGGCGCCATATATTTGCACCCTGACCACCAATGCCTTTAGTGTTTCTGATGTGTGGGTGAAAAATTTGTCACCGAATTTCCCCAGCCGCTTACACAAGCCATTCCGAACGTTTTTTAATATCACAGTCTTGCTTTTTCCGATGTGTTTGTGCGTAAGACGATATTTGATTGCCTGTGTGCGGTGCAGGGACTTGCCCCTTTTTATCCGGCATCGGGATTACCCGTGCAGACAAGCAGGCCATAAACGAAAAGGCTGCCGGCTCCATTCGGTATCAACGCCTCTTCCCGGCACCATTGGCAGATAGAGTACAGGCCTGCCTTGCCAATCCATTTCTCGGGCGATTTTCTCATTACGCCAAAAATCTTTTCCTGCAGCAATTAGCCCAATTCCTTCTGCAGCGCCTCTATCTCCGCCTTGACTTCCTCATATTCCCGCTTTTTCATTTTCAGAAAGCGGACGGCCACCCGGCCTCTCTCATCGAGGCCGGCGGGCGTGAGTTTATAGATGTATCCGATTTTGTTATTGCTCTGGCGGAAATGCTCCACCTTTACCCAGCCCTTGTCAATTAAAGCCCGCAGGCAGTAATTGGCCTTTCCCAAAGATACGTCCAGCTCCCTGGCAAGCTGGCGCTGGGTTACTTTGGGATTATCTGCGATGTTTTTGAGAATTTTGTATTTGATGGATTCCTGCATGACGGGTCCTGGGGATGAAAAATGCATGAGGCGGTTAGCGTGCCTGGGTCCTTGTTTCGGCTTTTGGACACACTCTGTCCCTTTCGGGGACACCATTTGGGCTCCGGCGGATTGGTTCAGAAAATGAACGATCGCATTTTTTAACTCTTTGGTTATTGGCTGTCAAGATAAATATTTTGACAAAATCACCCAGCAAATTAATGAGGATGAATTAAGGGGTCAGGATGATTATTCGGGGGCCGTGGATAAAACTGATCTTTAACAGTGCATTTTTTAATATCTATTAAAAACAAGCAGATATAAGACACAAATATGTCTTTGGCACTACCCTCATGCCAAAACTGTAAAAGCGGCAAATTAAATTTCGCGGATTGTCGGCGGCATTGC
>CAZUMF010000186.1:0-9495 GCA_964621385.1 uncultured Desulfohalobiaceae bacterium
TTATTCTTTGTCTTATCAATCGAAAATCCAAAATCCAAAATCTAAAATTCTATAGCGAGAGGACAAGGAGGTCTTCTGTCATGAACCTGCGCTTACAACTGCTCTTAGGCTATCTCCTGGTTTTTGTCCTGATGATCGCAATGGCCATGCTGATGTCTCGAACCACCCACAGGCTCATCAAACTCGAAGATGCAGGCGCCTTGCGTTATGAGACCATGACCCGAGCGCACTCACTCCAGACGAGCCTGGTGGATATGCAGAGCGGAAAGAACAAATTCATCATTTACGGCCAGGAGGCCTCCCTTAAGTCCTTTCAGGAAGGCAGGCGTGTCCTGGAGCAAACCATGGCAAACCTGAAGACCCTGGTCTCAAACAATCCCGGGCAGCTGGAGCGCCTGGCGGGTATCGAAGGGATCATCGAGCGCTGGTTGACCAGGATTGCTCTCCCGGAAATCGAGATGGCCAGGGGCGGCAGGGAAGGGGCCCGGATCGGGAAGCTGATCAAGGAAGAAGGTCTAGAGCGAGGTCTTTTTGAAGATATGCGGGAACGGCTCCGCTTCTTCCTCGACCAGGAACGGGCTCTTTTGTCGGAGAGCGAGAGACAGGTTCAAAAGATGGCCGGGCAGAGTATCTGGATCGTTATCCTGGGCACTGCCGCGATCATTATCATTGGCCTCGTGACGGTGATGTATACCTCCCGGAACATCCTGCGGCAGGTCGGGGGCGAGCCTGCGGCCATTGCCGGGGTGGCGGATGCAATCGCCCGGGGCAATCTGGATGTGGAAATGAGGGTAGACCGTGAGGCTGGAAACCCCTCGACCGGCATATACGCATCCCTGACCGCGATGCTGGCATCACTGCAAGCCAACCGGGACCAAACCCGGCGGCAGAACTGGCTCAAAACTGGTCTGGCGCGGCTCAACAAGGCCATGCAGGGGGATCCTGAAATCGAGGTCCTGGCCTCGGACCTGATCTCCGCGATCAGCACCTACCTCCAGGCCCAGGTGGGCGCTTTCTATGTGGCCCAGGATGGGGAAAAACTCAGGCTGTCGCTTCTGGGGACCTATGCCTGCGGTAACGACAAAAACCTGTCCAGCGTGTTCGGGCCGGGGGAGGGCTTGGTGGGCCAGGCCGCACTGGAGAAGCAGCAGATCCTGATCAAGAACGTGCCTGAAGATTACGTCAAGGTGACTTCAGGCTTGGGCGAGCGGGTGCCCCGCTTTATCTGCGTGACCCCTTTTGTTTATGAGCGGCGGGTCAAGGGCGTGGTGGAAATCGGGACACTGAACGAATTGAGCGAGTTAGACATGGAATACTTGGACCAGGCCATGGGTCCCGTGGCTATTGCTGTAGAAGGGGCCCGGAACAGGACCCGGCTGACCGAGGCACTCACGGAATCCCAGCGGTATTCAGAGGAACTGCAGAGTCAGCAGGAGACACTCAAAACCGCCAACGAAGAGCTGGAAGCACAGACCGGACGGCTCAAGGACTCGGAGGAACGACTCAAGACCCAGCAGGAGGAGATGGAGGTCGCCAACGAGGAACTGGAGGAAAAAAATGAACTTCTTGAGCGACAGAAGCGCGACATGGAGCAGGCCAGGAAGGACATTGAGACCCAGGCCGGAGAACTGGCCCTGGCCAGTAAATACAAATCCGAGTTCCTGGCCAACATGTCCCACGAACTCAGGACCCCGCTGAACAGCCTGCTGCTCTTGGCCCAGGATCTTGCCCGGAACAAGGCAGGGAATCTGACCGGGGAACAGGTGGAATCAGCCAGAATCATCCACGCCGGCGGCAGCGACCTCCTCAACCTGATCAATGAGATCCTGGACCTCTCCAAGATCGAGGCCGGTCAAATGGACTTGCAGTTGGGCACTGTCCTGGTCAGTGACCTTGCGGAGGGTGCGGGCGTCTCCTTCAGGCATATGGCCGAAGAGAAAGGGCTCCAACTGGACGTGGCCATAGGCGATGACGCCCCGGTTGAGTTGGTTAGCGACCACAAGCGCCTGGAACAGGTGATCCGGAACCTCATGTCCAATGCTCTCAAGTTTACTGAATCCGGAACTGTCCGCGTTACTTTCGGACGTCCCGGGCCGTGCCAAGACCTGTCCCAAAGCGGCTTGTCCCCTGACAACTGCCTTGCTGTGCGTGTGCAGGATACGGGGCCGGGCATCGCCCCGGATCAACAGAAGATCATCTTCCAGGCTTTTCAGCAGGGAGAAGGCGGGACCGCGAGGCCGTATGGGGGTACGGGACTGGGGCTTTCCATTTCCCGGGAACTGGCCCAACTCCTGGGTGGAGAAATCCAACTGGCAAGCGAACCGGGGAAGGGAGCCACGTTCACTCTATATCTACCCATAAAGACGGAACAAGCGCGGAAGCCGCCCGAACGCGGAGCGCGGAGCGCAGAACGCGGAACGGTATGGCAGCGCGGAATGCGGAAGTCGGAACCCGGAACGCAGACAGAAACGGCACGAACGCAGATCGAAAATCGGCAACCGGAAATTTCTGATGACAGGGACTCCCTTGAGCAAGGCGACAGGGTCGTCCTCATCATCGAAGACGATCCCCAGTTTGCCGGGATCCTCTGCCAGGAGTGCCACAGCCGTGGGTTTAAATGTCTCGCAGCCGCCGCGGGAAAGGCCGGGCTGGCCCTTGCTGAGGTCCATCTCCCGGACGGCATTCTTCTGGATATCCGTCTGCCGGGCATGGATGGATGGACCGTGCTGGAGACCCTGAAAGAAAACATGAAAACCAGGCACATCCCGGTACACGTGATTTCGGTGGAAGAGGCCGCCGCCGAATCCCTGCGCAAGGGGGCCATCGCCCACGCCGTCAAGCCCCTTACCCGGGAAGAGTTGGATCAGGCCTTCAGGAGGATTGAAGAAAGCGCCACTGAAACGACCAAACGCCTACTGATTGTGGAGGACGATGAAGCGCTTCGTCACAGTATTAAAAAACTCATCGGAAACGGGGATGTCCAGGTGGATGAAGCAGCCACGGCAGAGCAGGCCCTGGAAGCCTTGCGTGCCAAAAGGTATGGGTGTCTGATCCTGGATCTTCGACTGCCGGATATGCCCGGTCACGAGATTCTCAACAGGATCGAGGCTGAAGGCATTGAACTGCCCCCGGTCATTGTCCATACCGCCTGTGAACTCACGGAGCAGGAGGAGATGGATCTGCGGGAGCGGGCCGAATCCATCGTGATCAAGGATGTCCGTTCTCAGGAACGCCTTCTGGACGAGGTTTCCCTCTTTCTCCACCGCATGGTCAGCGGCATGCCGGAGCGGAAAAGACAGATGATCCGGGACCTGCACGAAACCGACCTTCTCCTGAAAGACAAGAAGGTGCTGGTTGTGGATGATGATATGCGAACCACGTTTGCCCTCTCTCACCTCCTTGATGAGCTCGGCATGAAGCCGCTCAAAGCGGAAAACGGGGAACGGGCACTCCGGCTGCTGGAGCAGGAGCCGGATGTGGACCTGGTGCTCATGGACATCATGATGCCCAGGATGGACGGCTATGAGACCATGCGGCGGATACGGGCCCAGAAAAGATTCCGCAGTCTGCCGATCATTGCGCTTACGGCCAAGGCCATGCCCGAAGATCGCAAAAAGTGCACTGAAGCCGGTGCCAGCGACTATCTCCCCAAGCCGGTGGACCAGGATCGTCTGGTGTCCATGATGCGGGTCTGGCTGTATAGATGATTTTGGATTTTAGATTGCCGATTTGCGATTGAGGGAAAGAGGCCGAGGTGGATGAACAGGAAATGAATACAATCGCAAATCGAAAATCGCAAATCGAAAATATCGAAATCGACCTTCTCCTCGAGGCAGTTTACCGGGCCTACGGCTATGATTTTCGGTCCTATACCCGGGCCTTCATAGAACGTCGGGTCCGACAGTTTCTTTCAAACAGCGGATGCTGCAGGGTCTCCGAATTGATGGGTAAGGTGCTTCGGGACGAAGACCTTTTCTCACGCCTGGTCCAGTACTTTTCGATCCCTGTGACCGAGTTGTTTCGGGATCCATTTGTTTACCGGGTCATCCGGAGGGAGGTCATTCCCATGCTTCGGACCTGGCCCCATGTGAAGATCTGGCACGCGGGGTGCGCCACAGGCGAGGAGGTCTACTCCCTCGCCATAGCACTCAAGGAAGAAGGCCTTTATGATCGATCGACCCTTTATGCCACGGATTTCAATGACACGGCCCTGGCCCGGGCCCGGGAGGGCATCTTTGCCATGGACAGGCTCAAGAAAGCCACCCGGAACTACCAGGAGGCGGGCGGGCGGGCCACCTTTGCCGAATACTACCACGCCCGCTACGATGCGGCGGCCATGGACCGGGGGCTCAAGGAGCGTATTGTATTTTCCGGTCACAATCTGGCCTCAGACAGTGTTTTCGGGGAGATGCATCTTATCTTCTGTCGCAATGTGCTGATCTATTTCAAGCAGGAACTGCAAAACCGAGTCCTTGGTCTCTTTAGCGAAAGTCTGGTCCATGGCGGGTTTTTATGTCTCGGCAGCAAAGAGAGCCTTGATTTTACCTCGGTCAGAGACCAGTACGAGGTCCTGGACCAGGAAGCGGGAATCTATAGGAAGTCCGGGTTCAAAAAAGTTACGCCGTGATTGCGAATTTCATGAATACTGTGAGGAGGAACCCATGAACAACAATGCTGATATCCTACGTTCTGTGCTCAACACTCCCCCTTCGAGACAGAAGATCCTCATCGTGGATGACAAGCGGGAAAACCTGGCGGCACTGCGCCGGGTGCTGGCTGATGTGGACGCGGACATCATAGAGGCCGCCAGCGGGAATGAAGCCCTGGCCGCCACCCTGGATCATCGGTTTGCCGTGGCCGTCCTGGATGTGATGATGCCCGGGATGGACGGGTATGAACTGGCCGAATACCTCAGGGGGGACGCCAAGATCCGGAACCTCCCCGTCATTTTCCTGACAGCGGTGTATACCGAAGAGAAACGTATCTTCAAAGGATACGAGGTGGGGGCCGTGGACTACATTGTCAAACCATACAAACCCGAGGTGCTGGTGGCCAAGGTCCGGGTCTTTCTGGAACTGGATCAGGCCCGTGCCGAACTGGCTGAAAAGATTACCGCCCTCACCGCCTCGGAGGAGCGCTACAGGAGTCTGGTGACCACTATCCCTGATATTGTATACCGGATAGACACGGACGGCCGGTTCACCTACCTGAACGATGCGGTTCATTCCCTGGGCTATAGCCCGGAAGAGCTTTTGGGCACGCACTTTTCCATAATAATGGTCCCTGCGGATGTGGAAAGGGCCAGCCGCGAATGGGTCCTGCCTGCATACAGGGGCAAGGCCGCCGGGGCTGATGGGCCGCCCAAGCTGTTTGATGAGCGCCGGACCGGGAAGCGAAAGACCGCAGGGCTCGAGGTCCGGCTTCTGGCCCGTGACGGTAAAAAGCAGGTCCCGGGGGAACTGTATAGCTTAGGCACAGATGCCGTCACCGTGGAGATCAACAGTTCAGGGGTCTATGCAGGCACCTCTGGTGACGGTGGAAAGAAGGTTTTCCTGGGGACCGTAGGCGTGATTCGCGACATCACCGAACGCAAGCGGGTTGAAAAGGAACTGGCCAGACATCGGGATAAGCTTGAGAGGCTCGTTCAGCAGCGGGTCAAGGAACAGGCCTGCCTGTACGGTATTTCAGAGGTGTTGACCGAATCGCATCAGAAGCTGGGTCCTGCCCTGCGCCGGACCGTCAAGCGCATCCCCTCCGGCCTGAGATTCCCCGCAAGGGCATGTGCCCGGATACAACTGGATGACCGTACGGTGACCTCTGAACCGTTCCGTGAAACCGAATGGCGCCTCACTGCCGATATTGCTGTTCGAGGGGAAAGACGCGGTGCGGTGGAGGTGTTTTATTTGGAAGAACTGGCGGCCGCGGATCAAGACCTCTTTCTCAGGGAAGAGGCCGAGCTCGTGACAGGGATCGGCAGGCTGGCGGGTCAGGCCCTAGAACGAGCCGAGGCCGAGGCCTTACTGAAGGAGGGCGAGGAAAAATACCGGACCGTGGTGGAAAATACCCAGGAAACTATCTTGGTGGCCCAGGACGGGCGTATCAGGTTTGTCAACGGCAGGGTGTTCGAACTCTTGGGCTACAGGCCCGAGGAGATAATGGAAACGCAGTTTGCCGACTACATCCATCCGGAGGACCGGCAGACGGTCGTGGACCGGTATGAGCGAAGATTGAACGGCCAAGCCGTGCCCCCTGTGTTCACCTTCCGGGTCATGTCCAAGGAGGGACAGAGCAGATGGGTTGAGATCAATGCCGTCCGCATCCAGTGGCTTGAAAAGCCGGCAACCCTCAATTTCCTGGCCGATATCACCGAGAAAAGACGCTCGGAAGCAGAGCGTGAAGCCCTGCAGCAGCAGCTGCAGCAAGCTCAGCGGTTGGAGTCGGTAGGCCGGCTGGCCGGCGGCCTGGCCCACGATTTCAACAACAAATTGTGCGTGATTCAGGGAAATGTGGAGCTGATGCTCCAGGAGATAAAGCAGGAAGATCCCCGCCGGGACGATCTGCAAGAGATCCAGGAGGCGGCCCAAAGCTCCAGCGACCTGATTCGTCAACTTCTGGCTTTTGCCCGGAAACAGACGGTTGCGCCGCAGGCTTTGCATTTGAACAATGCCGTGGAGGGCATGCTCAAGATGTTGCGGCGCCTCATCGGTGAGGACATTGATCTGTCCTGGCAACCGGCCCCCGATCTTTGGCTGGTGTTGATGGACCCTTCGCAACTGGACCAGATCCTGGCCAACCTGAGCGTCAATGCCCGGGATGCCATTTCCGGGGTGGGCAGGATCAGCATTGAAACCCGGAACGTGAATCTGGATGAAACCTATTGCACTAAGCATGCGGATTTCGCCCCGGGCGAGTACGTCAGTCTGGCGGTCAACGATGACGGGAGCGGCATGGACCAGGGAACCCTGGACAAGGTGTTTGAGCCTTTTTTTACCACCAAAGAACAGGGCAAGGGTACCGGTCTCGGGCTGTCCACGGTCTACGGCATAGTCAAGCAGAACCAGGGGGTCATCGACGTCTGTAGCGAGCCGGGCCAGGGCTGCACCTTTACGATCTACCTGCCTGCCTATAGAGGAAATCAGGCGGAGGAGACCGAGCTCAAAGCGACTGAGACTGACTATCCCCAAGCCAGGGGGGAAACCGTCCTGGTGGTGGAAGACGAAGCCCCGGTCTTGCGGCTGAGCAGGCAGATATTGGAAAAGCTGGGATATACGGCGCTGGTTGCGGATAGCCCGCGCAAGGCACTGGAGCTAGTCCGAACGTATGAGGGCCATATCCATCTGCTGATGACCGACGTTGTCATGCCCGAAATGAATGGGAAAGAACTGGCCGGGGAGATTCAAAAGATCCATCCCCGAATCAAGGTTCTGTTCCTGTCGGGATATACGCCCAAGGCCATTGCCCGGCACGGGTTTCTGGAAAAGGGAGTGCATTTTCTGCAAAAACCCTTTACCCTTGACAGGCTGGCCGGGAAAGTGAGGACGGCCTTGGATGGAGGTCAGGCTGGGGCCTGAGGCAGAATCGTCTTTATCGTCAAGTTTCTCCTTGGCCCCGGCTCAAGGCGCACCGGAATTTTCCAGTCGCTCCAGGCGGGAGAGAATGTCCTCCATTTGCTCTTTCTCCCTGGTCTCCAGGGCCGCCTTGCGGCTGAAGACCGGGTTGTTGACCCACCAGTCCATGCCCATTTCCTTGGCTTTGTCCACTGAACAGACCACCAGCCTGAGCTGGATGGTCAAAAGCTCCACATCGACCAGGCTGACCCGGATATCCCCGGCGATGACGATCCCTTTGTCCAGGACCCGTTCCAGGAGGTCGGCAATATTGGTGGAAGCGACGGAAGATTGCGGCCGGCTCTGGATGCTCATAGCTCCTCCTGTTGCAGAGAGATGGTCATGGTTCGGATTTCCGATTCATAATGATTTCCGATTTTCGATTGCCGAATTCAGGACATGCATGGTCATGAAAAAAGGGCATGTGTTGTTATGGTCATGATGGAGTCATGAGATTGTCATATAGAATTTTAGATTTTGGATTTTGGATTTTCGATTGTTAAAACAAAGAATAAGAGCTGGTTATCTGGCATAAATCCAAAAACTTTTTCTTAAAGCCTATAGGGTTGCAATCCAAAATACAGAAGGGCACTTTCCCCATTTTAGGCACTTATACTTACGGTCGTCATAAAATGAAGCTCCTATGCTACATGATCTCTAAGAGGTTTCATTGAAGGCAGATACAAACCGCAATTTATGCCAACTTCTGGTATAACAACTCTAAAGAAGTCTTCCCAGAGGCCCCAGGTCGAGGTTGAGGTCTTCCTCCTCCAGGTTGAATTCCCTGCGGAGGCGGTCCAGCTCCTCGCTTTGGCGCATCAGGGTCAGGCCCACGTTTTCGATCTGCTCATCGCTCAAGGCCCCGGAGTCCATGCGTTGGATCGCTTGGCGCTCCAGGAGTTCGTGGATCAGTTTGACCAGGGTCAAAACCAGCTGCCCCAGGCCGTTTTTGACCTTGTCCTGGTCGAGATTCAAACGTGTGCCCCTCTTTAAATCCGGATCCGCTGCCTGTTCCCGGGTCTCCTGGTTTAGAGAATCCGGATTGAGGGCCTGGAAGAATGAATCCTTGGCTTTGGAGCGGATAGTCGTATAGTCTTCGTCCGGCATAGTCCCTTTCCATTTTGGATTTTGGATCTTCACATTTTGGATTGCGGATTTTGGATTTTGGATTGCAGAGTGTTAAAACACAGGATAGGAGCTGGCTATATGGAATAAATCCAATATCTTCCCTCCGCAGACGTTCTGATGACTCTGCGACTCACTTGTCACGGCGGCTTGTCACGGCGTAGCTTCTTCGCGAAGCCGGAAGCGAGTCTTCGAGCGGGCGCGAGACAGTCTGCTCTTCTGTGAACTTGTCGTAATGCCATGCATGGATAATGACAAAGTAGTAGCGGAAAAGCACCTTTTCTGATTCCCCAATTTCCCCATTCCCCATTCCAAATTCCGCAATCCAAAATCGCAAATCCAAAATCCCAGAGTCACTCTCCCAGCTGGGCCTTCCTGGCCGTTTCCACTGAGGAGAGGACGGCCTGAAGCCCTAAATAGACTAGGTCGATATCGGCTACGGAAATAGTCACTTCCCCTACAATGACCGCGCCTTTGTTCAGGACCCGGTCCAGGGCCTCGCACAGGCTGATCTGCCGATCCTGGTCATTGGCTGCCATCTTTTCAGGGGCTATTGTTTCCATTCCTTGATCATTACTCATGCGCCGGCTCCCAAAGGGCTCTTCCCAGCTCCCGCAGCCTGTCCAGGCCCCTGGGCTCCTGAGCCGCTTGAAACAGGACCCCCTGGGGCACATCCTGAAAAGTTTTTCCGAGCTGCGCCTCAATGCGCTCTTCCCCGGCCGCGACTTCCCGGCAAAAGGGGCATTTGCTTTGCGGCGTGGCC
>CAZUMF010000187.1:0-9494 GCA_964621385.1 uncultured Desulfohalobiaceae bacterium
TCGGGAAGATGCAGAAGTCGGACGTCGGAGGTCGGAGGTCGGGAAGATGCAGAAGAGAGACGTCGGAGGTCGGGAAGAGGTGGAAGGAAGACGACAGGGTCGGATGTCTGCCCTGCCGCTGGCATGGCTGACATATAGTCGCTTGATATGTACTATACTGATCCAATTTTGGTTTTAGAAACAAAGACTGATTGTCCGTAGATCTCAACGACAGAAGCCTGAAAAAGGTAAGTTGGAGCAGTATACAATAGTTGGGTTTTGCTTTTTCTTAACCGTGAACCTGGAACCATTTGGAGAGCGTGTTTTCCCCAAAATTTCAATGAAAGAGAGTCTTCAGTGATGACACCTGTATCCATTCACGCCCCTTCGAGCAAGTCCATGTCCCACCGGGCGCTCATCGCCGCTTCACTGGCCCAGGAAGAGTCGCATGTCCAAAATGTCCTCAGGAGTCAGGACCTGGAGCGGACCATGGACTGCCTCCGGGTCCTGGGCGCGGACATTCAGGAACATCAGGGCGGTTTTCGCGTCAGGGGTATTGATTGGAATTCACAAGGACCGAGCGGTCCTTGTGAATTGGATGTGGGCGAGTCCGGCACCACCTGCCGGTTGATCACGCCGTTGGCCGCCCTGGGCCGGTCGCCCTGCCGGGTTTTCGGCCGCGGGCGGATGCACGAGCGGCCCATCCGGGAATTGACTACGGCCCTGGAGCGATTGGGGTCGAGTTTTGAATGGCTCGGCTCTGCAGGATGCCCGCCCTTTGTGATCAAACCCGGCGGGCTGGAGGGAGGTGAACTGGACATCAGCCTGGAACAGAGCAGCCAGTTCCTGTCCGGTCTGCTGCTCGCCGCCCCTCTGGCCAGACGGGAGATGATCCTGAATATTGGGGGCAGCAAGGCGGTTTCCTGGCCCTATGTCGCCCTGACCCTTCAGGTCATGGAGCAATTTGGAGCGGTTTTCGAGGTCCAGGTTCGAAAAGACCTCACTTGGCGGAGCGTTCCCTGGCAAACGGTCACCCGGGCCATTCCAGGGGAGCTCAGGTTCCGTATCCAGCCTTCCGCCTACCAATCCCGGTCGTTTCAGGTGGAAGGAGACTGGAGCAACGCCTCCTATTTTCTGGCCGCGGGCACCCATCTCATTGGTGGACTGCAGGTTCTGAACCTGAAACCGGATTCGGTCCAGGGCGATGCCGCGATTCAGGATATTCTGATCAGAATGGGCACCCGGCTGGAGTGGAGCGACACAGGGTTGAGCGTTTATCCGGGAGTCCTGCAGGGCGCCGACCTGGACATGGGAGCCTGTCCTGACCTGGTCCCCACCGTGGCGGTCCTGGCCGCTCTGGCCAAAGGTTCGACCAGGATACGCAACGTAGCCCACCTTCGCCTCAAGGAAAGCGACCGCCTCCAGGCCCTGGCTGTGGAGATCGGAAAAACGGGCTGCGGGGTCCACCTGCTGGAAGACGGTCTGGAGATTCGGCCGGACGGCGGTCTGCGCCAGGGGGCTGTTGCCTTTTCCTCGCATGACGATCACCGTATCGCCATGAGCCTGTCCCTGTTTGGCTTGGCCGGCATCGACGTCCAACTGGACAATCCGGGCTGTGTGGGCAAATCGTTTCCGGATTTCTGGGAACACTGGCAGAAACTTGACAGGGGGTGAAGCGGAACGCGGAATGCGGAAGGGGGAACGGGGAATGCGGAAGGGGGAAGGGAGAATGCGGAGCGGGGAAGGCGGAAGGGAGAAACGTGGAATGCGGAAGACGGAATTCTATACTGATCCAATTTTGGTTTTTGAAACAAAGACTGATTGTCCTTTGATTTCAAGGACAGAATCCTGAAAAAAATAAGTTGGAGCAGTATATTATGAAATCAGGCGCTATTCAGATTCAGACAATCGCCATTATCGGCGCCCAAGGGGCCATGGGTCGCTTTTTTCAGGAGCGGTTCCAGGGCCGGGGCCATGCTCCGGCGGCCTTGGATCGTCCATCACCCCGGCAAGAGTTCTGCCGTCTGGCGGGCCGAGCGGACCTGGTGCTGCTGGCCGTCCCCATCAAGGCCATGGAAACCGTGCTGGCTTCCCTGCAGAACATCCTGAGCCCGAAAACCGTGCTGGTGGATATCTGTTCGGTCAAGGTCCGGCCCCTTGAGTTGATGCTCAAGCTCCATTCCGGGCCGGTGGTCGGGCTCCATCCTCTGTTCGGACCGGACCCCGACTGCGGCCAGCCCTTGCGGGTCGCCCTGGTGCCTGGCCGGGACGCAGCGGCAGCGAAAGCGGTCAAAGAGCTGCTGGAAAGCATTGCTCTTTGTCCATTTGAAACCTCGGCTGCAGAGCATGATCGAGCCCTGGCCCTGATCCAGGGTTTGAATTTCGTGAGCACCATTTCCTATCTCTCGGCTGTTTCGGAAAACAAGGAACTGGAGAAGTTTTTAACCCCATCCTTTGGCAGGCGTCTGCACTCGGCCCGCAAAATGCTCACCCAGGACAGCGAACTCTTTCAAGCGCTGTTTGAAGCCAATCCTTACAGTCAAGAGGCCGTGCGAACGCTTCGTTCCTATTTGAACCTGGCTGCCGCCGGAGAGTTGGATCTTTTGAAGACCAAGGCCTGCTGGTGGTTTTATGAGGAGCAACAAGGGGGGGGAGCATGATCTGGTAACGACACGCGCGTTGATAAGATTTCAAGGCCGCATCCCCCCCCGGGATGCGGCCTTTTTTTTGGAAAACAGAAAACCTGGAAACGATGAACATCAACCCGAGAAGGACGGGGCCATGAATACACTGAAAATCCAGCAATACGGCGGAATCTATCCGGCCGATACCCAGACCCCGATCAGCCTGTACCTGAATCTGGTGGGGGACGCTCCGGGGATCCTTTTGGAAAGCGCGGAAATCGACGGGCGGCTGGGACGCTACAGTCTCATAGCCTGGGACTTCCGGCTGACGATCAGCTGTCGCCAGGGACGTCTGGAGTGCCTTGCACCGGACCCGCGATTTGCAGAGCTGGAGGCGAACAATGGCCGGGAGTTCATCCCCGGGCTGCGCTCCCTGCTGAAGCAGATCGCCCTGCTGCCCCCCTTAAGCGGCGGGCAGGCGTATCCGGCCATGACCAGGTCGGTGCTCGGGTGTTTCGGCTATGGCCTGGCCGGGCTGCTCGAACCGAAACTCGCAGCGGTCCTTCCCCCGGACCGGGCCAGAGTCAATCTGGTGTTGCCCGGCCAGCAGATCCTGTTCGATCACCTCCACCAGCGCTGTGTGTACATCAGCCTGGATCCGGGAAGCGCCGGACCCCGTCCCGCACCCGAGAGCAGGCGGCAGGGCCCGGCCCCGAACATCGGTCCGGTCTCCCAGTCGCCGGAAAAGACGGCCTTCTGTCACAACGTGGACCGGGTTCGGGAGCTCATCCAGGCCGGGGAGGCGATCCAGGTGGTCCTGTCCACCAGGTTCCAGGCGGCATGGAGCGGAGATCCCTTTGTGCTCTACCGAAGGCTCCGGCAGATCAATCCCTCGCCCTACATGTTCTATCAGAACCTGCCGGAGATCACCCTCCTGGGCTCCTCTCCCGAGCTGCTGGTCCGCTGCACAGAAGGCGTCCTGGAGGCCCGGCCCATTGCCGGGACCCGGGTTCGGGGAACGGACAGGGCCGAAGACGAGGACCTGGCCGAGGATCTTCTGGCCGATCCCAAAGAGCGGGCCGAGCATGTCATGCTCGTGGATCTGGGGCGCAATGATCTGGGCCGCGTTGCGGCACCGGGCTCGGTCCGGATGGAAAAATTCATGCAGATTGAGCGCTTTTCCCATGTCATGCATCTCACCTCCTCTCTGCAGGCCAAACTCCGCAACGGTCTGGACTGGCTGGATGTCCTCCAGGCGGGCTTTCCCGCGGGAACCGTCTCCGGTGCCCCGAAAATCCGGGCCATGGAGATCATCGCTCAACTGGAAAATCAGGAACGGGGTCCCTATGCCGGGGCCGTGGGCTGGCTGGGACTTGATCCAGACGCCGTGAGCCTGGATACCGGGATCACCATCCGTTCCATGTGGATCGAGAACGGGACCCTGTCCTGGCAGGCCGGCGCGGGCATCGTCAGCGACTCACTAGCGGAGAAGGAATGGCAGGAGTGCCAAAACAAGGCCAGGGTCATCCGTCAGATCCTCACCCAGAATGGAGGCAGTGATGTTTTTGCTCATTGATAATTACGACTCTTTTACCTTTAACCTGGTCCAGGCCTTTCAAATGCTGGGGGTCTTTCCGGAGGTCGTCCGCCATGACGAGCCCGGGCTGCCGGGACTGGCCAACGATCCAACACTCCGGGCCGTGATCATTTCTCCCGGCCCGGGAGGCCCGGAAGACAGCGGTCTCTGTCTGCCCTTTTTGAGGGTCCTCCCGAGCCGGATCCCGGTCCTGGGGATCTGTCTCGGACACCAGGTCCTGGGCTTTTACGCCGGTCGGCCCATTGTCAGGGCCAGGCGGATCATGCACGGCAAGACCTCAGCCATTGCCCACGACGGCGAGGGACTCTTTCGGACCCTGCCGAATCCCTTCCAGGCCACTCGCTACCATTCGCTTCTGGTGGATGAGCATCATGAGGGGCAAGGCGGATCTGAGCTTATGATCACCGCCCGCAGCGAAACGGGTGAACCCATGGGGCTTTGTTTTTTGGACCGGCCCTGGTTCGGGGTCCAGTTCCATCCTGAATCCATCCTGAGCCCGGATGGCGCCCTGCTGTTGAAAAATTTTATCCGTCTGGTTTCCTGAAGCTTTATCAATACGTTTAGCAGAAGATCAAAATTTCGGATCACCATTCACAAGGGAGGGGACGACATGCAGATCAATACCTCTTTGGGGAAACTGGCCTCTGGAAAACACCTTTCCTTCCAGGAAGCGGGACAGTGTTTTCAGGGGCTGTTCAACGGCGGCCTGCCCCAGGCCCAGTCCGGTGCCCTGCTCATGGGACTCAAATGCAAAGGCGAAACCGCGGAGGAACTCCGGGCCGCGGTCCGGGCCGCTCTGGAGCAGGCCAGTCTGGTCCGCCCGATTCAGGGCACGACCATCGATACCTGCGGCACCGGGGGGGACGGCCGCCGGAGTTTCAACTGCTCCACAGCCGTGGCCCTGTATCTGGCGGATATGGGCTACAAGGTGGTCAAACACGGCAATCGGGCGGTTTCCGGTCAATGCGGCAGCGCTGACGTCATGGAATCCCTGCACATCCCCTTTGCCCGGGACGGGGGCCAGGTCTTCAAAGGATTGGAACGGACCAATCTGGCCTTCCTCTTTGCTCCGGATTTTCATCCGGCCTTTGCGGGATTGGCCCCGATCCGCAAGGAACTCGGATTTCCGACCTTGTTCAACCTCATGGGGCCGCTGCTCAATCCGGCCCGGCCGAGCCACCAGCTTCTGGGAGTAGGGCGGCGGGAACACCTGGAACTGGTCGCCGAGACCCTGGCCGCCTCGAACATCCAGAGGGCGGCCGTGGTCCACGGCGCCGGCGGATTCGATGAACTCACCCCCTGCGGCCCCTCCGAAGTGATCTTTGTCAGGCAGTCCACGCTCAGGCGGACCCTGATCGATCCCAAACGCCACGGGATCCAGGACTGCGATCCCGGCTTGCTCTGCTTTCCGGACAAAGACCGGGCTCTGGAGGTCATGCGGAGGGTTCTGCAGGGCCGGGCCCCGGAAGCGGTCCTGGATATGGTCGGCCTGAATCTGGGCCTGGCCCTCTCCCTGCTCGAAGAGGAGCAGGACATCGCCTGGTGCATGCGGATCGCCCTGGATCGAGTCAGGCAGGGAATGGATCTGGGACGCTATGCGGAGCAACGCTATGCTTGAGCAATTCAGGGCGGCCAAACAGACTGAGATCAAGACCCTGAGGGAGCAGGCCCGCTCCAAGACCCTGCCGGATATCTACACTGGACCCAGGCCGTCCTTTGCCCTGGCCCTCAGCCGCGGGAACCGGGGCGGAGTGATCGCCGAGTACAAGCCGGCCTCGCCTTCGCAAGGGGTGATCCGGCAGGATATCCGGCCCGGGGAGATGGCCCGGGTCTATCACAGCGGCGGGGCCAGGGCCGTGTCCGTGCTGACCGAGACCCGGTACTTTCAATCCAGTCTGACCTATCTGAAGGAGATGGCCGGGGTCGGCCTGCCTCTGCTGCGCAAGGATTTTTTATTTGACCGTTTGCAGATCAGGCAAACAGCGACCACCCCGGCTTCGGCTCTGCTGCTCATCGCCCGGATGTTCGAGGCCCGGGCGGACGCCCTGGCCGCGTTGATCGAGGAGGCGCAGCATTTCGGGCTGGAAACCGTGGTTGAGATCTTCGATGTCTCGGATCTGGCCCTGGCCAGGGGGGCCGAGGCTCGAATCATCCAGGTCAACAACCGGGATCTGGCCAGCCTGAAGGTGGACCTGGACAACTCCAGGACCTTGATTGCCGGGAAAAGGGATCATGAGGTCTGGATCGCGGCCAGCGGCTTCAGCCGGCCGGCAGAGGTCCGGGAAATGGCGGATCTTGGATTCGAGGCCTGCCTCATCGGCACCTCGATCATGCGCAGCCCGGATCCGTCCCGGACCCTGCGGGAATTGACCGGCAGCGGGTGAAAGATGGTGATTTGAAATTGGAAATTGGAAGTGCTCCAGTATGTTGATAAAAATCTGCGGCTTGACCAGAGCGCGGGATGTGCGGCTCTGCCAGGATCTGGGCGTCGACCTGCTGGGATTTCTCTTTCATGCGTCAAGCCCCAGGCGTGTCGATCCGGAAACCGTGGCCGCCTTTCCGCAGGACAAAGCCATGCGCGTGGGTGTTTTTGTCCGGCATTCGGTTGCCCGGATCCGGGCCGTCAGGAACAGGGCCGGTCTGGACCTGGTCCAGCTGCACGGCGCCTATACCCCGGCCCAGTGTGCAGCCCTGGATCCGGAACGCGTGATCAAGGTCTTCTGGCCGGAGCGATACCCCGGGCCTGATGCGCTGAACCGCGAGCTGGAGCGCTTTGCCCCCTGCTGCCGGTACTTCCTCTTGGACGCGGGCCAGGCCGGAGGGGGGCATGGTCGAAGCTGGCGGGTCGACTGGTTTCGCGAACTGGAGATTCCCCGGCCCTGGTTTCTGGCCGGGGGGGTGTGTGCAGAAAATGTTCAAAACTTTATACAAGCATTCAAGCCGGATGGCATCGATATGAACTCCGGTGTCGAAAACTCTCCTGGCGTAAAGAACAGGGAACACCTCAGGTTGAGCGTCAGGACCATCACAAGGAGACCCATATGAAGAAAGGCTATTTTGGGGAGTTCGGGGGACGATTTGTTCCGGAGATCCTCATGCCCCCTTTGATCGAGTTGGAAGAAGCGGTTCAGGACATCCTCCCCACCCGGGATTTTCAGGATCGCTTCCAGGCCTTGTTGCGAGATTTCGTGGGACGGCCCACGCCTGTGACCCGTTTGGAGAACCTCTCCCGGGAACTGGGGTTTGAACTCTGGCTCAAGCGGGAGGATCTGGCCCATACCGGCGCGCA
This sequence comes from uncultured Desulfohalobiaceae bacterium, assembly GCA_964621385.1. GTDB lineage: Bacteria > Desulfobacterota > Desulfovibrionia > Desulfovibrionales > Desulfothermaceae > JAABTT01. The sequence continues at coordinate 7,490 of CAZUMF010000187.1, forward strand.
CAAGATCAACAACACCGTGGGTCAGGCCCTTCTGGCCAAGCGGATGGGCAAGCAGCGCCTCCTGGCCGAGACCGGGGCCGGGCAGCACGGGGTGGCCACGGCCACGGCCGCAGCCCTCCTCGGTCTGGACTGCCTGATCTATATGGGGGCCAAGGACGTGCGGCGGCAGCAGATCAACGTTCGCAGGATGGAACTGCTGGGGGCGGCGGTGGTTCCGGTGGAGGCCTCCACCCAGACCCTGAAGGACGCCATCAATCAGGCCCTGCGTCACTGGATCAGGGAGCAGGACACCACCCACTACTGCATCGGTTCGGTGGTCGGCCCGCATCCCTTTCCCGGCCTGGTGCGGGACCTGCAGGCGGTGATCGGCCGCGAGGCCAGGGCCCAGTTCCTGGAGCAGGCCGGAGGTCTTCCGGATCAGGTCCTGGCCTGTGTGGGCGGTGGCTCCAACGCCATGGGCATTTTCCATGCTTTTGTGCAGGACCGGAAGGTCGGCCTGACCGGTGTGGAGGCAGCCGGGAGGGGAACACCCGACTGTTATCATTCAGCCACCATCAACCAGGGCAGCCCAGGGGTGCTCCAGGGGACCAGGACCTATCTCCTGCAGACAGGGGAGGGCCAGATCCTGCCCTCCCACTCCATCGCGCCTGGGCTGGATTACCCCGGGGTCGGGCCGGAGCACGTCCACCTGCAGCAGAGCGGCCGGGTCGATTTTGTCCAGGTCAATGATCAACAGGCTCTGGAAGCCTTCCAGCGCTTGTGTCGCACAGAGGGCATCATTCCGGCCCTGGAGAGTTCGCATGCTCTGGCCCATGCCTTGCGCCTCGCAGGAACTCTGTCCCCGAAAACCCGGGTCCTGGTCAATCTGTCCGGCCGCGGGGACAAGGATCTGGATATTGTCTTAGAAAACTGCTCCATGGCGCCATTCTTGGATAGGGAGAATGAGTGGGCCTGAATTCGAGTCCCTGTTTCACATTTCATCATGGAGCAGTTTCTCTTTTCAAGCGTGAGACAAGAATGATCAAATCTTTATAATGAATCAAGGAGGTCTTTCAGATGGTGGCATCACGACTGGAAAAAAAACTGCAGCAGGCAGAGAAAGCCGGGAGAATGGGACTGATTCCCTTCCTGCCGACGGGCTTTCCCGACAAATGCCGTTTTTTCGAGGAGCTCAAATCGCTGGACCGGGCCGGCGCGGATATTATCGAGATCGGCATTCCCTTTTCCGATCCGGTGGCGGACGGCCCGGTGGTGGAGGCGGCCTCCCAGGAATGTTTGGCCGGCGGGGCGAATCTGGCCTGGCTTTTTCAGGAACTGCGGAAACACCGGAGCGAACTTTCCGCGGAGATCGTGCTCATGGGCTACGTCAATCCCTTTATGCAATACGGTTGGTCCAGTCTGGCCGAGAAGGCGGCTGGACTGGACCTGGCAGGGGTGATCATCCCGGATCTTCCCCTGGAGGAGAGCCGGGACATCGAGGCTGTGCTGAGCGCCCATGGCCTGGACCTGGTCCGACTGGTGGGCCTGAACACTTCTCCGCAGCGGATGCGCCTCTATGCGGAGAGGTCCCGGGGATTTGTCTATGTTGTCTCGGTCCTGGGAATCACAGGCACGAAGCAGTCATCCTTGCCTGAACTCAGACGCACCCTGCAGCAGGCCCGGCAGATTTTCGAACAGCCGCTGGCCCTGGGCTTCGGCCTGGGCTCGCCTGCCGAGGTTGAACCGCTCCAAGGCTCCATCGACGCCGTGGTCTTCGGCTCGGCCCTTATCGAGCATATCCGGGCAGGCGGATCAGGCGGGAGCTTTCTGCGGAAATGGAGAGCTGGGGAGCAAGAAACAAAGATTGATATAAATATATAATAAAAGCAAATTGATATTATTCTACTTTTCTTATGTTTTGACTATGAATTTTATTTGTTGCGGGCTCTTGGGTAGTCTTCCGCAGATACTTTGTTAACCTAAGTTCCCGGCCGCGGTACGAATTTTTAGCAAATTTTAGCAAATT
>CAZUMF010000188.1:0-9477 GCA_964621385.1 uncultured Desulfohalobiaceae bacterium
CTTCGGCGAAGACGCCTCGCAATGACGGGTTACGGCGACAGTATGCCGGTAAAACAAAGTTTCTTCATTGATCAAACCGGCAATGAATGAATTCAGCATCTACGTAGTGGTAAATTCTTGTATTTTCAATTATTTTTTATAGATATATATCAGCTTTGCCAAAGGAAAAGCTGATATTTGAGATCACTGTTCAGCTTTCCGCGTTCCCCGTTTCTCCCTTCCCTTCTACGTTCCGATTTCCGCGTTCCGCGTTCCGCGTTTCTTTCCCTCCTCATTTCCCCTCCGCCTTCCACGTTCGACGTTTCACCCTTTACTTTTCACTTTCTTCTTTCGATATCTCCAGATATACAGGCCGGCCAGCAGGGCGCAGGCCGGGAGCATGATCAGCAGGATGGTGTGCAGCTGACGGCTGATGAGTTCCTGATTCTGCCCGAAGATGAAGCCCAGCAAGGCCAGGACCACCACCCAGATGCCGGCCCCGAGGCTCGTGAACAGGCAGAAGAGGACAAGATTCATTCTGGCCAGACCGGCGGGGAGAGAGATATATTGCCTGATGCCGGGCAGCAGTCTGGCGATGAAGGTGCTGATGTGACCGTGGCGGGCAAAGAAGTCGTCGGCCTGGTGCAGGGTTTGTTCCTTAATGAAAAAATACTTGCCGTATTTGAGCAGGAACGGACGGCCCAGCTTCAGGGCCAGCCAGTAGTTGAAGAGCGCCCCGAACAGGCTTCCGGCGGTACCGGCCAGAATGACCAGCCAGAGATTCATGGCCTGCCGGGAGGCCAGGTATCCGGCAGGGGGGATGACCACCTCGCTGGGAAAGGGAAAAAACGAGGATTCCAGGAACATGAGACCGGCAATGCCGGTATAGCCGAGCTGTCCAATGGTCTGCACCAGCCAGTTTACAACGCTTTGCAGCATGCTTTTTCTCCAGTCCCAGGTTGCTGTCCGCAGGCGACAAGTTGAGTTTGTAACCGTATTTGCATTCTTTGGCAAGAAATGGCCCTCAAAACCACAGTGGGATTCCCAACTCCAACTCCAACTCCAAATCGAAATCGAAATCGAAATCGAAAAAAATGGCCATTGGATACGATAAATTGGACGTTTATCGCCTTTCGATAGAAGGAGATCGATTTCGATAGCGATTTCGATTTCGAACCCCAAGAAACCAAATTCCTGTAAGCGGATGCACTGGACGCTCATTCTTCGCGTCGATGAGTTTGGTCGATATAGGCCGACAAAATTGTCCTTGACCTGTTTTTGTCTATTGTCTACAATACATTCGAAAGGAAAAATGAAGGCAAACGGCGACATCCTTCGTATACTGGTTTTGGTTATGTTTTGAACCTATTGCAATGAGGAGGCAGTAATGAAAAGTACATGCACGTTTCTGGCAAGTGTTGTGGTGTTGGGACTGGCCCTGGTGTTGTCCCTGGCATTGTCCGCCCAGGTCATGGCCAAGGACACCATGCACATCAAATTCAGCACTTGGCATCCGCCGGCCAGCAAGGAGGTCAAGACTGTCTGGGAGCCCATGCTGGAAACCCTCAAGGAGAAGAGCGGCGGCCGGATCACCTATACGATGTATGCCGGCGGCGCCCTGGGCAAAGGCCCTGACCATTATGACATCGTGAAAAACGGCCTCTCGGATATGGGCTATTTTACCGCCACCTGGAATCCGGGGCGGTTTCCTTTGAGCGACGTGCTCTCCCTGGCGGCCTGGGTGAGCGGCAAGGATGTGGGCACAGCCATCGGGAATGCCATGCACGGGGAGATTCTGCATCAGGAATTCCAAGGCGTGAAAATGATTGAGTTGAACGGCTGTATCCAGGCTTTCCTCTGGACCACCAAGCCGGTGCATACTCTGGAGGATGCCAAAGGCTTGCGCATTCGTTCCCCAGGCGGGCACCAGACCAACTATATTGAATCCATAGGCGCCGAGCCGGTGTTCATGCCCCTGGGTGATGTGTACATGGCCATGGAAACAGGAACTATCGACGGCCTGGTGACCTGCCCGCCGTTGGTTCAGGCCTTCAAGCTCTATGATGTTGCCGAATACGGAACCCTGGCCACCTTCGGCTGCGTGACCGAAGGGGTGATCATGAATCAGAAGAGCTGGGACCAGGCCCCGGACGACTTGAAGCCCTTGATTGAAGAGGTCTGCTCCAATCCTTTTGCCAGCACCGGCGGACTGAATACGGAAGTCTACAGCGAGATGATGGAGGATATCAAATCTCAGGGTGTGGAACTGTACAGGCTGCCGGAAGATGAAGCTGATCGCTGGTATTCGGCCTTTCAGGAAAAAACCAAGGATTGGGTCAAGAAATTGGAGGCCAAAGGGCTGCCGGCCAAGGAGGCGGTGATTCAGTATGCCAAAGAGTGCAGCAAGCGCGGGGTTGAGTGCGTGGCCTGCCCGCCGGAGTGGGAATAATTTTTATCGAAGACGATAAAAATTATATCCGGCATTCAACGTGATGGGTGCTCTTCCACGGATATTTTGACAATGAATAAGGAAAAGACTGACTGCCCGCGAATTACACGAATAGACGCGAATGAAAAGAACTCATTTTTTCATCTGCCGGGGACCCGTCTTCGCTGAAAGCTTCACCGTGGCACGCAAGAACCCGGCAGATGAAAGCGTCATCGCCTGCACGGCGATACGCAGACAATCTGTTCATATCTACATGGCGAAGCCTTTTGGCCGGCAGCAGCTCTTATTCTGCCGGCCAAAAATTCCCTATCTTGCCACGGCGGCTTGTCACGGCGTAGCTAGTAAGCGAAAGACGGAAGCTTCAATGCGTAGTCGGGTCGCGCCTGTCCCGTAGCTCAGCCTTGTGATGGTACTGGGATGATTCGCGGGCCAAATTGTATCTTCCTTACGTTGAGCAAAATATTGGCGGATGGGCACCAAGTGATGAGCCCGTCCTAAAAGGGCGGGGTTGGATATGACTCTTATGGAAGTATTGCAATGGCTGCGGAAAGCAGCCCAGAAATTGTCCCTGTATCTGTGCACGATTGCCATGCTCGTGCTTATTCCCATGATGCTCCTGACCACAGGAGACATTATCGGACGGGCCTTCTGGTCCAGGCCGGTTCCAGGCACCGTGGAAATTTCCAGCTACATGCTGGCGGTGTTCATCCTGTCCGGGCTGGCCTATACCCAGCAGGTCAAAGGCAATGTTCAGGTGGAAGTCCTGATCAATGTCCTGCCCAGGCGCCTCCGGGCTCTGGTGCAGTGCTTCACCACGCTGCTCAGTGTCATCATCATTGCCCTTCTGGCTTGGCAGGGCTGGCTCGAGGGCATTGATGACCCCACGGTCTCGGATATGCTGCGTATCCCCCGCTGGCCTTTCAAATTGCTGGTCTCCTTTGCCGGATTGCTCCTGAGCCTGGAACTGCTGTTCGATTTTTTCGATGCCCTGAAGAATCTTGGAAAGAGGACCGAGTCATGATGGATCCCATAACCGTGGGGCTGCTGGGCACGATTGCCCTTTTTGTACTGCTGTTTCTGGGCATGCCCATCGCCTTTGCCATGATGCTTGTCGGTGTCGGGGGCATTGCCTATCTGACGAGCTTTCAGGCCGCCTTGCCGGTTCTGGCCAGTACGGTCTACGAGGTCTCGGCTTTTTATCCGTATATGGTCATTCCGCTGTTCATTGTCATGGGCGGTTTTGCCGGGAGCTCGGGCATGACCCGGGATCTGTACTCCGCGTTTGAAAAGTGGCTGCGCAAGATGCCGGGGGGGCTCAGCATCGCCACCATCGGGGCCTGCGGCGGATTTGCCGCGGTTTCCGGCTCCTCCGTGGCCACGGCTGCAGCCATGGGCACCGTGGCCTATCCCGAGATGGAACGCTACGGCTATGACCCGAGACTGTCCACGGGCAGTATCGCCGCGGGCGGAACCCTGGGATTTCTGATTCCTCCCAGCATTGGCTTTATCGTCTACGGCATGCTCACTGAACAATCCATCGGGAAATTGCTCATTGCCGGAATCATTCCGGGCATCATGCTCACCTTTGCCTATATTCTGGTGGTTGCCGGTCTGGTCCGGTTCAAGCCGCAGCTGGCCCCGAGCCGGCCGGACGGGGCGGGCTGGAAGGAGAAATGCCTGGCCTTGTACGGGGTCTGGGAGCCTTTGGCTGTGTTTATCGTGGTCATCGGCGGCATCTACAGCGGTTTTTTCACTCCCACCGAGGCCGGGGCCGTGGGGGCGACCATTCTGTTTCTGGTGGCCCTGATCAAACGCAAACTGGGCAAGACCGAGCTCTTCACAGCCCTGTACAACACCATGCGCATCTCGGTGATGGTTCTGCTGCTGGTGGCCGGAGCCAATGTGTTTAGCTATTTCCTGGCCCTGACCACGATCCCCATGCGGGCCGCGTCCTGGGCCGCCGGGCTGCAGACCTCGCCGTTCATGATCCTGGGCATCTTTATCCTGATGTACCTTGTGCTGGGCTGTTTTCTGGATGCCATCTCCATGATGGTTTTGACCATGCCGGTCATCTATCCGGTGATCCTGGAACTCGGTTTTCAACCCATCTGGTTCGGGGTCATCGCCGTGCTCATGATGGAGGCCGGGCTCATCACCCCGCCCATGGGCCTGAATATTTTCACGGTGGCCGGCGTGGCCAGCGATGTTCCCGTGGATACCATTTTTCGAGGGGTGCTGCCCTTTTTGCTCTCCATTTTTCTGGTGGTGGTGTTGATCGTTGTTTTTCCGTCTCTGGTCCTGTTTTTACCCGGGGCCATGTAATTCCATTTTGCAATTAACAGAGTGCCGATTGCGCTTCAATTATTCATTAGTTCAGATGCGTTGCAATACATTCTGTCGCAAAATGGAATATAATCCTGTCCCAATCCTGTTCCACGGTGGTGTTTTTGCAATATACGCATAACAAAAATGAGGAAGCGTTGGATTCGATTTTGACATACTGATCCAAATTAGTTTCTATTGAAATAGAGACCAAAAACCCTTGAATCAGCAGTCCTTGTCGGGAAAACCAAAATTGGATCAGTACAGGAACAGGATTTACCTGAATGAAATTTAGATAATTTTTTCTTTCTCAACATTAGCAATGAATTGTTTAACCCAAAAAATTGGATCATTTTTCAAAGGGTCTTCCCTTTGAAAAATGATAAGGAGAAGATCATGACCCTTTTGCCCGAAGTACAGGCCCATTACGGCCGCCTGAAGTTTCACATCAACGGAGAATGGGTGGAGCCGAAATCCACGGACGTGCAGGAAATCACCAATCCGGCCACGGGGGAGGCCATTGCCGAGCTGACAACGGCCGGCTCAGGCGAGGCCCGGTCTGCAGTGGAAGCGGCCCACCAGGCCTTTCAAACCTGGAAAGACTATCCCATGCGGGAGCGGGCCAGGCTGCTCTTTGATATGCGGGCCAGGTTTGAAGAACGTTTTGATGAAATGACCCGCGTTTTGACCCAGGATCACGGCCGGACCATCGGTGAAGCCGTGGGTTCGGTGCGCCGGGTTATCGAGAATATCGAGTCGGCCTGTTCCGCCCTGTACGGTTTGGCCAAGCAGAACGAACATATGGATCAGCTGGCCAACGGCATCGACCAGTACCTGGTCTGGGAGCCCCTGGGACCCTTTCTGATTATCACCCCGGGCAACATCCCCATGCACGCCTGGTCCTCCTTCGTGCCTTACGCCCTGGCCGCCGGCTGCACCGTGGTGGTCAGCCCTAGCCGCCAGGATCCGGTGGCTGCGGAAATGATCTGCAAGGTTGCTTTGGAGGCCGGTTTTCCTCCCGGGGTCATCAATATGGTCCACGGCGGACGCCAGATCAATAAGGAAATCCTGGATCAGCCTGAAATCAAGGGCGTCGGCTTTATCGGCTCCAATCGGGCCGGTTGGGAGCTTTTCGCTCAGTGCGGACGTCTGGGCAAGACCTCCTCCATCAACGGCAATGGCAAAAATCATGTGGTCATCATGCCGGATGCGGATATGGACGAATCCGTCTCCTGGTTGCTTCGCTCCTGTTTCGGCATGACCGGCCAGCGCTGTCTGGGAGTGGACAATGTGGTCATTGTCGGAGACATCTACGATGAGGTGAAGCAGCGCTTTGTGGAGGCCGCCAAGCAGATGAAACTGGGTTATGGCCTGGACAAGAGTGTGCAGATGGGTCCGGTGACCGTGCCCCAGATCCGGGAGAATGTTCTGCAGTGGATCGAAAATTCTCTCAAGGACGGGGCGCAAATGGTCCTTGACGGGCGGGAGGTCGCGGTTCCCGACTACCCCAAGGGCTATTTCCTGGCTCCGACCATCCTCGAGGGGGTCAACGTGGATATGCCCATGGCCAAACAGGAAGCCTTCGGTCCGGTGGCCGCCCTGATCCGCTGCGAGAATCTGGACCAGGCCATCGAGTGGATCAACACCAAGACCAACCTGGGGCATTCCGCGAATATCATGACCGCCAGCGGGCGAAGTGCCAGGAAGTACATCCGGGAATGCAATGTGGGCAATGTGGGGGTTAATGTGGGCGTGGCCCAACCCTTTGCCTTCTTCCCCCTGGGATCCAGGCGGGAGTCCTTTGTGGGCACGGCCAAGTCCAGGATGGCCTCCATGCGCATGTTCATGGATGAAAAAACCATCACCGCGAGATGGATTTAAACGGCAGAGAGCATAGGGCATGGAGCCGGAATGCGGAACGTGGAAGGGGGATTGAAGAGCATGGAGCATAGAGAGTAAAAGACTCTTTGTCCAGCATCAAGAAACCAGAGCAGGGAGGTGCCTATGCCTGAAGAGAAACCACAGATTCGCAAAATCTTTATTTTTGTTGAGGAGACTCATGAAGAAATGGGCCGCCCGCTCAGCACACCGACACGCAAGGCAGCAGCTGCGGCTGTTTTCAAAAATCCGTTCTGCGGAGAGTACCAGGACGATTTGAGCCTCTTGTACACCCACAGTGAAGAACTGGGGGAGCTTTTAACCCAAAAGGCGGTTGCGGCTCTGGGCATCGCACCGGAAGCGGTGCACAGCTATGGAAAAGGGGCTATCAGCGGGAGCAAGGGGGAGCTGGAGCACTGCGCCGCCCTGATGCATCCGGCCCTGGGCAAACCCATGCGGGCCAATGTGGGCGGAGGCAAGGCCCTGATCCCATCAGCCAAGAAGATGGGCTACCCCGGGGTGGCCATTGATGTGCCCCTGGGGCACAAGGATGCCGCCTTTGTCCGCTCCCATTTCGATGCCATGGAGGTCCGCTTGCCGGACGCTCCCCGGGAGGACGAACTGGTCCTGGTGGTTGCTGTGACCGATTCCGGCCGGCCGCAGCCTCGAGTCGGCGGCCTCAAGGTCGAAGAGATCAAGGGCGAGGACGGGCTCCGATAATTTTCCCGGGAAGACCGGGAAAATTATTGATCAGAGCTCGTCATTGCGAGCGAAGCGAAGCAATCTTTCAGACAATTATATGTCAGCTTTGCCGCATGGCAAAGCTGACAGAGGATTCGTGAATGAAGAACACCGAACTTGAGCTGGTGAACATCAGCTTCAAGCTGAACAAAGGGGAACAAAGGCTCTCCGTTCCCGCGGACTTGAGCGCTTTGAAGATGATCCGGGATGTTCTCGGTCTGAAAGGGACCAAAGAGGGCTGCTCCATTGGTGAGTGCGGGGCCTGCACCATCCTGGTCGATAATAAGGCGGTCAATGCCTGCTTGGTCTTTGCCCCGCAGTTGGACGGAACAGAGGTCCTCACCATCGAGGGCTTGAACCTGGAACCGCGGTTTCAGGCCCTGCAACAGGCCTTTCTGGACAGACATGCCGTGCAGTGCGGCTTCTGCACCCCGGGCCTGCTGATCAGTGTCTACGCCCTGCTGCTGGAAGCGCCTCGTCCGGACCGGGAGAAGGTAATCCGTTCCATTGCCGGCAATCTGTGCCGCTGCACCGGGTATCAGCAGATTTTGTCCGGAGTGGATCGAGCGATCAAGCCGGACGCAGAATGGAGGACGGATGTCGGGTAAACGGTACTATCGGCCCGGAAATGTGGAGCAATGCCTGGAGTTTCTCCACAACGAAGGCCGCGACGCGGTCCTGCTGGCCGGGGGAACGGATGTCATGGTCGATCTGCGGGCCGGCGAGATCGACCGCACCTGGATTGTTGATGTGAGCCGTCTGCCCGAGCTTCAGGGGATCACGCTCCAGGACCAAACGCTCTGGATCGGAGCCGGTGTAACCCTGACCGAGCTGCTCAGTTCGAGTCTAGTGCAGGCGCATGCTCGTGCTCTGCACAGAGCGGCCCTGCATTTTGCCGCCCGACAGATCCGCAATGTGGCCACCATCGGCGGCAACGTGGCCCATTGCTCTCCGAGCGCTGATACACTGCCTCCCTTGCTGGTGCATGAAGCCGAGGCGGTTGTGGCCGGGTCGTCCGGCCGACGGCGCATACCCGTTGGTGAAGTGGCCGCGGGCACCTATCGATCGTCCCTTGAATCAACAGAGCTGATCATTGGTTTTGAACTCCAGCCCCGTGCTCCGTTTCTGGCAGATTTTCAAAAGATCGGCCGCAGAAGGGAACTGGTCATTGCCAGGGTGAATATGGCCGCTCTGGCCGACCTGGATGCTGAGCAGCAGATGAACGGGGTCAGGTTTGCTCTGGGCTCCTGTACACCCGTGCCCCGGCGTTTCAAGGAAGTCGAGGCCCTGCTGGAGGGCAGCCGTCCCGGCCGGGAGCTGTTCTGGGAGGCCGGCCGGCTGGCGGCTGAAAGCATGATAGCAATGAGCGGACGACGGCCCTCGTTTATCTACAAGGAAAAGGCGGTCCAGGGCCTGGTCTACAGGCTGTTTTCGCAAGTGCTGGATACTGACAAACACAAGAGACTGTAAATATTATGACTTTGGGAACGGTCGGACACAGTATAGAGAAGAAAGGGGGTTGGCAACGACTGCGCGGTGAGCCGGTCTTCAGTGCCGATCTGGAACTGCAGGATGCCTTGGTTCTCAAGGTCCTCAGGAGTTCCAAACCCCATGCCGAGATCAGAGGGATCGACCTGGACGCGGCTTCGAGTCTGCCGGGGGTGATCCGGATCTTCACGGCCCGGGATGTGCCTGGAAGCAATTTCATGGGGATCATCAATAAGGATCAGCCCCTGCTGGCCTCGGACAAGGTTCGGTCCCTGGGGGATGCCGTGGCCCTGGTGGCCGCGGAATCTGAAGCAGCGGCTGAGGCCGCGCTTCAGGCCATTGACGTCGACTACCGGGATCTGCCGGCTGTTTTCGATCTTCAGGAGGCGTTGTCAGAAGGAGCGCCGCAGGTCCACGCCGAAGGCAATCTGCTCTGCAGGCGGGATATTCAACGCGGGGACATTGAAGCCGGGTTTGCGTCGGCTGCGGTGATTGTTGAAAAGACCTACCAGACTTCTTTTGTGGAGCATGCCTTTCTGGAGCCGGATGCCGGGGCCGGGTTTGTGGATCAGGACGGGACCCTGGTCATTTATGCCTCCACCCAGAATCCGCATTACGAC
>CAZUMF010000189.1:0-9469 GCA_964621385.1 uncultured Desulfohalobiaceae bacterium
TCCAGGCCTATCATGAGATAGGCATGAATCAGGAGGCCGTCTTCAGCCTCTTTGTCCGAAAGCTCCCCGAACATCGGAATTACCTGCTGGCCTGCGGCTTGGACGATGTCTTGACCCATTTGGAAAATCTGCACTTCACCCGGCAGCAGTTGGACTACCTGAACAGTCTGGAACTTTTCAAAGATGATTTTCTCCATTGGCTTGAAGATTTCACCTTTAGCGGCGAGATCATGGCCATGCCTGAAGGCACGCCTTTTTTTGCCAAGGAACCCCTCCTGGAAATCAAGGCCCCCATCGGGGAAGCCCAGCTCATCGAAACCTTTGTCCTCAACCAGATCCATTACCAGACCCTGATCGCCTCCAAAGCCCACCGGGTGGTGCAGACAGCCGAAGACCGGACGGTTTTCGACTTCGGCCTGCGGCGGATTCACGGAACGGATGCAGGCATGAAGGCCGCCAGAAGCTTTTACATCGCCGGAGGACAGGCCACCAGCAATACCCTGGCCGGCTCGGTGTACAACATCCCGGTCTCCGGAACCATGGCCCACAGCTTTATCCAGGCCCATGACGACGAGCTGCAGGCCTTTCGTGATTTTACCCGAATCTACCCCCGGACTATCCTTTTGATCGACACCTATGATCCTCTGGCCGGCGTGGACAAGGTCATCAGTTTGGCCAGGGAGCTGGGCGAGTCCTTTGATCTGCAGGGCGTGCGCATCGATTCCAGCGATCTCATCGCCTTGTCCACCGCCGTCCGGAAACGGCTGGACGCGGCCGGACTTTTCACAATCAAGATCTTTGCCAGCGGCAGCCTGGACGAATACGCCATCAAGAAAATGATCACCAACAAGGCACCCATCGACGGGTTCGGGGTGGGGACCAAGATGGGCGTTTCCGCGGACGTCCCCTATCTGGACATGGTCTATAAGCTGACCACCTATGCCGGCAAGGGCAGAATCAAAAAATCCACCGGCAAAGAGACCCTGCCCTGTCAAAAACAGATCTTCCGGGTGGAAAGCCAGGGAAAATACGACCATGACGTATTAGGGGCGGTGCAGGAAAACCTGCCGGGCCGACCCCTCCTGCACCAGGTCATGCGCCGGGGGAAAAGACTGCCGGAAGGCAGGGACAATCTGGCCAGGATCAGGGAACGCGTGTTTTCGGAAACCGCCAAACTTCCCGCGGATCTTTTAGGGCTGCCCCCAAGCCCTGCTCCCTATCCGGTGCACACCAGCCCGTATCTCCTCCAGGAACTTGCCGCGCTGCAGCAGGAGTTGAGCCGGTCCCAAGAAGCAAGTGATGCCGACTGATGCCCAGTCAGGATTCGAACCGAACACTGGGTCAAAATTGCAGTCGATCTGCCTCCGGGTATGATCGTCAAAGCTTGCTGCTGGTGCGATAGGCCTCCAGGACCGATTCCAGTTTGGTGAGGCTTTCCAGGGTCCGATAAAGATGGGCCGAATCATTGACTTCGATGTGCAGGGCGACTTCCGTCTTGTCTTCCACATTCGAGGCAAACTGCCCGGATTGAATATTCACGTCCTCGGCCGTCAAAAGCCGACTGATTTCCGCCAGAACACCTTTCTCATTTCTGCAGACCACCTTGATGCTGGCCGGATACACGGTTTCCTCGACCCCGTCCCAGGAAACATTGATCAATCTGTAGGACGAGAACTGCTGGACGTTTTTACAATCCGCGGTATGCACCACAATCCCCTTGCCCCTGCTGATATATCCTACAATGGGATCCCCGGGCACGGGCTGGCAGCAGTTGGCAAAACGGATCATGACGTCGTCCACCCCCTTGATGCTCACCCCCTCCTTGACCGCCTTGGCCGGGATGTCGCCCTCTTTCCCCTTGGCTTCCCTGGGCCGCTGCCTATCCTTTTTCTCCTCCGCCCTGCCTTTTTTCTCCTCCCCGGCCTCAGGTTTGGGCCCAAGCTTGTGCAGGACCTGTTTGGGTGTGATTCTGGCGTAGCCGACCGCGGACAAGAGATCGTCCACTGTTTTATAGGTGAACTCGGCCGCCACTTTCTCCAGACTGCCCTGCTTCAGTTCCTTGGCGAAATTGACCCCGATCCGCCGGCCTTCCTTTTCAAGCATTTCCTTGGCCAGAGAAATGCTCCGCTCCCGCTCCTGGGTGCGGATCCAGTGCTTGATCCGGGTCCTGGCCTTGGCTGTTTTCACAAACCTGAGCCAGTCCCGGCTTGGATTGCGCTTGGGGTTGGTGATGATTTCCACCTGGTCCCCGTTTTTGAGCTGGGTATCCAGAGAGACCAGCCGTCCGTTGACCTTGGCCCCGGAGCAATGCTGCCCCACTTCGGTATGGATGCTGTAGGCAAAATCCACCGGCGTGGCCCCGGACGGAAGATCCAGAACCTTGCCCTGCGGGGTGAAGACGTAGACTTCGTCCTGAAACAGATCGACTTTCAAGGAGGACATGAACTCCTGGGGATCCTTCAGGTCATGCTCCCAGTCCAGAATATGGCGCAGCCACAGAAAACGCTCCTCATCCTTGGCTTTAAACGAAGTGCCGTCCTTGTACTTCCAATGGGCCGCCACACCGAATTCAGCCACCTGATGCATTTCCTCGGTCCTGATCTGGATCTCCACATGCTCGCCCCCGGGCCCGAGCACCGTGGTATGCACGCTTTGGTACATATTGCCCTTGGGCATGGAAATGTAATCCTTGAAGCGTCCCGGCACCGGGGTCCAGGTGGAATGGACCAGACCGAGCATGGCATAGCAGTCCCGGACGGTCTTGACGATGACCCGAAAGGCTATCAGATCGTAAACCTGGTCAAAACTCAAATTCTGCTTGAGCATTTTCTGATAGATGCTGTACACATGCTTTTGCCGGCCGCTGATCCGCCCCTGGATCCCGTTGTTCTCCAAGATGCCCTGGAGAATGGAAATAACCTGATCCACATACTCTTTGCCCAGGGTTTTGTGCTTGCGGATCCCGTTGGTGATCTGCCGGTAGACATCCGGCTTGAGATGCTGCAGGCTCAAATCATCGAGCTCGACCTTGATCCGATACAAGCCCAGGCGATTGGCCAGGGGCGAATAGATGTCCAGGGTTTCCTGGGCAATGAGCTTTTGCTTGAAGCTCTTCTGGAAGCCCAGGGTCTTCATGTTGTGCAGCCTGTCGGTCAATTTCACAAGGATGACCCGGATATCCTTGGCCATAGCCAGAATCATCTTCCGGATATTTTCCGCCTGGGCCTCTTCCCGGGTATCAAAGGTCACCTGTCCGATTTTGGTCACCCCGTCTACAATATCGGCCACTTTCTGCCCGAAGTCCTGGGTCAGGTCGTCCTTGCTCACACCGGAATCTTCCATGGTGTCGTGCAGCAGACCGGCCACAATGGTCTCCACATCCAGATGCATTTCCACCAGGCTGTTGGCCACTGCCAGGGGATGGGACAAATACGGCTCTCCTGAAAGACGCATCTGTCCGGAATGCTTGGCAGCGGAAAAGACATAGGCTTTTTGAATCAGCCCGGCATCCACCTCCCCGAGATAGAGGGAAGCCTTCTCGATAATCTCATTGATGCGAATCATCTGAATCCTTATTGATTTGAGTTCCTTCAAAAAATGTTCAGCTTTCTTCGCTGAAATGTCAAGAACGGGGCACCCGGCCCACGGCGGCCTTCCAGGGCCAGCCCCTGCTTCAAACCCATTGCAGGTCCGGTTCCGATTCCGCTGCCGGAGCAGAAACCGCCGCGATTGCAATTCAGGGAGCTTTCGGGTAGTATGCCCTATACCAGAAGTTGGCATAATCAAAAGATCATACGGACAATCCCCTATGTCATTGCAGAATGAGCCCGCCGGACCGAACTTCGATTCCCACTTCAAAATATTTCACGAACTCATGTCCAGGAAAGTTCGGGAAATTCTCCTGGTCTCCACGCCCTATGACGCCTGGATCATGGAGCGGGATTACAGTCTGTCCGACAGAATCATCAACGAATATCGCGGGCTGAATCTGAGTCAGCCGCCGCGATTGACCTGGGCGGCCACGGCCGAAGAGGCCCTGAGCTTTGTGGAGCAAAAGACCTTCGATCTGGTGATCACCATGCCCAGACTGGCGGACATGGACGCCTTTCATCTGGCCAAGGAGATCAAGGTCCGCGGTCCCAAACTGCCGGTGATCATGCTCACCCACAGTTCCATCCCCTCCAGCGAAATATTCTACAAGCAAAGCCGGGAGTCCGGCATCGACAAAATCTTTGTCTGGTCCGGCAACACCGACCTCCTGCTGGCCATCATCAAAAGCACCGAAGACCGGCTCAATGTGGTCAACGACACAACATTCGCCGGGATCAGGGTTATTCTCTTTGTGGAGGATTCCCCGCTCTATCTGTCCTCGTTGCTGCCCATCCTGTACAAGGAACTGGTCCGTCAGACCCAGGCGGTCATGGAGGAAGGACTCAACGAAGAACACCGGCTCCTGACCATGCGGGCCAGGCCCAAAATTCTCGTGGCTGAAAATTACGACCAGGCCCTGGAGATTTACAAACGCTATGAACACTATGTCTTAGGGGTGATTTCCGATGTCCGCTACCAGCGGCAGGGCGAAATCGACCCGCAAGCCGGATTCAAACTCCTGAGGACCATTCAACAAGACCGCTTCGACATTCCCATGCTTCTGGCGAGCACGGAAGAAGAAAATGCGGAGAAGGCCCGGCAGATACAGGCCAGTTTCGTCCACAAGAATTCCCCGACCCTGCACCAGGACGTCCACGATTTTTTTGTAAACAAGCTCGGCTTCGGAGACTTTGTGTTCCGGATGCCGGATGGAACGGAGATCAGACAGGCGCACAATCTTTTGACTCTGGAGCGGCACCTGGCGACCATCCCGGAAGAATCCGTGATCCTGCACACCACCCGCAACGACCTGTCCAGATGGCTTTTCACCAGAACAGAAATCGTTCTGGCTTCCAAGGTCCGGCCCCTGCGAGGGGAGGATTTCAAAGATGTGGAGAGCCATCGCCGCCATCTCATTGATCTCATCCGTTTTAGGAGGCGGCAGCGGCAAAAAGGCATCGTGGTCAACTTCAACGCCCAGGAGTTCGACCCGGAAACAGATTTTTTAAAAATCGGCAAGGGTTCCTTAGGCGGAAAAGGACGCGGACTGGCCTTTGTGTCCCATTATCTGCACCAGAATCAGCACCTTTTGGCCCCGTTTGACACCGTCAGGATCATGGTCCCCCAGACCCTAATCATCACCACGGAAGGATTCGAAGCCTTCATCATGGACAACAACCTCAGATGGTTGGCGAAAGCCGATCTCAGCGATGCCGAGATCGCGGATTATTTCCTGAACGCCCGTTTTCCGGTCTGGCTGGAGGAAGATCTCCGTTCCTATCTGGAGCACATCTCGTACCCGCTGGCCATTCGTTCCTCCAGCCTGCTTGAGGACGCTCAATTCAAGGCCTACGCCGGACTTTACAAGACCTACATGCTTCCCAACAGGGCCGAAGACCCGGAAGTCAGACTCGAGCAACTGATCACCGCGGTCAAGCTGGTGTACGCTTCAACCTATTTCGAAGCCCCGAAGTCCTTCTCGGACCGGGTGGGCCAGCGGACCGAAGAAGAACAAATGGCGGTCATTGTGCAGCAACTCATGGGTCGGACCTATGAAGGCTGTTATTTTCCGGCCATCTCCGGCGTGGGACAATCGCACAACTACTATCCCTTTGCCCGGATGAAGCCCGAAGACGGCATTGTGACCATCGCCACAGGGCTTGGAAAAATGGTGGTCGAGGGCGAACGGTCCCTGCGCTTCTCACCCAAAAACCCTCAGATTCTGCCGCAACGCTCCACAGTCGAAGACATTCTGGAAAACTCGCAGCGCTTTTTCTACTGCCTGAACATGAACGCCCCGGAACAATCTCTCAATGTGGACGAGACCCTCAATCTCAACAAAGTCGATCTTTTTGACCTCAAAGACAAAAAACCTTTGCAGATCTTGTTCAGCACCTATAATCCGGATGAACACCGGATCAGGGACGCTCTGCAGCCAAACGGGTATCCGGTCCTGACCTTCGCCCGCATTTTAAAATACAATCAGCTCCCCCTGGCCCCGATTCTGGACACCCTGCTCGATCTGGGGAAAAAAGGGATGGGCTGCCCGGTGGAGATGGAATTCTCCGTCAATCTCGGCGCCGGTGCGAACCAAAAACCTGAATTCGCCTTTCTCCAACTGCGGCCCATGACCGCCAGGGCCGAAATGATCGACGTGGAAATCACGGCGGAAGAAATCGCCAATAGCTTCTGCTTTTCCCAACACTCCCTGGGCAACGCCGTCAAGGACGATCTCCGAGACATCATCTTCATCAAGCCCGATACGTTTGATGCTGCCCAAACCGTTCAAATCGCCGGTGAAATCGGAAAATTGAACAAAACCCTCCTCACCGAAAACAGGCGCTATCTGCTCATCGGACCGGGCAGATGGGGATCAGCCGACCACTGGCTGGGCATCCCGGTCCAATGGTCGGATATCTCCGGGGTGGGTGCAATCGTGGAATCTTTTTCCGAACAGATTCGGGCCGAACCATCCCAGGGCTCTCATTTTTTTCACAATATTACCACCCTGGGCATCAATTATATCAATGTCACGGACAAAGGCGCAGATTTTATCGACTGGGAGTGGCTCCGCAGCCGGCCGTTCAGCAACGAAACGACCCATGCCGCTCATATCTGTCTGGAGGAGCCCTTTGTGATCAAGGTTGACGGCAAGACCTCCCAGTCGGTCATGTATGCCCATCCGGAGTGACGACCCCAGGGCTTGTATGGAACTTCAATTGAGGTGTGCAATGCGCAATTTTAAACACCCACTGAGGATCGGCCTGGGCTGCCTGCTTCTGGCACTGGTCATCCTGCCGCTTGTGTCGAACCCTGGAGCGGCCCGAAACGGCTCCACGGTGTCGGCCCTGTACTGCAGGATCGACGGCAGCATCAATCCCGCCCAGAAGGATCTCCTGGAAAACGCCCTTGCCGAGTGCGAACAAAAGGAGCACGACCTGCTGCTCCTGGGTCTGGATACGCCCGGAGGCCTGGGCCAGTCCATGCGGGAAATGATCAAATTGATCCTCAATGCCCCGGTCCCGGTGGTGATCTGGGTGGGTCCCCAGGGAGCCCATGCCGCTTCCGCCGGAGTCTTTCTCGTGGCCGCCTCAGATGTGGCGGCCATGAGTCCTCAGACCAGCATCGGGGCGGCCTCCCCAGTGGCCATGGGCGGAAAGGAGATCCCGGAGACCATGGCCAAAAAAATCCAGAACGATTTTATGAGCCTGATCCGCAGCATGGCCGAGGCCAAAGGAAGAAATGTCCAGTGGTATGAAAGATCGGTTGAAGAGGCGGTGAGCATCACTGCTTCCGAAGCGGTCCAGAAAAAAGTGGTTGACCTGATGGCCGTGAGTCCCGAAGACCTCATGACCCAGATCGGGGCCCAAGGCCTGTTCAAGGCCCAGGCCATCGGACCCTTTTCCGAAAAGGAATTTGAAATCGTCACCTATGAGCCCGGCTTCAGGTTCGCTCTGCTCTCCTGGCTGCTCCACCCACAAATCGCCTACTTTCTGCTCCTCGGAGGCATGGCCGGCCTGTTCTTCGAGCTGACCAATCCGGGAGCCATCTTCCCGGGCGCCTTCGGGGCCATCTGCCTGCTGCTCGGCCTCTACGCCATGGCTGTCCTGCCCACCACGGCAGCCGGCCTGCTGCTCATCGTCCTGAGTCTGATCCTGTTCATCCTGGAAATCGCAATCACCAGCTTCGGCCTGCTGAGTATCGGGGGGGTGATCTGTTTGTTCATCGGCTCCATGATCCTCTATAAATTCGAGTACGGACTGGTCATGCTGCCGCTGAAAGTCATCCTGCCCACCGTCCTCGCCGTTTCCGGCTTTATGATCCTGGGTGTCTACCTGATCACCAAGGCCTACCGCCGGCCGAAACAGACCGGGTATCAATCCATGCAGGGGCTGCCCGCCACCGTGCTGGAGTGGTCGGACGGACAGGGACGCATCCGGGTCCGCGGCGAAATCTGGAAGGCCAGATCCGCAGACGGCACTTCCCTGAACCCGAACGACCGGGTCCGGATCTCAGGAGCGGACGGCTTGACCCTCATTGTCCGGCCCGACGAACCCAACAATCAGCCTCAAGGAGAACTGCAATGAACAGCCTTTACACCTACCTGCCAATCATCGTCCTGGTCGTCCTGTTTCTGGCCTCGGCCATCAAGGTCCTGAATGAATACCAACGGGCCGTGGTCTTCAGACTCGGGCGCGTCTTGAAGGCCAAAGGGCCCGGCCTGATCATCCTCATTCCGATCATCGATAAGATGGTCAAGGTTTCCCTTCGGATTCTGGCCCTGGATGTGCCGGCCCAGGACGTGATCACCAAGGACAACGTCAGCGTCAAGGTCAATGCCGTGATCTACTTTCGGGTCCTGGACCCGGTCAAAGCCATCCTGGAAGTGGAAGACTACATGTTCGCCACCTCCCAGCTCTCCCAGACCACCCTGCGCAGCGTCTGTGGTGCGGCGGAGCTCGATGAGATCCTGACCCACCGGGATAAGATCAATAATCAAATTCAGGTGATTCTGGACGAACATACCGATCCCTGGGGGATCAAGGTCACCAACGTGGAAGTGAAGTACATCGACCTGCCCCAGGAAATGCAGCGGGCCATGGCCAGGCAGGCGGAAGCGGAGCGGGATCGTCGCTCCAAGGTCATCAATGCCGAAGGCGAGTACCAGGCGGCCACCCGACTGGCCGAAGCCGCGGAGATCATCAGCCAACATCCGGAGGCCCTGCAGCTGCGCTATCTGCAGACCATGCGCGAGATGACCTATGAAAGCAAGGCCTCCACCATTCTGCCCATCCCCCTGGATATTTTTCAAACCCTGGCCCCGAAGAAGAGTGGAGAGTGAAGAAACGCGGAACGGGGGAGTGAAGAAACGCGGAGCGCGGAACGGGGAGCGCGGAATGCGGAAGGCGGAAGGCGGAACGCGGAAGTGAAGAGTGCTTTTGTGAAACTTCAAAATTGAAGGTTTCAGGTGTCAGCCCCGCCGTTGGCAGGGCTGACGCATAATTATTTGATATTTAAGTTAATATAAAATTGAGTCGATATATCGCCCATCGTGTTAATCGATATTTGCCAGTTTGATCAGTGAAGAAACTTTGGATCACCCCTCCGTCACCCCGGCCTACGCCGGAATGACGGAGAAAGAAAAAAGAAGTTTCATACGAGCGCCGGCCGCTGGCTGGGCGGAACAGCCAGTTTGATCAAAAGTAGAAAATCCATTTTTAGTTTTTCATACGAGCGTTGGAGGTTCGATATTCATTCCTTCAGGCAGAATTTGAACGTCCAACATCGAACGTCGAACATTGAACTTTGAATGAAAAAAAAAAAGAAAAATAAATGAAATACCAATTACTTGAAGAAAAAGCTGATTCGGGGATATGAG
>CAZUMF010000190.1:0-9377 GCA_964621385.1 uncultured Desulfohalobiaceae bacterium
ATGATTTTTTATATCCTTGATTCCGGCAGTCAGCCCCGCGCCCCCCTCCCAAAAGTAGTCACTTTTGAGATAACGTAGCCTTTCATGGACTGGCTGTCAAGACGGTGCAGGGCATGACACTCCTTCAACGCTTCCGGTCCTCGAAATCCTGGAGAGAGGCTTGGCGCTCCTTGGTGGAAACACAGGCCAGGCAGGCCTCGATCTCGAAGTCCATGAGGGCTTCCAGACTGATCTCTCCCCGGGCCATATTCAAACCCTTCTTGATCATCTGCAAGGAAAAGCCGGAGTTTTGGGCAATCGTGTCGGCCATTTGCCTGGCCTGGCCCATGAGCTCCTCCTGAGGCACGGCTTTGTTCACCAGGCCGATCCGCTCCGCTTCCCGTCCGTCGATATATTCAGCGGTGAACAAGAGCTCCCGGGCCTTGCCCGGTCCCACCAACTCCTGAATGAGACGCATGGCCCCGCCGGTGACCGAGGAGGTGACCTGGGCCTCGGGAGAGCCGATCTTGGCCTCCTCGGCCGCCAGGCGGATATCGCAGGCCAGGGCCAGCTCATACCCGGACCCCAGGGCATAGCCGTTCACTGCCGCGATGGTCGGCTTTTCAAAACGGATAATCTTGCGGGAGGCCTCCTGCAGCTCCTGCAGGTAGTCCCGGTAGTCCTCGATGCTCCGCGTTTTGGATTCCTTGAGATCCGCTCCTGTGGAAAAGGCCCGGCCTTCCCCGGTAATGATCATGACCTTGATGTCCGGATCGTTGCGGCTGTCCTCCAGGGCGACTTGAAAATCCTGCCAGAGCTGTTTGTTCATGGCGTTGAGCACCTTGGGCCGGTTCAGTTTGACCGTGGCCACGCCCGCTTCTTTTTCATAGATGATGCATTCGAAATCCATGTCGTTCTCCTTATTTTACTTACGGTCTTCTAAACTCCAGCGGTTTTCACTAAAAAAGTTGAGTATTTTTTTGGACACTTTGTGATATTTCTTGCGGAGAGTGTCAGAGCTTAACGAATTGATATAGCTTTATCTTTCTTTTCCTGACACCAGAAACCTGAAACCAGAAACCAAAAGTTTTGTGAGCCATAT
Organism: uncultured Desulfohalobiaceae bacterium; assembly: GCA_964621385.1. Taxonomy (GTDB): domain Bacteria; phylum Desulfobacterota; class Desulfovibrionia; order Desulfovibrionales; family Desulfothermaceae; genus JAABTT01. The sequence continues at coordinate 1,082 of CAZUMF010000190.1, forward strand.
CCAGGATCAGCCTGAAGGCTGATCCTGGATAAGAATTCTGGAATCCACGATGGACAGCCCCTGTTCATGCACAATGACCGGATTGAGATCGATTTCCTGGATCTCCGGATTGTGCACGGCAATGTCCGAGAGCCGCAAAAGGGCCTGTTTGACCGCCTCGATATCCTTGGGCTTTTCCCCCCGCACCCCGTGCAGCAAGGGGGCGCCCTTGATCTCCTCGATCATGTCCCGGGTATCGGCCTCGGTCAGGGGCGCGACCCGAAAGGCAACATCTTTCAGGACTTCCACGAAGACGCCGCCCAGGCCGAACATGATTACCGGCCCGAACTGGGGGTCCTTGATCATTCCCAGGATGCACTCCTGCCCTTTTGCAGCCATGGGAGAAATCAGCACCCCGGTCATCCGCTCCCGGGTGGTTGCCTGAAGCACTCTGGATTCAATGCTTGCAAAAGCCTGCCGGGCTTGTTCAGGGCTTGTGCAGTTGAGCTCAATGCCCCCGGCATCGGATTTATGGATGATATCCGGACTGACCACTTTCAAGGCCACGGGGCAATCGAAATCAGCCGCAGCCTGATAGGCCTGGTCCGCATCCGCGGCCAGAACGCCCTCGGGCAGGGGAAGGCCGTATTCCTGCAAGAGTTCCCGGGATTCGGTCTCCAGCAGATTGGTTCGGCCCTGTTTGCGGACCGCTGCAAACAGCTCATTGACCCGGGGGTATTCCTGAGGGGTAACCATGGGCGACTCCATTTGTTCAAGGGTTTGCTTGCGCAGGGCAAAAGCCATGAGCGCGCCCAGACAGCGGGCGCACTTTTCCGACGATTCAAAGACCGGAATGCCCGTTTCCCGGAGGCGATCAAGGGCGGGCAGGTCCTGGCCGGCAAAGCTGGTGTGCACAAAAAGCGGCTTCTGATACCTCTCCACCAGAGCGCCCAGCTTCCTGGAGGTCTTTTCCTCCAGTTCGGCCACATGCGGGGCGATGATTTCCTGAAAGCCCCCGAAAAACCCGGTCAGATAGACCGCATCCACCCCATCGTCCTCCATGCAGACCTGGACGCATTCGGCAATGACTTCCGGATTTTCCTCGGCCGTTCCTCCATAATCAATGGGATTCCCGGCGGGCATGCCGGCCAGGAGATGCGGCTTGATTCTCTCCTGGGTCTCCGGATGCAGGATCGGCACCTCCATGCCGAAGCGCTCCGCATTGTCCGCGGCAATGGAGTTGTCCCCCCCGCCTTCGGACAGAATAGCCACCTTGTTGCCCCGGGGCAACGGCGCCTTGCTGAAGACATCCGCCATATCGAACATCTCATCCACATTGGAAACCCTAACAATCCCGGCCTGACGAAACGCGGCGTCCACAATCACGTCGTCCCCGGCCAGGGACCCGGTATGCGAGGCCGCCGCTCTGGCCCCGGCGCCGGACCGTCCCACTTTCAAAGCGATGATCGGTTTTTTGGCCGCGGTCTCCCTGGCCATCCGGACCAGATCGCCGCCCTGCTTGATCCCCTCCAGATAGGCCATGATCACCCGGGTCTCGGGGTCGTCCTTCAAATACTCGATATATTCGTGGAATTTGACCCCGATGGCGTTGCCCAGACTGATGATCTTGCTGAATCCCAGACCCTTCATCTTGGCATAATTGGTCAAGGAGTCGATGACATTGCCGCTCTGGGCCAGAACGGAAATAGGCCCCTTTTGAATATTCGGAATACCGAGCATATTCAGGGACGCACCCGCACTGAACATTCCGCTGCAGTTGGGTCCGATGATGGCGGTCCCGGCTTTGGAAGCCGCCTGAAGGATGTCGGCTTCGATCCGCTTGCCCTCTTCCCCGGATTCCCCGAGACCGGCGGTGATGATGATGATGCCTTTGGCCCCCATCGCAATGCTGTCCTGGACAGCCTGCAGGAGAAACCGCGGGGGGACGATGATCATAGTCAGATCGACCTCAGACCCGATCTCGGTGATGCTCGGGTAGGCTTTCCTGCCGAACAGTTCGGCGCGTTTGGGATTGATCAGATAGATCTCCCCGGCGTAGCCCCCTTCAATGAGGCTCCGGGTCCGGCGTTCGGCAGCCTTGCCCGGGACTTCGGACGCCCCGATGATTCCGATGGAACGTGGATTCAGTACTTTTTCCAATGCTGTACTCATGACTCTGCTCCCTATCCGGAACAGACCTGAAGACAGGTCTGTTCCGGATCTATAACATTTTCTTGAAATACATTGAGTGCCTGAACAAAAACCCGTGTTTGGGCGTGAACTTGCCCAGATCCGAGGCGCAAGAAATTTTGAAACCGCAGTGTATTAAAATATCAGTATACGAAAATCATCCGCTGTGAAGCGTCTTCGACTTCACAGCGGATGAAAGGTCTGAAACTCCTCAAAAACCTTTTCCAGTCTCTCCAGGGCCGGGATGGCCTGCTCTTCCTTGTGCAGAACCACGGCCGCGATAAGTCCGTTGAGCAGACTCATGGCCGCGGTATAGGATTCAAAATACGAGGGGATTCCGGTTCCCGCGATCAGGGAAACATTGGCCAGCGCGGCCACAGGCGAGAGCTTGCTGTCCACGAGGCTGACCACGGACAGGCCCATGGCTTTCAAGCGGCGGGTAATGACCACGCTCTCCCGGGTGTAGCGCTTGAAGCTGATCACGAACAACAGATCGGCGGATCCGGCATGGACGAGCTGTTCCGGCAGATCCCCCACCCCCGGTTCAATGCGCACCACATTCTTGAGGAAAAATCGCAGATTGAAGGAGAGGTAATAGGCCAGGGCATAGCTGGAACGCAGCCCGAGAATATAGATGGTTCGGGCCGAACAGATTTTGCCCACAACCTTTTCAAAGGTGGCGTCCGTATTGTCGGAACGGATTTTCTGGATATTTTCAATGTCCGAGGTATGCACATTCTGGGCGATCAACTCCCTGTTCTCAATGGCATCCGAGGACTCGGCCAATCGCTTGATGGTCGAATACCCGTCCAGGGTCGATCTGATCAGGCTTTTCTTGAAGTCCAGATAGCTGGAAAACCCCAAACGACGAACAAACCTGGAGACCGTAGCCTCGGAGACGCCGACTTTGCGCGCCAGATCAAAGGAATTGTGCAGAAGGATCTCATCGCTGTTGTCCGTGATATAGGCGGCCAGTTTCTTTTGGCTCTTGGTCAGTTCCGGAAAGAGCTCGGCCAACTGTTCAAGCATGAGACAGTCCTTTCACTTACGAACGATGGGGCAAACGCTTATGAAAATATTCTTTCAAAAAAAAATCGCTGAAATTTAAATTTCAACGATTTTTTTTCTGATGTCAAGTCGGGCTGACCGCCTCCCTTCAGCTCCAGGCAGCGTCGCACAGGTGCGGGACTCAGTGCTCGCTGAAAAACCGCTGCGCCTCCTCGTGAAAAGGAATCGTCCATTGCTGACCATCCAGACCCTGCATTTGAAAATCCGCCAGCGCCGGATGCGCCTCCCGGAGATCTGCCTGTTGCTGTTCGATCCCGCTCAACAGCCGCCTGACCGTATCTCGATCAAGATCTGAAGAACAGACCAGCAGGGTTTTGAATCCAAAGGTCCTGACCTCGTGTTCAGGAAACGAAGAGCGCTCCGGAGGCAGCACAATCCGGAAATAGCCCGGCCGTTTCCGGACCATGTCCTGAATCTCGGGATCATCCAGGTTCAGGGGCCGGGCCCGGCACTCGCGACGCAAACGCTCCAGACCCGGGTCGGGGTGAATGCCGACATGAAGCATGGCCTGAATTCTGCCGTGGCAAAAGGCCATGGCCGCCTGCGATCCAGAATTGGAGAGCTCCTCCACCAGGCTGAAATCGGATGTTTTCCAGTTTTTTGCCGCCAGGATCGCCTCAAGGACCTCATGCTGGAGAGAACCCGGCGGCCCGAAATTGACCTTGCCCCCTTTGAGGCCCGGCAGGGTGTGAATGTCCGCATCACCACTCACCAGGAGCATGACCGGGGTATCGTAGACCGGCATAAGGGCCTGCAGATTCCCGTAGTCGATGTCCAGAAATTGAAAAGAGCCTGTTTCCTGCAGGGCGTCAGAGAAAAGGCGGGAGTCGATGAGAATGAGATCCAGGGCCCCGCCGCTGAGGTTGGTGAGGTTATGCATGGGACTGGCATCAGGAATGGTCCGGCAGCGCAGTTCTCCCTGCGGCAGCTTGTTGATGCTCCGGCACAGCCGGCGGCCGGCAAAATGGGAAAAGCTCCCGCTCTCGCCGCTGCCCAGGAGCAGCTCAAAAGCCTGCACCGGGCCGGGGTGCACCGCAAGGAGGCAGAGCATGGCACAACTGAGCATCAGCCTGAGACAAGCCCGGATACCATTCGACTGTTTCGCTGTGTCCGCCATGGTCTTCCCCTCCCCCGGCCAGGCGGGAACGAGTCTTCCTGCCTGGCGTCATGTCAATTGATGTTTCGCACCCACAAAACCGAGCAGTCTGCGTTCTCGGCCACCCGTCGGGCACAGGAGCCGCTGAAGGCCTCGTTGAATTCCCGGTGTCGATTGTGGTAGACCACGATCACATCCGCGCTCCACTCCTGCGCGGTCTTGAGTATCTCCTCCCAGTTCTTGCCCGTGGCAACCGTGTAGGAAACACCGGGATGGCAATATTGCTCGATAAAATCCTCCAGTGCTCTGCAGACCCCCTCGTAGGTCTCCTTTCGGATGTCCTCGGTGACATAGGAGGCCACAATGGGCATCCCAAAGCCCGGCAGCACACTCAGCAGCCGGATTTCCCCGTTGCTGCATTCGGCCAGTTCTGCGGCCTTGCGATAGATTCCCACAGCGATTTCAGGATAATCGATGTCAATGGGCATGAGGATTTTCCGATACACGCTCCCTCCTTATACGAATTCCGTTGCTGCTCTAACAAACTGGACCGTAGAGGCATCGCCCGAAGCGATGCCTCTACGCAGGAGCGGCCTCCAGCTTTCGCTTGCGCCCCCGCTGCAGAAACCAGACCACAACCAGCAGGCCTGCGGCCGGGATGAACATCAGCTGCTGGGGAGGACGCTCGGTGTTGGGCACCTGGACGCTCAGAATCTCCTGATCGAAATCAAGGCCCGCCTTTTCCGCCGGGCTGGAAAAGTCGACCATATCCACAAGCACCCTGCCGTCTTCCATCCTGGTTTCGAACCCGAGGGCATCCAGCCGCTGGCCCCCGGTTTCCTGGGATCCGACCTGGAGCATGATCATCTTGGTGTACTCGTTGCCGTCAAAATCCATACCCTGGACTTGGAGGATCAACTGCGTGCCCGGCTGCATCTGCCCCACGATCTGTTCCATCTTGGCCGGGGGTTCCGAAATCAAGGGCGGATAGACCTTATCCCACCAAAACCCGGGGCGGAGCAGGGTAAAGGCCACCAGGAGCAGGGCGCCGGTTTCCCAGAGCCGGTTCCAGGTCAGGAAAAAGCGCTGGGTCGCCGCGGCAAAGACCAGCATGGCCACCACCGCGGAGACAATGACCAGCAGGAGTTCGAACCAGTTGGTCAATCCGATGAGCAGCAGCTGGTTATTGAAGATAAAGATAAAGGGCAGGATCGCGGTGCGGATATCATAGGTAAAGCCCTGGATGCCGGTCCGGATCGGATCCCCCCCGGAGATGCCCGAGGCGGCAAAGGCGGCCAGACCCACCGGCGGGGTATCGTCGGCCAGAATCCCGAAATAAAAGACAAACAGATGCACCGCGATCAGGGGAACGATCAGCCCGGCCTTGGCCCCCAGGGTGACGATGACCGGGGCCATCAGGGAGGAAACCACGATATAGTTCGCCGTGGTCGGCAGGCCCATGCCCAGCAGGAGACTGATCATGGCGGTGAAGAGCAGGATCAGGACCAGATTGCCCCCGGAGATGAATTCCACGAATTCGGTCATGACCAGTCCGATCCCGGTCAGAGTGACCGTGCCCACCACAATTCCGGCGGCCGCCGTGGCCACCCCGATGCCGATCATGTTGCTCGCCCCGGAGACCATGCCGGTGATCAGATCCTGAAAGCCCCGCCGTAAGGTATACTCCTCCTTGACCACTTTTCGAAACAGGCCTTTGATCTTCCGGTGGGTCAAAACAATGAACATCATCAAGACGCTGGCCCAGAACGCGGACAGCGAGGGAGAAAAGCGCTCCACCACCAGGCACCACATCAGGACCACCACCGGCAACAGGAAATAGTAGCCTGCCTGCGCCGTCGGTCCTAAAAAGGGCAGTTTACTGATCTCGTGGCTCTCTTCCAGATCCGGGACCTTGCAGGCCAGCCCCACAAGCAGCACATAGGCCAGAAACAGGATCAGGGTCACGATCCACATGGCCGCATCCCCGGCCACGGTCTTGATCCAGCCGATCCCGTAATACGTGGCTCCGGCCATGATGATCAGGAAAAGGACCACCATGACGAAGCTCAGCATTTTCTGGACAAAGGTCTTGGTGACCGGTTTTTCCATGCCTTTGAGGCCCAACTTGCAGGCCTCCAGGTGCACGATGTAGATCAGGGCGATATAGGAGATGATCGCCGGCAGAAAGGCGTGCTTGATGACTTCCAGATAGGAGATGCCCACATACTCGACCATCAGAAAGGCCGCCGCCCCCATGACCGGCGGGGTCAACTGCCCGTTGGTGGAGGAGGCCACCTCCACCGCCCCGGCTTTTTCCGGGGTGAAGCCGACCTTTTTCATGAGTGGAATGGTGAAGGTGCCGGTGGTGACGACATTGGCGATGGACGAGCCTGACACCAGTCCGGTCATGCCCGAAGACACCACCGCGGCCTTGGCCGGCCCTCCCCGCATATGCCCCAGCCCGGCAAACGCGACCCGGATAAAATAATTTCCCGCTCCGGCGGACTCCAGCAGCGACCCGAAGAGCACGAACATGAAGACCATGCTCGTGGAGACCCCCAGGGCCACCCCGAAGACGCCTTCGGTGGTCAGCCAGTAATGGGACATGCCCTTGTCCAGACTGGCCCCCTTATGGGCGATGACATCCGGCATGATGGCCCCGGCAAATGTATAGAAGATGAAAAAGCCGGCCACGACCATCAGGGGCGGTCCCAGGGCTCTGCGGGTAGCTTCCAGCAGGGTGAGCATGCCGACAACGGCCACTGTCAGATCCATCGGTGTGGGCAATCCGGGACGATCGGCGAGCTCTTCATAAAAGAAAAAGATGTAGGCCGAACAATAGGCGGCCGCCAGGGCCACCACCCAGTCCTGCACCGGAATATAATCCCGGGGCGAGGATCGAAACGAGGGATAGGCGGTATAGGCCAAAAACATGGCAAAGGCGAGATGGATGGCCCGGGCCTCGGTGGAGTTGAACACAAAGATATTAAAGATAAAGGGCAGGGGCGAGGAGTACCAGAGCTGAAAAAGCGTCCAGCACAAGGGAACAAAGAAAAGAATTTTTTTGGAGATCGCTCCAGTGGGGCGGCGGGATCCGGTCTCGGTCTTGGCAATCATCTCCTGCAGTTGTGTCTCTGGAGCGGCGGTATTCTGTGCTTTGCTCATCGAGGCGACTCCTGTGGGGCGGAATTGGGATGTCTTTGAAATTGGTGCAGAGTGTTCCCTAAAGCCTCATCAAATTTCGAATTTCGAATTTCTCAATCCGAACTGAACTTAGAACCATCGAGCTGCGGGCAAAGGTTGCTGTAATTTTTAAAAAAAAGGCCTCCCGATTGTTTTCGGGAGGCCTTTTTTTGGATATTACATCAAGCCGGCTTCTTTGTAGTACTTCTCAGCCCCTTTGTGCAGAGGAGCGGTGAGTCCGTCCTTGATCATCTCTTCTTTTTTCAGCACGGCAAATGCCGGATGAAGTTTCTTAAAGGTTTCGAAATTCTCGAAGACCGCCTTGACAACATGGTAGATGACATCTTCCGGGACATCGGTGGAGGATACAAAGGTGGCCCCGACGCCGAAAGTGGTCACGTCGTCTGGATTGCCCCGGTACATGCCGCCGGGAATGGTTGCCCAGCGATAATACGGATATTCATCGACCAGCTCTGCGATCTCGGGCGTCTTGACGTTTATCAGTTTTGAATCGCAGGTCGTGGCGGCTTCTTCGATGTAGGCTCCGGGATGGCCTGTGGTGATGACAAAGGCCTCAATCTTGTTGTCGCAAAGGGCCTTGGCCATTTCCGCGGACTTCAGCTCTGCAGCCAGCTTAAAATCGTCCTTGGTCCAACCGAGGGCCTCCATGACCACTTCCATGGTCCCGCGCTGACCGGAACCGGGGTTGCCGATGTTGACCCGCTTGCCTTTGAGGTCTTTCAGGCCGTCAATGTCGGCATCGGCCCGGGCCACGAGGGT
>CAZUMF010000191.1:0-9372 GCA_964621385.1 uncultured Desulfohalobiaceae bacterium
GCCTCCGCCAGATCGGTCCTGTCCAAGGTGGACATGGCCGGGTATGCCGGCCGCCGCTTTGATGAGCTCTCCGGAGGGCAGCGGCAACGGGTCCTGGTGGCCAGGGCTCTCATTTCCTCTCCCTCCCTGCTGCTCTTTGACGAACCCACCTCGAACATCGATCCCCAGGGCAAGATCTGCCTTTTTGACATCCTGTCCGAACTCAGGCGGTCGATCACTGTGGTCCTGGTCAGCCACGACGTCATCTCGGCCTCGGCCGGGATCACGGATGTGGCCGTGATCAACAAACGGCTCATCCAGGGCCGGGAGATTACGCCGGAGATGCTGGAATTGATTTACGGGGTCCACGAGGATTCCTGCCCATTGGACGGGTATTTGAAGACTTTGAGTGCGGTTTTTGAAAATTCGGAGCAGAGCCGTGCTTGAAGCCCTGTCCATGGCTTTTTTTCAGAACGCCATCCTGGCCGCAGCCTTGGCCAGCGTGGCCTGCGGCATCATCGGCTCTCTGGTGGTGGTCAACCGCCAGGTCTTTCTGGCGGGCGGGGTGGCGCACGCCGCCTATGGAGGCGTGGGCCTGGCCTTTTTCCTGAGCCTGCCGGTCCTGCCCTGTGCGGTGGCATTCACCGCCCTGGCCGCCCTGATCACGGCGCATTTCACCTTTGACCGGCCCGAGCGCACCGACAGCTACATCGGCGTGCTCTGGGCCTCGGGCATGACCTTCGGCATTCTCCTCATGAACCTCTCGCCCGGCTACAATGTCGATTTGATGAGCTATCTCTTCGGCAGCATCCTGACTGTGCCCCGTCTGGATCTCTGGTTCATGCTCGGGCTGGATCTGCTCATCCTTGGCCTGTTGTATTTCCGGTACCAGGACTTTCTGTCCCTGTCCTTTGACATGGAATTTGCCCGGGCTGAAGGATTGCCGGTGAAGCGGCTCTACTGCCTGATGCTGCTCATGGTGGCCGTGGCCGTGGTCATGGTCATCCAGGTGGTGGGACTCATCCTGATCATCGCCCTGCTGACCATCCCGCCCATGCTGGCCGAGACGCAATGCACCACCCTGGCCCGGATGATGCTCCTTGCTTCGGCCTACTGCTTTGTCTTCTGCCTGCTGGGCCTGGCCCTGGCCTATCAGTTTGATCTGGCCTCCGGGGCCTCCATTATCGCCGTGGCCGCGCTCGCCTTTTTTGCCATCCGCCTTGTGCACCTGTGGAGGGCCACCTGATATGACAGAACAGGCTTCCGTCTCTCGTTCCAGGGAGATCATTGTCAGATTCGGCCTGGATTCGACCCTGAACCGTCTAATGGTCCTCACCATCCTCTTGGAAAGCGATCATCCGCTCACGGCCAAAGAAGTGTATGAAGGCCTTTGCCGGGAGCATACGCTCAATCGGGTCACGGTGTATCGCATTCTGGATCTGTTCGCGGAAAAGGGCGTGGTCAGCAAAATCAGTACAGGAGAACGGAGTTTCTGCTACTGCGCCTGTATCGAGAGGCGGCGGCAGGGGCACTGCCATTTCCACTGCACCCGCTGCGGAAAAGTGGAGTGCATTGACAAGGAACTTCTGGCTCTGGATGAAGAAGCCGTGAAAAATCGTCTGGCTTTGGATGTCCAGCATATCGAGCTTCGCCTGGACGGGGTGTGCACAGCCTGCAGGGAAAAGGTCTCGACCTGAGCTGCAGAGCTGTTGGATGACGTGGCAGAAGCCATTGCTTCTGCTCCTGGATGAGATGTAAATCAGTTGGCGAATCAGCTTCAGGAGCAAACTGTTTTCATCAAAGAGGTGTGCGTTCAACGCACAGTGCAAGAATTTAAACCAGTAAATACTGGAATATCTTTAAATATTCTTAAAAGTTCTGTTTTGTTCCATCACATTTTTTATTTTTCTATATGCCGATCAAACCACTTCCTCCAGTCAGCCAGCTACTCCTCCAAAACTGACGAAACCAGGCAACAGTGAGCGTTTATCCCCTCCAGCAATTCCTGCGCAATTTTATTGCCTTTCAATTATTGACAATCAATAATTGAAAGGCAATACTCTATCCCAGCACTCAAGCCGGGGAGGTATTCGTATGTCACAAAATCCTTTTTCTTTAGGCGGAGCCGATATCCCGCTTTGTGACCGCCAAACAGAGTTGCAAGCCCTTGTCCGGCATGCTCACAATGCCCAGAACGTCCTGATCTACGGATCAAGGAGGCTTGGAAAGACGATGCTCGCCAGGGAGGTCCAAAAACATCTTGCACAAGAAGGCTACCTTGTTGTCTTTTGCGATCTTTTCGGCGTCGTTTCAGTTGAGGATATATCAGCCAGGATTTGCCGATCTCTTTTTGAGGTCACGCATAAACATGAACCGCTGCACAAAAAAGCCATCCGGGCTTTGAGCACCTTCCGTCCTACAATGCGGCCGTCTTCAGATGGCATGGAGTTTTCCTTTTCAGTGGAAAAAACATCATCCGATATCGGTATCGATGTTCTGGAGCATACTTTCTCTGATTTGTCTTCCTTCCTTGAGAAATCCAAAGACACTATTCACATCGTCTTCGATGAATTCCAAGAGATCACGGAAGTCGAAAAGGGTGTTCAGATCCAGGGAGTCATGCGAAAACATATCCAGAATATGTTCGCATCATTTTTCTTTGTCGGAAGCCGAAAGAGGACTCTCAGCCAAATGTTCCATGATCGAAGCAAGCCTTTTTTTCAGAGTACATTTGATCATGAGTTGAGGGCCTTGCCGAAAAAAGACTGCATATCGTATATCGTAGAACGATTTACAGTTGGAAAAAAGTCAATTCAAGAACGGGAAGCTGAGCTTGTTTACAGATTTATATCAGGAAATCCTTATTATATGCAGAAGATTTGCTATATTCTATTTGACGGAGTGAATGATCATGTTGATAATCAAGATCAAGTTTGCAAAGCATTTGATAGCTTACTCGATTCTGAAAAAGGATACTTCGAAGCAAACTTCAACTCATTGACTCCAAAGCAAAAATCTCTCATAAAAGCTCTGGCCAATGAAAGAACACAAAATATATTTGCAAAGGATTACATAAAAAAACATACTATTGGCTCAATAGGTGGAATTCAGCAAAGTGTGGATACTTTGTCGAAAAACGATTTTATAACAAAAGAAAACAAGGTTTGGAAAGTTGTCGACCCAGTGATGGAAGCATGGCTCAGAGATAGGGTTTTTGTTTTTTGATACGAGTTCATGTCTCCTCCGAGCTGGTGTTTTTCAATGTGTGGGGAGGGCAAACTGAACTTTTTTGATCAGCTGATCTTGAAAAATCATGATGCTGATGCGATACTGTATGAAAGTTTCAATGCAGCGTAACGAGCAAGGATTACTGAACACCAGTCTGATATGAAAAATATTGAAGAAAAATATCAAGCTCTTACTGATGAGAGTCAGGCTTTTGATATCTATTTCTGGCAGTCTCAAGGGGCCCTTGCCATACTTGAGGCAGCGACAGACCTCTTGCATGATTATTTTTTGATTCGAGGGAAGCATGCTGACGAGTCCAGACTTCAAAGAACTGTTGAGGATTTTCGAAAAGCATAGTGTCCGCTATCTTATTGCAGACCTCGTACCGACATTACGCCGTTGAACCTTAACGTCCTAAAATAATGAATAATGTCTGAAATATTCTTAAAATTGGACATGCTTTTGGTTTCTGGTTTCAGGTGTCGGGTGTCTGGAAAGGCAAAATCCGCAAACTGAAACCTGAAACCAGACACCTGAAACCCCAAAATGAGGCCAGAAGTATCACAAAATGTCCAAAAAATCCTTCAAATTTACGCGTCCTGTAAAGAGCTCTGTATTGTAGGGGGGTACGCCGTTATGAAGTACAGTGAACCCCGATTTACTAATGATCTTATACGAGCAAAGGCAGCGAGTGCTCGGCCCCAGGACAAGCTTGATCTGGAAAAGCTGAAGAAAATCAAGGTGTAACTTTTCAGCATTTCTCTTCAGGCCCTGCATTGAGACTGGTTTTCTCCTGCTTGACAGGGAAGGTCTGGTTCTTTATGATTCTCAGTTCAGGTGCCATAAGCGCTTAATAGGGAATTCCGTGAGAAACGGAAACGGGCCCGCCGCTGTGATCGGGGACGAAGGCCGCACCAGGCCACTGCCCTGCACCCACTTGTTGTTTTTCAGCAATCGCTAGTTTTCTATGAAAAACAACAAGTGGGTGCAGGGCGGGAAGGCGCGGTTAGTAGGATGATCCGAAAGTCAGAAGACCTGCCTGAATCAGAGGCTGAATTTCCGAGGTCAGGAAGAAGCCTGTCCAGGAGGGATAAATACGGATCCCCATATCTTGTTGCAAGATATGGGGTTTTTTTATGCTGAGGTGCCTCAGGTGACCCGGACGACCGTGTACCAGCTGGCCGTGTTTACGGCTCTGCTCTGCGGGCTCATTGCTCTGTCAGCGAGTTTGGGCTACATGGACATTTCCCTGTTCCAGGCTGCGGGCATCATCCGGGACTGGTGCCTGGGTCTGGAGCCCGGGGGCGGGGATCTGGAAAAAACCATGCGGGTGGTGATTCTGGAGGTCCGGCTCCCGAGGATCTTGACCGCAGCCACCGTGGGGGGCGGGCTGGCAGTCTCCGGTGTCGTGTTTCAAGGCATCCTGTTGAACCCTCTGGCCGATCCCTACACCCTGGGCGTCTCCTCTGGAGCGGCTTTTGGAGCCAGCCTGGCCATTTTGTTCAACCTGGCCGGGAGCCTGTATTCCATTCCGGTTTTCGCCTTTGCCGGGGCCATGGCGACACTGGGGGCCGTGGTTTATTTAACCGCCGGCGGAGGGCAGAGGGGCTTTTCCTCCAACAATCTCATCCTGGCCGGGATCATTGTCGGAGCGATTCTCTCCGCCGGTATCAGCTTTTGCAAATATCTGGCGGATGAACAGGTCGCGGTGATCATCTTCTGGCTCATGGGCAGCTTTGCGTCCAAGACCTGGCCGGAGCTTCTGCTGGTCCTGGTCCTGACCGCTCTGGGCACCCTGGTCTGTCTGTTTTATGCCCGGGATCTGAACCTGATAGCCCTGGGCTCCAGGGCCGCCTCCAGCCTTGGCGTCAATACCGGCCGGGTCACTCTCATCCTCCTGGTCACGGCTTCGCTCATGGCGGCCGCGGCGGTGTCCGTTTCCGGGATCATCGGGTTTGTGGGATTGCTCGTCCCGCACCTGGTCCGCTTTCTCACCGGACCGGACAATCGGAGGCTGCTGCCGGTGTCCATGATCAGCGGCGCGCTGCTGCTCCTGGGGGCGGATACCTTGATCCGGGCGGTTTTGCCCGGCGAGATCCCCATCGGGGTGCTCACCGCCCTGATCGGCGGGCCGGTCTTTTGTTATGTGTTTCGGAAACGGCAGATCAGATCCTGATCCAATGGGCGGTGTTGGAAAAATGTCGGATGCTCCAAGGCTCAAGGTACTCTTGGGTCTATTGACATTGGATCAGGATATAAACCTGCCAAGCCAGGAACAAACAGCTGAGCACTGCCATGAGCTTCAGGGTTGAGAACGTGTCCTTTGCCTATGGCGAACAGGAGGTGCTCCAGGGACTGAGCGTGCGCCTTGCCCCCGGCCGCTTCTATTCGGTTCTCGGTCCGAACGGCTGTGGGAAAAGCACATTTTTAGATCTGCTCATCGGCCATCTCAGGCCGGATACGGGCCGCATCCTGTACCGTGACCAGGAGCTGAGCAACTATTCCAGGAAAGCCCTGGCCAGGGAAATGGCCCTGGTGGCCCAGAACTACTTCATCAATTTTCCGTTCCGCGTGGACGAGATCATGATGATGGGGCGTTATCCGCATATTCCACGATTTTCGTCCCCGTCGGAGCAGGATGTCGCCCTGGTGGAGCAGACCATGGAGCAGGCCGGGATCACGGAGTTCAAAGACAGGCTGATCACGGAGCTGAGCGGCGGCGAACGGCAACGGGTGGTCTTTGCCCGGGCCCTGGCCCAGGACGCGGCGGTGCTGCTTTTGGATGAAGCCACCTCGAGTCTGGACATCAGGCACAGCCTGGAGATGCTGGGGCTGGCCGCGAAAAAGGTCCGGCAGGAGCAGCGAACCGTGATATCCGTGTTTCAGGACATCAACCTGGCAGCGGCCTGGGGGGATCACTGCATTGTCATGGACCGGGGCCGGATCGCCGCCTGCGGACCCACCGAGGAAGTCTTGACCGAGGCCTTGATCCGGGAGGTTTTTCAGGTGGAAAACAGGGTCAGATACGATGATTTTACGCAATCCAAACAGGTGGCCTTCGGGTGCAGCCTTGGGCCATGAAGGAAGATCATATGGTTAGGGAACAGAGCTTTTTTAGTTAAAATATTTATTAACTCTTGGATACATTGATTTGAATCATCTGCGAATCGAGGTTTCAGGTGTCGGGTGTCGGGCTCGTAGAGCCTACGCCTTGGAGAGTGTCAGGTTTCAATGCGTTGATATTGCAGCTCTTTTCTTTTTCTCGTATGAAATTTCAAACGAATGGAGTCACTGTTCCAAGCATTGATCAAACCGGCAGTGAAGGAATTTAGCATCAGATTAGTGGCACATTCTTGTATTTGCAATGATTTTCTATAGATATGTGTCAGCTTTGCCGGAGGCAAAGCTGACACCTGAAACCTCATGAAGGTCCAATGCTGAACAGAAGCAGAAACAGCGCGGGAAAAGGCCGGGTTCCGAGCGCATCGCTCTACGCGTGCTTGATCGGCATGATGGTTTGCCCGGCCTTGATCGTCTGCCTCATGAGTCCGGCCTGGGCCGGGGATTTCAGCCTCGACGGGCAGACCATCGTCGACCAGTCCGGGCGGGATGTCGTGGTCCAGGAGCCGTTTGAGCGGATCATCTCTCTCTATGGCGCGCACACGGAAAACCTCTTTTTCTTGGGTCTGGATCAGGCCCTCATCGGGGTGGGCAGAAACGACCGCTATCCGCCTCAGGCCAGGCAGAAACAGCGGTTCTCCTACCAGGACGGGCCGGAGAAATTCCTGGCGGCCCGGCCGGATCTGGTGCTTATCCGGCCCATGATCAGCCGGGGGTACCCGGACCTTGTCCAGCGGCTGCTGCAATCCGGCATCGAGGTGCTCTCGCTGCAGCCGGGAACTGTCCAGGAGATGTACACCTATTGGGAGATGCTCGGGGTGCTGACTGGAAAACAGGACCAGGCCCGGGACATGATCCGTTGCTTTCAACAGGCGGTGGAACAGTATGCGGCTCTGACTGAACCCATCGAAAACAAGAAAACCGTGTATTTCGAAGCCATTCACTCCCGGATGAAGACTTTTTCTCCAGGGGCCATGGCCCTGTTTGTGCTCAGCACCGCCGGAGGTCTGAATGTGGCCACGGACGCCCGTCCCTCCAGAGGGACCAATATCGCAGTCTACGGCAAGGAGCGCATCCTGGCCAAGGCTTCGGCGATCGATGTCTATCTGGCCCAGAAAGGACCCATGAACAGCATCAGCAAGGCCGCCATCCGGGAAGAGCCCGGATTCCATCTGATCAAAGCGGTTCAGGAGGATCAGATTTATATTGTGGATGAAAAGCTCGTCTCCAGGCCGACCTTTCGATTGCTTCGCGGCATTCAGCGCATAGGGCGCATTTTGTATCCGGAGCTGTTCCAGACACACGGCGCTGCCATTCTGGAGCAGGTCTTCCAGGGCCGGTCATGAGCATGGGATTGGTCATCGGCGGGGCCAACAGCGGCTGCGGTAAGACGAGCATCGCCCTGGCCTTGATGGCCTGGTTCGGCCGCCAGGGAAAACGTGTGGTGCCCTTTAAGGTGGGACCGGATTTTATTGATCCGGGGCACCATGCCCGGATCACCGGCCGTCGGTCCACGAACCTGGACGGCTGGATGCTCAGCCGGGAGATGAACGAACAGCTCTTTGCCAGACATGCGGCCCAGGGCAACATCGCCCTGGTGGAAGGGGTCATGGGGCTCTTCGACGGCTTTGACGGCAAATCCGAGTCGGGGTCCACCGCCCAGATGGCCAAATGGCTCAATCTGCCGGTGATTCTCGTGGTCAACGCCCAAAGCATGGCCCGGAGTGCGGCCGCCCTGGTGCAGGGGTTTGAGAATTTCGATCCCGAGCTGCAATTCGCCGGGGTGATTTTCAACAAACTGGGCAGTCCAGGCCATCTGGACTATCTCAGGGAGGCCCTGGAAGAGACGGTGCGCATGTCCTGTCTCGGCGGGATTCTCCGCGATGAGGACCTGAAGATACCGGAACGGCATCTTGGACTGTACACGGCCGAGGATTGGGTCTTTGACCAAAACATGAATGATGCACTGGTCGAAGTCGTGGAGCAGGGTCTGAACACGGCTCAGCTGTTCGACCTGCTCCCTGAACAGCCGGTAGAGGCATCGCCTCCTTCGTCCGGGTCGACGGCCCTGGAAGCCCCATCCCTCGATACTGCAGAACAGACTGTTGTGGACTCGGGCCTTTCTATACAGATGCAGCGCAGCCAAACCCGGTCCACAGTCCGGCTCGCAGTGGCCAGAGACAAGGCCTTTTGCTTTTATTATCAGGAGAATCTTGATCTGCTGGAGCAGGCCGGGGCTGAAATCGTCCTGTTTTCCCCGCTTGCGGATTCCTGCCTTCCGCAGGACATTCAGGGGATCTATCTGGGAGGCGGCTATCCAGAACTGCATGCCGAGACCCTGGCGGCGAATACAGGCCTTCTGGGGGAGATCAATGCCGAAAGCCGGCAGGGGATGCCGATTTATGCTGAATGCGGCGGCTTCATGTACCTCTGTCGGGAGTTGCAGACCCTGGAAGGCGAGACCTACGGGCTCTGCAACTGCTTTCCCTTTTCCTGCAGCATGCTCCCCCGCTTGAAGACCTTAGGCTACCGCGAGGTGCACCTGGAAAGTGAGGCGCTGCTCGGTCCAGCCGGGACAACGCTCCGGGGCCACGAATTTCATTATTCCGAGCTGGCGCCTGCTTCCGATCCCGTGCCCAGGGTCTACAGAAAGCATTCCCGAAAGGGCCGGGAACAGGAGATGGAAGGCTATCTGGTCGCGAAGACCCTGGGGAGCTACATCCACGTGCATTTTGGCAGCAACCCTCGGGCGGCCGGGTCTTTTGTGCAGAGCTGCCGGGAGTTCGCTGGAGGAGTGCAGAACGATGGATGAGGGAAGGAATACTGCTCCAACGTACCTTTTTGATAATTTTGTCGTTGAAATCAAAGGACAATCAGTCTCTGTTTCAAAAACCAAAATTGGAGCAGTAAAGAAGCGCTGAACGGAAAGGGGGGATCGCGAGATCGAGAAAACGGAACGCGGAACAGCAAAATTCGAGAAATCGAATAATTTCAGACTTCGTACCTACATCACGTCTTTGAACCTTAAGAATTTAAAATAATTGA
>CAZUMF010000192.1:0-9333 GCA_964621385.1 uncultured Desulfohalobiaceae bacterium
TCCGCGCACTGATCTGCAGGACATGTAATGGGAAAAAGTCTGTCAGAAAAACAAGTCGAACAGGCAGCGCTCGGTTGGTTCGAGGCGCTGGACTACGATGTACACAAGGGTGCAGATATCTCGCCAGGGTCGGATACCCCGCTGCGCGACAGCCATGAGCACGTGGTACTGGAACCCAGGCTAAGGGCGGCACTGCGCAGAATCAATGGCCATTTGCCTGAAGAGGCCATAGAACAGGCGGTACGAGTTGTCGTCCGGCCCCCGGAACCCACGCTCCCACAGAATAATCGCTGGTTTCATCGGCTTCTCACTGACGGTATCGATGTGGAATACCGAAATCAAGGCGATGAAACGCGAGGCGATAAGGCGTGGCTTGCTGACTTCTCCAGGCCTTCGGCGAATGACTTCCTGATCGTCCGGCAGTTTACGGTCAAGGCGGGCAACAGGACCCGCCGGGCCGATCTGGTGGTGTTTATCAACGGCTTGCCCATCGCCATTATCGAATTGAAGGATCCAGCGGATGAGCAGGCGGATCTGTGGAAGGCGTACCGTCAGCTTCAGGACTACAAAAAACAGGTCCCCGGCCTGTTTATCTACAACGAACTGATGGTGATCAGTGACGGGGTGATTACTCGGGTCGGGTCACTGACATCAAGCTCGGATCGCTTTTCGCCGTGGCGCTCTATTGAAGATATGGCCCACCCGGGCGAACCAACACTGGAAGCCCTGGCAACCGGGCTTTTCGCACCGCAGCGACTGCTGGACTACTTGCACAGGTGTGTGATCTTTGAAGAGAACGACCGGACTGGAGAGATCGTCAAGAAAATCGCCGGCTATCATCAGTTTCGGGCCATGCAGAAGGCGCGGCAATCTGTGAAAGCGGCGTTGCGACCACCAGCCGGGACGGGTGACGGCCGTGGCGGTGTTATCTGGCACACGCAGGGTTCGGGAAAGAGCCTGACCATGCTGATGCTTTCCGGGGCGCTCATCGATGAAAAACAGCTCGCCAACCCCACGATAGTTGTCGTAACAGACCGTAATGACCTCGACGGACAGCTTTTCGGCACATTTGCCTACGGTCGAGCGCTGTTGCGCCAGGAACCGGAGCAGGCCGACAGCCGGGATGACCTGGCAGCCAGGCTCAATCGAGCTTCCGGTGGCGTGGTATTTACGACCATTCAGAAATTCGAGGAACGCAACGGTCAGGTCAGCGAACGTTCGAACATTGTCGTTCTGGCTGATGAGGCACACCGCAGCCAATACGGATTTCTGGAAGGTGGTGCACGCTGGATGCGTGACTCCATACCCAATGCCACTTTCGTTGGTTTCACCGGCACACCTTTGGAACGCGATGACCGTAACACCACGGCGGTATTCGGTGATTACGCTGACATCTATGACATCCGTCAAGCCATCGAGGACAATGCCACCGTACCAATCTATTACGAGATGCGGCTGGTGAAGCTGGTTCCGGATGAGCAGGGTGTCCGCGAAGCCGAGGAGGAAATGAATATCCGTCTGGCCGCTGAGTCCGACAAGCTGGGGCAGAAACCAGGGCTTTACATTCGAGTGGAGCTCGGAGCCCTAGCTGGGGCGAAAGAACGTCTAAGCCTCGCCGCTCGGGAAATCGTCGAGCATTTCGAGAAGCGGCGGGAGGTCATTGAAGGCAAGGCCATGGCGGTGTGCATGAGTCGTGAAATCTGCATGAATCTGTATGACGAGATCGTGGCGTTACGGCCCGACTGGTATGCCGATGAGGACGATGCCGGATTTGTTAAGGTTGTCATGACCGGATCAGCGGCTGAGGGTAAGCGTGTCGCATCTCATGCCCGCACCAAAGCCCGCCGTGAGCTGCTGGCACGGCGGTTCAAGGACCCGGAAGACAATCTGCGTCTGGTGATCGTCTGTGACATGTGGCTAACCGGATTCGATTGCCCTCCGATGCACACAATGTACCTGGACAAGCCCCTGGCGGGGCACAATCTGATGCAGGCCATTGCCCGAGTGAACCGCGTGTTCGGAGAAAAACCGGGCGGCGTGGTAGTGGATTTTCTCGGGATTGCGGACCAATTGCGGGATGCCGTGCAGACCTACACCCAGGCAGGTGGTGAAGGCAATCCGGTTGAGGATATTCAGAAAGAAGCGGTGCCATTGATGGAACGGCAGTTCGAGGCACTGCGAGATTTCTTCAATGGCTTTGATTACAGCCATTTCTTCAGTGGTGACGAATCCGACCAGTTGACAGTCGTCACTACGGGTGTGGACTATGTTTTCAGCCAGGATGATGGCAAGCGGCGCTTTATGACAATGGTCAAGGGGCTGTCAAAAGCTTTTGCACTGTCGGTGCCGCGTCGGGAAACAGAGGCGGTACGCGACCATCTTGCGTATTTTCAGGCAGTTCGGGCCGCCATTCGTAAGCATCTTGGTGATGAAAATGGACCGCCACCCCTGGATTCACGGGCTGCCGTGCGTCAGGTTATTTCGGGTGCTATTGCCTCCGATGGCGTGATTGACCTTTTTCAGGCGGCGGGACTTGCGGAGCAAAATATCGGCATTCTGTCCGATGATTTCCTCGAGCGGTTGGCCGCGCTTCCGCATAAAAACCTGGCCATGGAGACGCTGCGCAAGCTGCTGAACGATCAGATCCAGAGTCGTGAACGGGTCAATATTGTGGAGTCCAGGAGCTTTCGGGAATCGCTGGAAACCATACTCACACGCTACACGAATCGCGCCATTACCACGGCGCAGGTGATCGAAGAACTGATTGGGCTGGCCCGCGAGATTCGTGAAGCTGCCAACCGAGGGGAAGATTTCGGGCTGACAGATGAAGAACTTGCTTTCTACGACGCACTTGCGGATAACGAATCAGCGCGGGAAGTTATTCAGGATGAAACGCTACGTCTAGTTGCTCGTGAACTCTCGGAACGTATAAAAGCGAAGGCCTCCCTCGACTGGACGCAACGCGATGCGGTTCGGGCTGACATGCGCCGCACAGTAAGGCGTCTGTTGGCAAAGTATGGTTATCCGCCTGATGCACAGGAGGCAGCTACCCAGTTAGTCATCCGCCAAGCCGAGTTGATGGCCGAGAACGTAGTGACGGAGTGAAGAGTGTGGGCCAACACCACCTTAAAATAATCTTTCTACGCTTACAATTTCAGATAATGCTATGATTCTATCAAAGGCTATGGTCCAGGCGCAACTGGACCTGGACCCGTTCTCCGGGCATCTGTTTGTATTTTGCAATCGCAGCCAGAGCATCATCAAGATCCTGTACTGGGATGTGAATGGTTTTTGTCTCTGGCAGAAAAAACTGGAGAAACAGAGATTCAAATGGCCCAGATCCGAGTCCGAGGTTATGTGCCTGGAAAAGAGGCAACTGACCTGGCTTTTAGATGGTCTGGATCTGGTACAGGTTCAAGGCCATAAAGCCCTTGGGCACTCCACATTATTTTGATCTTTGAGATAATTTGCTTGCAAAATCAAGGGATTGGGTGTATAAAATGACCCAGCTATGGACGTTCAGACCTTGCCTAACGACCCTCAGACTTTATAGAGCATCATCGTGGATTTCCAGACTCAGGTATCCTATCTGGAAGAGAAGATATCCTTGCTCCAAAAAGCCATATTCGGGTCAAAATCAGAAAAAAAATCAGAGGCCATGTCTGTAGCCAAAGCCTGCGAACCCCTGATGGGCCTGTTCAAGGAAGAGCTTCTGGCCAATCACTTCCTGAACCTGGATGAGACACCGGTCCAGGTGCTTGATGAACCGGGAAAGCCCAATACCAGCAAGTCCTACATGTGGGCCTTCATGGGAGGCAATCTGGAGAGACCCACGGTCCTGTTTGCGTATCATCCCACCCGCGGTAGGGAGGCTCTGGACTTTCTCATGGACTTTCAAGGCTTTATTCAGACCGACGGCTATATCAGCTATGATGCCCTGGGCGAGTTGCCCGGCATCATCCATGTAGGCTGTCTGGCCCATGTCCGCCGCAACTTCATGGATGTGCTCATGATCTCGAAAAGGGAGAAACATAAAGGTGGCACCGCCCAGGAGGTCATCGACCTCATCACCTTGATCTACCAAGTGGAAAAAGCCTTGTCTCTGCAAAAGCTCGAACCGGATCGTGTCAAAGGACAAAGGTAGGTACAGGTCGTTCCACTGCTTAATACAATCAAAACCATCCTCGACCAAAGGCACCCACGACTCCTCCCAAGAGTCAGTTGGGCAAGGCCATCACGTACGCCCTAAACCAATGGGACCGGATTGTGGCTTATACCTATGACGGGCATCTCAGGCCGGACAATAATCTGTTGGAAAATGCCATCCGACCTATCGCGCTTGGTCGAAAGAACTGGCTCTTTGCCGGGCATCCCAATGGAGCCAAAGCCGGAGCCCTCTTCTTTTCACTTGTCGAGACGGCCAAGAGAAATGCTATAGAACCCTATGCCTACTTGCGGTACCTCTTTGAGCACCTGCCCTATGCCAAGTCTGAGGAAGAGATGAAAATGCTCCTGCCCCAATACATTGACCCAGATCTGATCCCTTCACCGATAGCATCCAGCAATTAGTCGCGCAATCCAGGCCCGCTTGATCACAGAGCGGGCCGTCGTATATCCAACTCCGCTCCCGCCGATGCCCGGGGTCCACCTCATTGGATGCATACACAAAAAAGCTGTGTGCAGATCCTATTGAAATCAATCCTTACCATACGGCGGATTTGTTGCAAGAAGGGGATAATTGGATGCTTACACATTTGTCCATTCAAAACGTGTCGATACAACAGAACCATCTTGTAGAGACTGCCATAAGCCTCCTGAAAACAAAGTTCACATCAGTTCAAAGGAAGACTGTGGCCAATGCCACAGTATGCGCAGTTGGCAGCCTGCTGATTTTGATCATGAAGAATTCTTTGCATACAGGCATCGCCTTTGGACTGACCTCGGCCGTGATCACCATCCTCGGTCTGATGGTCGGCCTGCACTCCGGCACGCATTCGAAAAATTTCGTCCTGGGCGGCAATCTGACCATCGCTATTGCCGATGCCTTTTCCGACGCCTTGGGAATTCACGCCTCCGAGGAGTCAAAAAATACTCAAAAACTCATGAGCAAAGGCTTCAAACTTATTGCAGATTCAAGTCCAAAGCCTTGCCGACCAGGACGGACAGTTTGAAATAGGACTGCCTGATCTCCTCAAACCACTCGGACAACTCCATAGAATCCCGGGTAACCGGGTCATCAATCCTCACACTGCCGTCGCTGGGAATCATTCCGAGCAGTTTGGACATCTCGGCAATCTGTTCCATGAGTTTACTCTTTTCGACATTGTTGGTTTTGGAATCGTTCATGGGTCCCCCACAGTGCCCATTTTGGGCGGTTTCGCGAATCATTTTTCATGACACGAATCTCAAGGAATCCGAAGAATCCCACGAAAACCGCCAGGTACAAAGCGAACCACGGCCATCCGAGACTGAGGACGCCCCGCCCCCCAATCAGGAAGGGAGGGAGTCCAATCAGGTAAAAATGACCCAACTCCTTGAGGGTGAAATGGCAATGCACCTTTGAGCGAACACCGCAATCTTCGCATGTTTCGGCTTTACAGCCAGCGATCGGTTCTTTCGGGTCCATGATGTCCCTTCCTTAATTGCCTTTAGCGGGTAATCGGCTCGGCGGTTTCCGGGACGGCCCACTGGAATCGGCTCAGCCAGATCTGATCGATCCGGTGAGGCGTCTGACGCGGCTGCAGACGAATCCTGTGCTGACCATTTTGTTTCAAAACCATGCTGGAGGGGTGGGCTCCGTTGCTGGCCCAGGCATAGGATCCGGCCGGATGGAGATCGATCCAGTCGCCCAAATTGAAAAAGCGGGTGCTGTGAAAGAGAAAGACCACCAGAATGGCCAACACCCTCAACCAATCCAGTTCATAACGCCGTTCATTCATCGGTGTTTCCTTCATCCTGTTCATTCTTTCACCCTTCACCTTCTCATCAATCCTGAATCCATAGGGTGTGGTGAACCCGGCCGAACTCTTCCAAGGCTGCGGCCAGTTCTATCCCGAGAGGACTTTTTGAAGGCTGACCGCTCTCGTGTTCCCATTCGAATTGGATGCCGATATCGGTGTGTACAAAGGCATTGTGATACAGGGCAGCCGTGACCAGTCCCCCGGACCGGCCTTGCCTGGCCAATTGATCAACAAGCCGCCTGATAGTCGGTCTGTGCTGTTGGTCTGCACCTCTGACAAGGATAAGTTCGATCCATTTCATGATTGGCATGGCTTTTTCATCCAACTGCTCGTATTTTGAAGTTGATCAGCCTGGAGGGTGCTCAGCCGTCTCTCCAAGTTGCCCTCCGCGCCTGGAGTAGCAACTTTGATGCCATAGGAAATAACATTAGGATATCAGCGTATTAAAAAATGCATGCTGGGAAAAGTGATATTTCGCAGATATGGCTTGTGAAATACAGCAAAAAAGAATAACTTCGTGATATGTAACGATAGATTGGTAAAACCCACCAGCTCAACACAAGGATATCCCATGCCGGTTGATGAAAAGGAATTTTTTCGCGAGATCACCCTGAGGATATGCGGGAATCTGGAAATCGAAGAAGGACTTCGATCCTGTCTGGAGTACCTGGCCAAATTTATGCCCGCCGACTCCCTCTACCTGGAGAAAAATGAACATGAATTAGGCGCCATGCGATTCGTCGCCCGGGCCAGATTGGGAAAGGGTGAAAAAATGAACGCCCTGGTCCCCTATACAGAAGCTGCCAGACAGGAAATGGCCAAAATGGCCCTGGACTGGTCCGAAGGATCAATTCCGCCAGTCTATGTCTTCAACAGGCCCCTGGAGTCTCCAATCACCAGATGCCTGGAGGAAGCGCTGGGCGATCCGTATTCTTCGGTCATGAGCGTGCCGCTCATTATCGGTGATCAAATCGCAGGTGCGTTAGTATTACTGGCCGAGGGGGACTACCGCTACACCGAAGAGCACGCCAGGCTCTATGCCACCCTCAAGGAAACTTTTTTTGTGGCCATGTCCAACATCCTCAAGCATAAGGAAATCGTCCGGCTCAAGGATCTGCTGGCCGACGACAATCGCTATCTGCATCGGGAGCTCAAGCGCCTCACCGGCGAGCGCATCGTGGGCGAGGACTTCGGCCTGAAACACGTCATGGAAATGGTCCGGCAGGTCGCGGCACTCGACAGCCCGGTGCTCCTTCTGGGGGAGACCGGTGTGGGCAAGGACGTCATTGCCAATGCCATCCATGATTTCTCCCTCCGCAGAAAGGGTCCGTTCATAAGGACAAGCTCCCCCTGGCTTACGAATACCTTGGAGAAATGACTGTCAAGAATATCCAGAAACCGATATGCGCCTTCCGGGTTCACCTCGAACCAGCATGGTTTCCAGGAAGGAGAGGTAGGAAAAAATATCCCCAGGAACCCGACACAGGGATGGACTTCAACCAATCATACACAGCGAAGCCGGGCAGTCCCAGGAGCGAGACCAGACGGACCATGTCGGCCGGCAGCAGAAAGGTCCGATCCATCGCCCTGGTCTAGTGTGTCTGTTTCGGGATATTTGGCGTGCACAGATTCTATGTCGGCAAAACCAGGACCGCCAAGATTCAGCTGTTCAGCCTCGGCGGCCTCGGGATCTGGTTTTTGCTCGATCTGATCCTTCTTCTTGTTGGAGGGTTCAAGGATGCCGAGGGGAGGAAAATGCGTGACTGGATTTGAGGGGAGGCCAACTCGAACATCCGAGAGGAAAGCACAAGGCGCGAGTGTTTCGAAGCGCTCTTGGAATGACAGGCGCGGATGCCGATGATTTGATATCATTGATAAAAAATGAAATTCGGGATATAGAATGTGAAGTCGGTGAAGGCGATGCGTATGGCCAGCGATATACCGTTGACATCGAAATTGAATATAATTCCATGAAAGCGTTTGTCCGAACAGGTTGGATTATCAAACATGGTGAGATTCAACCAAGATTGACCACTTGTTTCGTAAAATAGGGGAAAAAATGGAAAATGAAATTAAATTGTTGGATGTTGTAGCCTTAACAGGGGACATTGAAAAACGTGGCTTGGTAAAAGGGCAAGTCGGCACCATCGTTGAAATCCTTGATGATGGAGTATATGAAGTCGAGTTTTGTGATAACGACGGACGAACATACGCAACATTGGCATTGCGCGATGACCAGCTTATGGTACTTTACTATTCCCCTGTTGCCGCTTAACCAATAATGATGGCGGGGGACTGGTTGCGATTGTTTTGTGTCAGGATTGGTACACCAATAAAAGAAACGGAGAAGATGTAATTCTCTTGGCAGAAACTTTCGACTTAGCTTTTTGTGAATTTGGGCCTGGACCCTTGGGGTCGCCAGTCTTTGTTGTAAAAACCAAAATTGGATCAGTAAAGTATCAATCCTGGGCGATGCTGCAGACCTGTCCTCCGGTGATCTCCACCAGCTGATCGAAACGGATCGGGACTCCCGAGGCGTCGTTTCCAGCGGCTGGATAGATCATATCGAACTCTTGCAGCCCCTGATCGATATAGACTTCGAGTCCCTCGACGCCAAAGGGGCAGACCCCGCCGACTCGAAAGCCGGTTTGCTCCAGGGTCTCCTCTTCACTGGCCATTCTGTGCTTCACCCCCGTGATCTTTTTGAATCTGGCCGAGGAAATTTTCCGATCGCCCGGCATCACGGCCAGTCTGAACTGCTTGTCCTTGCCGCACAGCAGGATGGATTTGGCGATCTGGCCCACCCGAACCCCAATTCTGGCTGCAGCTGACTCTGAAGTCGGGGTGCTGCCGGCTTCGAACTCCAGGGGGGTTAAGCCGTGCCGGTCAAGGACCTGCCTAACTTTTTCAGGGATCATGGCTGAGCTTCTTTATAATGGTTTTTGCCAAATTCTCATTGATGTCAGTATGGCGGGGGACTGGTTGGGTACGAATATAGGGAATCATCTGACTCAATGTCTTCTAAGAGGTCTTTCAGGTTAGAAACCAATTCTTCTTTTGTGTACCCTTGCGTATGGTAATCCGGATAATCATTCAGATACCCGATGAAAAAATCTTCATCCTTCCAGTAGATGTATTTGACCGTCTTCATACGCGCCCCGTTTATCGTTGTACATATTGAAACAATATAAAAATTAACGATATACTATGGAAATGTCAAGAATCGGAATGCTGCATGAAAATGCGAACTGGATGGGAGCTAAGGACAAGTAAGAGAAACATATGTCCATCAATCCGGATTTCGTTGCTCCCTTGCCGGCAAGGGGCAAGCGGGGCGGTCAGTCCTGAAGCCTCGGGTTCAGGGCGTCTCTGA
>CAZUMF010000193.1:0-9256 GCA_964621385.1 uncultured Desulfohalobiaceae bacterium
TTCGTGGACAAACATCTGCTTCTTTCATTAACAAAGTATCTGCGGAAGACTACCGGATCCTGGTGTGCTCAAAATTATCTTGCAAGTACCGTCTCCAAACTGTGAACCTGAAACCATATTCAACCTGGGAGTTCTCTCATGCCCACTATTCAAACCCTCCCGTTCGGCCAAACCGGCCACCAGAGCAGCCGGATTCTCTTCGGCTCATTTGCCGTGAAGGATGCAGATCCGAATCAAGCAGCCAAGGTGCTGGAACTGCTGTACACCTATGGCATCAATCACATCGACACCGCCCCCGGCTACGGCGACGCCGAGCTCAGGGTCGGAGAGTGGATGGAGAATCATCGTTCGGATTTCTTCCTGGCCACCAAGATCGATGTCAGCACCTACGACCAGGCCCAAGCTCAGCTGGAGCGGTCCTTGAACCGCCTTCGCGTCGATGCCGTGGATCTGCTTCAGCTGCACAATCTCACCGATGAAACCAAGCGGGAATTTGTCATGGCCGAAGGCGGCGCCCTGGATTATATGGTCGAAGCCAAGGCCAAAGGGCTGACCCGCTTCATCGGAATAACCGGGCACGGCTTCCAGGCTCCCCAACGCCACCTGGAAACCCTGCAGCGGCATGCCTTTGACTCCGTGTTGGCGCCCTGCAACTACCTCCTGATGCAGAACCAGGCCTATGCCGATTCCTTTGGCAGGCTACTCCAGCACTGCCGATTAAAGGGCCTGCCCCTGCAGACCATCAAATCCGCTGCCAGGCGCAAATATCCAGGCCGGCGCTGGTCCCATGCCACCTGGTATGAGCCCTTGAGCGATCCGGAGGCCATTGGACTGGCCGTGAAGTGGGTCCTGGGCATTCCTGACCTCTTTGTAGCCAGCACCGGGGATCTCTCTGTGCTGCCGCATATCCTGAGGGCAGCGGCCGAGTTCCAGGAAGCCCCGGCAGATCAGGACATGCGCCGGCTGGTCTCCGAACAGAGCATGGAACCCTTGTTCACGTAAAGCTGCCTTCGCGTGCAACACATTTTCTTGTCTTCTGTGACAGAGATTGACCGATACGTCTAAGTGGAAAGGGTCTTTCGCTCCAGCAGGGCCAGGACCGCGGAGAGGGCAATGCCGAAGGCAGCCGATGTGCAGAGCAGCCAGGGCGCGGCTTCCCATCCCCCGAATCCGGAAACTACCAGGGCCAGGGCCGGCGGACCGACCATCTGCCCCAGTTGCGAACCCTGCATGATCAAGCCGTTGGTCGTGGCCACCAGGTCCGGCCGCGGAGCGTGAACCGGAGCCCCGCTGATCACCGCCGCCGGGAGGAGTCCCCCGGCCCCGGAAAAGAGCAGACAGCCCCAAAAGCGGACCCAAAAGGAAAACCCCTCGCCGTAAATGGCCAGACTGCACAGGCCCATGACCAGGCCGGCCGAAACGATCAGGTGCCGGCGGCCGGCCCGCCGGGACATCAGCCAGCCCCCCGCGAGATTGCCCGGGACATTCATGGCCACCACCAGAGCGGTCAGGACCGAGGCCTGCCCGGACGACATCCTGTAGGTCTCCACGAGCAGCGTGGGCAGAAAGCCCATCATGGCCATCCACTGCAAGGTATAGGTGGAAAAGATCAGGGCCAGGAGAAACGGGCCGGGAGCGGTGCTCGTGGTGAGCATATCCCGGAGCACCGTCAGCAAAGTGACCCGCCTGGAAGGCTTGGGATGGACCAAGCCTTGGGTGCAGGCGGCGGTCACAAGGGCATAGCCCCCGACGAACAGGGCATTGAACAGCCACAGGCCGCGCCAGCCAAAGGACGCTGTGACCAAAGGGGTGATGAGCATGATTATCGCCGCGCCGGCCGGCAGGAAACAGCTCCAGCCGGACAGGGCCAGCCGGAGATCGCGGGGCTTGGTGATCCGAACAATCAGGGCCGGAGCGGTCACGGCCACCATGAGAAAGCCCAGGCCCTCGACGATGCGGGTCAGAAAGAGGATCGCAACCGAATGGGTCAGCGCCCCGGAGACGCTTCCCGCCCCCTGCAGGCAAAGCCCTGCAAGTAGCAGCCTGCGGTGTCCCAGGGCATCGGCCGAGGCCCCGGAGGCCGATCCCAGGGCCAAGCCGATGATATTGAACGTGGACAGGATCCAGCCGGCCAGAAAGAGGCTCATGCCCAGCTCCCGGCGCATGGTATCCAAAACCGGCGGGGCTTTGCCCACCTGGAAAGAGGCCACCACCCCGGCCCCGATCAGGAGCAGGACCAGAGGCCAGGGGGTCTTTGCTTGTGTATTATCCAAGGTCGTGTTCCCTGCAGATCTTCCGTACGCTTCTCTTGCAACCACCGCCGAATAGGCCTATCATAAGTGACTTCGTTGCACAATGCCACACGTTCATACTTCAGACTTCGTAACTTGGTGACAAACTTGGCACGTTACCATTTACAATGCTTGCATTATATTCAATATTGGAGGCATCTATGACCCAGTCAGCCCACCAGAGTATCGGCCAACAGCTGATGTGCATCAACAACGAATGGGTCCCGGCGGCAGACGACACCTTCCTCTCTGTGGAGAATCCGGCCCGGAAGGGGACGGAGGCCGGCCAAGTGCCCCGGGGCGGAAAAATCGAGGTGGATGAGGCCGTCCAGGCTGCGGCCAAGGCTTTTCCAGCCTGGCGGAACACCCCGGCCCGGGAGCGCGGCCGGGCCATGCTGGCCATTGCCCGGGACCTGGAAGCCCGGCTGGAGGAATTCGCCAGACTCTACACCCTGGAACTCGGCGGCAAGAATCCCCAGATCGTCTTCCCGGATGCAGACACCGAGCACACGGTGCAGCAGGTCGTCAACGCCATGCGCTTCGTTCGCCAGGGCCAGTCCTGCACGGCCGGATCCCGTCTCTTCCTGCACGCCTCCATCTTTGATGACTTCCTGGCCAGACTCTGCGAGACGCTCAAAGGCCTGCGCATCGGCGATCCTTTTGACGAGAGCACCCAGGTCGGGGCCATGGTCAACCGCACCCAGTTCGAGAAGGTCTGCGCCTATATCCGGGAAGGCCTGGAACAACCGGGCGCTCAGATCCTCTGCGGCGGGCTGCCGCCTGAAAGCGGCCCCCTGGCCCAGGGCTACTTCCTTCAGCCCACGCTGTTCAGCGGAGTGGACAAGCACTGGCGCCTGGCCCGGGAAGAGGTTTTCGGCCCCGTTCTCACGGCCCATCCCTGGACCACAGAAGAAGAGGTCATCGCCATGGCCAACGCCAGCCACTTTGGGCTGTCCGCCTTTATCTTCAGCAAGGATATCAACACGGCCCTCAAGACCGCCCATGCCCTGGAGTCGGGCTTCGTCCAGATCAATCAGGGGGCGGGGATCGTCCCGGGGCAGTCCTACGGCGGATTCAAGCAGAGCGGCATCGGACGGGAATGGTCCCTGGAGGGGATGCTGGAGAGCTTCACCCAGCGCAAGTCCGTGACCGTGAACCTGGCCTGACAGGCTCCCGTCTGCAAGAAGCCCCGAGGCAGGACCGCGGGCTCGGCTTCAGATCCGGCCCGCGGACACGAGCTCCGCGAAACGCTCAAAAGAACGGTTGTAGGTCTTTTCCACGTCATTCGGAAAGCAGCAGCCCGGGAGCTGCCGGCTCTTGAGGTGGTAGGTCAGGCAGTCGCAGCAGACGCCTTTTCTGGAACAGGGTTCGTAGGTGCAGTTGCATTTTTCCAGGTTGCTGTCTTTCTTGCATTCCATATCGTATCTCCTCAGTCTGATTCATTCATTGCATCGATCATAACTTCCATCACACCAGCTGGAGCAGCACCACCAGGACCACCCCGGCCATGAAGGCAAAAATGGTAGCGTGATTCTCCCCGGCGCAGGAATTGGGAATGAGTTCATCCACTGTGATGTAAATCATCAGGAATCAACTCCATGAATGAAATGGACAGCATCACCCCGGCGGCAAAGCAGAGCATGCAGCAGACATAGGAATAGGAAGGGCGGCGGGCAACCCCGATTCCGGAACCGAGAATCGGTCCCAGAAAGGCGATGAGCACGATGAGGGTGATGGGTTCCATGCCTGGTTCTCTCCTGTCGGCTTTGCCTCCGGCAAAGCTGACATATCTCTATAGAAAATAATTATAAATAAAAGAATATTCCACTACGCTGATGCTGAATTCATTCACTGCCGATTTGATCAATACTTGGAACTGTGACTCCATTTGTCCTGACATGGACGCTTCGCCAACGCAATCTCATAGAAGTTCAAAAGGTTTCTTCAACTTTCCGATAGATGACAGGGTAGACCAAGGGCGATCATACGCTCCCTTTGCCAACTGCATGACAAGCTTGAAGAATTTTTCCGTTCCTGTCAAATCGCTGTCCCGGAGCAGATTCGACGCTGCCCCGTTTTTTTGCTATTTACGGTTTGTCGCCCCATGAATGGCCCAGGGCATTGTTTCCGTGTGCATCCAGCAGGAGTCAGGAACGTGAATTTTCAGGAATGCAGCACAATCATCGAGAATGTCTCCCGGGTGATTGTGGGCAAGGAATCGTCCATTGAACAGATTCTGGTCGGGCTTCTGGCCGAAGGTCATGTGCTCATCGACGATGTGCCCGGCCTCGGCAAGACCCTGCTGGCCAAATCCCTGGCCCGGAGCATGGGCGGTCTTTTCAAGCGGGTCCAGTTCACGCCGGACCTCCTCCCCGCGGACATCACCGGCTTCAATGTCTATGACCAGAAGACCGGCCGGTTTGTCTTCCATCCCGGTCCGATCATGACCAACATCCTGCTGGCCGATGAGATCAACCGCACCATCCCGAGGACCCAATCCAGCCTCCTGGAGAGCATGCAAGAGCGTCAGGTGACTGTGGACGGCAGCACTTATCCGCTGGAAGCCCCTTTTTTCGTCATCGCCACCCAGAACCCCATTGAACAGGAAGGCACCTTCCCTCTTCCTGAAGCCCAGCTGGACCGGTTCCTCCTCAAAATCAGGCTCGGCTATCCTGATCGACAACAGGAAATCACCATTCTGGACCGCTTCCAGGAACACGATCCCCTCGAAGACCTGCAACCGGTGACCAGCCCGGCCGCTCTCATCAGGCTGCAGCATGAGCGGCGCTCGATCCGTCTTGCTCCCAGCGTCAAGGCCTACATCACAGACCTGGTTGCTGCCACCCGCATGGATCCGTCTTTGCGTTTCGGGGCCAGCCCCCGGGGGTCCATCGCCCTGATGCGCGCCTGTCAGGCCCTGGCCTTGCTCCGGGACAGAGACTATGTCCTCCCGGACGACGTCAAAGAGCTGCTTGAGCCTGTTCTGGCCCATCGGCTCATCCTTACGGAAGAAGCCCTGTTGAGCGGCATCACCTGCAACCAGGTGCTTCAGGATATCCTGTCCCGGGTGCCTCTCTAGAATTTTGGATTGTGGATTTTGGATTTTGGATTGTGGATTTTTGATGTCAGCGCCGGCCGCTGGCTGGGCTCGTATGAAACTTCAGACTTTTTTGAACCAAAGGCCGAGACAGAATGAACATCGAACGTTGGACGTTCAAATTCTGCCTGAAGAAATGAATATCGAAACTTCAACGCTCGTATGAAACTTCATTTTCTTTCTCCGTCACCCCGGCGCAGGTACGTCATCCCGGACCCCGATCCGGGACCAGGGGCCAGCTTTTTCAGTCTGGATTCCGGCCTACGCCGGAATGACGGAGGTGGTGGACCAATAGTTTCTTTCTCTGATCAAACTGGCAGTCGTGGATTTCAAAATAATAACACAAGAGCTCAGTCGTATATTGCAATAAATATCAAATAATTATGTGTCAGCACTGCCAGCGGCCGGGCTGACACCCGACACCTGAAACCTGATAACAGACATGCCCGCAATCCAGGACAGAATTCCCTCTGTTTTCACCATTTCCCTGATTCAGGGCTTGGCAGGGATTGTCTTGTTCATCGCCCTGATCCAGCGTCATCTCGAGCTCATTCTGCTCATGGCGCTCATCCTGAGTCTGACCCTGGGTGCTCGTCTCTGGGGCCGCTTCAGCCCGCAGCACCTGCGCTGCCGAAGCACAGTGGACAAGGCCCGGGTCTTCCCCGGAGACCGGCTGTGTCTGACCCTGGAAGCGGACAATGTCAAACTGCTGCCGGTCCGCCTCGGCCTTGATCTGACCTATGATTCCGGATTGTCCCCCCTGAACCCTGCAGTCGGATCCTCCTGTGAGTTGCGGCTCCTGTGGTATCAGCGCGCCCGCCTCCAGCACACGCTGGTCGCCGAACGCCGAGGGGTGTACCGGGCCGGGGCCACAAGGTTTTTCGCCAGCGATCTGTTCGGCTTCTATCCGCATGAACCGGCCCTGCAACAGGCTGAATCGGAAATCATCGTCTACCCCCGGCTGGCCTCTTTAAAACCCGCGCATTTGCCCCGGCGGGATTTTTTTGGAAAGCCCGGCGGGAGAAGCCCGATTCAGGACCCGGTCTATCTTCTGGGGACCAGGGATTACCAGCAGGGAAAGCCCTCCAGATTCATCCACTGGAAGGCCAGCGCCCGGCATGACCGCTTGATGGAAAAAGTGTTCGAACCCTCTCATGCCGAAAGAATCCTTTTGCTTGTGGATGTCTCCGGCTTCCAGGAACAGGAGGCCGAAGATGATTTTGAAGATGTCCTGCAAACCGCCGCCGCCCTGGCTGTCCATCTGGATCAAACAGGCGCGAATGTGGGTCTGGTCACCAATGCCCGCCTGACCGGGGCGCATACCGGGATCGTTCCTCTCGGTCGCAGCCCCTTGCACCTGCAGTCGCTCCTGGAAGTCCTGGCCAGAGCCAGAATGCAAACGACAGGCCATCTGCTCCAGACGCTGCAGCGCTCCCGCCAGCTGACCCAGGGGCTGGCCTGTCTCTGTTTCATCCACGCCCCGGACGCCCCTGCCAGAGCTCTGGATCTGCATCTTTTCAGGCGCAACATCCCGACCGTGTTCCTGGGCGGCTCAGGACGCATCACTCCTGACCATGCCGGTCCGCCCCTCCAGGCCCCGGTCCGGGGTTTGGATTCCATCCGTTTTCAGGAGGGCGAGCGGCCATGAAGACTCGGATTCATCCCATTCTCTTGCTCGCTTCCGCGGGGATGCTTCTGAGCTGGCTTTTTGTCCTGCCCCATTTTCTGAGCCTCTGCCTGGGTGAACAGCGCTTCCCCTCTGCAGCAGGCCTGGGCACCTTCGGCCTCGCCGTCGGCATCACCGCCCTGCGCAGAGGGGCGGGACTGCGGGTCATCTGGTCGCTCGTTTTCTCCACTGCCGGGTTTGTCCTGGCCGGCTGCTTCCTCCTGCATACCTCTTTTCACCCTGCAGAACCTTTTTGGGATCCCGCCTGGCTGTCCGCCTTTTTCAAGACCCCTCACACCCCCCTGGCCTGGGTGCGCATCGTCCTGATCGTGATCTGGACCGGCCTGTTCTGGGCCGGCGGAGGTGTCTTCGCGCGCAGACCGGCAGACTATGCTGTCCTCAGGTACCGATTCGACCTGGGCCTGGCCCTGTTCTGCCTTGTATTCTTCATCAAATTCCTTGTCGCCATGAAAGGCGGCACGCTCCCCTCTGAAAACACGTCCCTGTACTTGCTCTGTGTTTTCTTTGTCTGCGCCCTGATCAGCTTCGGTCTGGCCGGGGAGCAGGGGCCGATCCACAAGGATTTCCTGGCCCCCTACCGGGGAACCGCCGTCATTCTCAGCTTTGCGGCGCTGGTTGTCTTTGCCGGAGCCTGGTTGATGCTGGCCCTGCTGCCTGTGCTCACCAGTGCAGCCGACACCGGGCTGGCCGGTCTGCAAACAATCCTGGCGCCCCTCGTTCCGGTGCTCGTATCCCTACTCCGCTTCATCTTCACCCCCAAAGACAGAGGGGCCGAGCTGAACGCCAGGCCGCAAGGCAGCGGGGGACACGCACAGGGGCTGGCCGCCCCGGAGACGAGCTGGTGGGTGGATGCCCTGCTCATGGGGTTTGCCGGCGTGCTTGTTCTTCTGCTGGGTTTCCTCCTGCTGTTCTGTCTCAGCCTGGCCGCCGGATATCTTCTCAAATGGCTTTTGTCCAAAACCCCGCCTGCTGAAACCGCACGGCCGGAGCTGCGCTCTATCCTCCTCTGGCTGCAGGGCCTCAGTCGTTTCCTGGATGGATGCTGGAGCCGAGTGCTCAGTATTCGCAAGAAACGACACAGCGCCATCTTCCTGTATGCGGCCCTTGCAGGATGGGGACGCAGAAGCGGCCTGAAACGAAGCGCGAGTGAGACTCCCTATGAATACGGGGAGCGACTCAGCGCGTCATTTCCCGGGCAGGCTGAACACTTCCAGGCCATCACCAGGGCCTTCACCCTTGAATGCTATGCGCAAAGGACACTGCCCCGATCGCAAATGGAAACGGCCTGGCTGGCCTGGCGCCGGCTGTGCAGGCCCCGGCTCTGGTGGGCTCGTTTCAGGAAGCGTTTGCTGGGAACAAAAGATGTTGCGCATGACAAAACCATGGTGTAAATTAGGGCTGTATTGCAACTCTATACCAGAAGTTGGCATACAATGTGCTTTTGTCTCTGCCACCAATCACATTATAAAACTTTTGCAAGACAAGGGCCTTGTCTATGGCAACTTCTGGTATCTATTTGATAAAACTGAATCAAATACACTTCAAACTTCATAACTTCCTGATCAATTTCCTGAAACCCGACACCTGAAACCTTAATGTATGACGGCCGTAAACATGAACAGTATGAGAAGGAGGTTCAAGTATGGACACGATTTTACGGATTGACGTGAGCGGGGGTCAGCCCAAGACAACAAAAGAGCCCCTTGGGGACTATGCCGGGCTCGGGGGGCGGGCCCTGACCTCGGCCCTGATCAACAAGGAAGTTCCGGCGGACTGCCACCCCCTGGGACCTGAAAACAAACTGGTTTTCGCCCCAGGCCTCTTGAGCGGGACCGCGGCGGTGAACTCCGGCCGCTTGTCCGTGGGGTGCAAGAGCCCCTTGACCGGCGGCATCAAAGAAGCCAACGCCGGCGGGCAGGGCGCCCAGATCCTGGCCCGGCTCGGCTACGCAGCCATAGTCCTGGAGGGAGAGCGCTCGGGCGACGATCTCTACGTGGTCAGAATTTCCAGCGAGGGCGTCACCGTGGACAAAGACAATTCTCTGAAGATGCTCACCAACTACCAGCTCATGGACAAGTTCAAGGACGAGTATCAGAAATACGGCAGCATGCTCTCCATCGGCACGGCCGGGGAGATGCGCCTGGCCAACTCCACTGTGGCGGTCACCGATCCCGAGGGCCG
>CAZUMF010000194.1:0-9183 GCA_964621385.1 uncultured Desulfohalobiaceae bacterium
GGCCGCTACCGCGCTTGTCCGCACCCGCGCGGTTCTGCATTCACCGGAGCCGCTGACTGATCGGATCTGCCGTGACCGCGATAACGACAACGTATTGGCGCTAGCCGTAGCACCTTCAACAGACTGTATCGTTACTGGAGACAAGGATCTGCTCGATCTCGCGGAATACCGAGGATTGCCTATCGTAGCTCCTGGACGGTTCTTGCAGTTCGACAGCAACAGGCGATAGAGAATGGCGAACAACACGTAACATAACAGGAAATTCATGTCTGCAAAACCACCCTATGCTGAATTGGAAAAGCAGGTTCGAAACCTGGAAGCGGCCAATACCATGCTGGCCGGCGAGAAAGCCAGGCTGGAAGCGGTGGATACGCAATGGCTGCTATTCTCCGAGAATCTCCATGAAGTCCTGTATAGAGTGGATTTACACGGGGTGGCGACATATGTCTCCCCGAATATCCGGAATTTCACCGGCCTGAGCC
This sequence comes from uncultured Desulfohalobiaceae bacterium, assembly GCA_964621385.1. GTDB lineage: Bacteria > Desulfobacterota > Desulfovibrionia > Desulfovibrionales > Desulfothermaceae > JAABTT01. The sequence goes on from CAZUMF010000194.1 coordinate 483, forward strand.
CCGAAGACATCATTGGCCGCAAGTATTCGGATTTTGTTCATCCAGAAGATCTCCCGGACCGGCAGAGGAACTTTGAAAAGATTCTTTCCGGCGAGTCGGTTGTCTCAGAGGCGCGCTATATAACTCAGGATGGAGGGTATATCTGGACCCGGACGCAGGGGCAGGCAATCTATGACAACGGTCATGTTGTTGGGGTCCTGGGCGTTATCACAGATATTACGGAGCAAAAACGGCTGGAAGCCACTCTCCACCGGGCCAAAAATCAATGGGAAAACACCTTTGACGCTCTTTCCGACTGGGTCTCGATCATCGACAGAAACCACACGATCATACGATCAAACGAGGCCTCGAAAGGCATCACTCCTCTCCCTGCCTGTGAAGTGGTCGGGAAACCCTGCTTCGAAATCGTGCACGGCACTGCCGGTCCTATTGTTGACTGTCCTGCTGAACGCGCGTTTATCAGCCGCCGGCGCGAGGAAATGGTCTTCCTACTGGAGAACGATCGCTGGGTGCAGGTTGTTGTTGAACCAATCCGGGATACTCCGGACGACAACGAGCAATTTGTGCATATCGTCAAGGATATTACTGAGTTGAAAAAGAAGGAACAGGAGATCGTCTCAGCCAGGAAGACAGAAGCCTTCAGCGTATTGGCCGGTGGTCTTGCCCATGACTTCAACAACCTCCTCGCCATCATCCGGGGCTATATTTCACTTGTGGAAACGGAACTTTCAGACCCGTATCTTTTGAATTCCTTACGTGAAGCAGATACCGCCTGCGAACAAGCAAAAGTGTTGACCCATCATTTTCTGACGCTTTCAAAAGGGGCGTTTCTGCAGAAAACCGAGTGTGACCTGAAAGCCCTTTTACAGGCGGCAGTGGATGATGTGCTCCAAAACCACCAATTTGACCTCAATCTCGACTTCCGTGTGGAAAAGGCCCCTGTTCTTGCGGATCAGTATCACCTGCGGGTTGCCTTGCGCAATATTGTGCAGAATGCTGTAGAAGCCGCACCAAACGGCCGGGTGGCCATTTGTATGGAAAAAGAGGCATCCCCCGCTGACAGCGGGTTTGAAGGCTCGTATTTCACGATCAGGTTCCAGGACAATGGCAGGGGCATCCGTGCATCAGATTTGCGGCGGTTTTTTGACCCGTATTTTCAAACTAAGGGGCGGGGGGTGAAGAAAGGAGCCGCCCGGGGCTTTCGGGTGCCCCAGTCCGCCATTGAAAAGCATGGAGGCACCATTGCCGTCGACTCTTCCCTGAACCAGGGGACCCTGGTCAGTGTTCATTTGCCTTCCTCGGAAGCCAAACGCCTGCTCATAGAACGGCAAATGCATTCTTTGCCCCCGGGAAAGCCGGTTATCTTGATGATGGAAGACGATACACGACTGCGAAGGCTCTGCAAAATGATGCTCGAAAATCTGGACTTCGGGGTCATGGCGGCCGGCAACGCTGAGGAAGTCTTCACCCTGTACAAGGCAGCGCGGGAAAAAAGGGTTCCAATCCAACTCATCATGTTCGACCAGGTGATCAAAGGCGGAGGTCATGGGGGTGCAGAGACTCTCCAGCGATTGAGGCGCGAAGGATTCTCAGGGAAGGCGATCATTATCACCGGCTCGCCCAGCAGCGCGATTTTGAATGAGTTCAGGCAGTATGGCTTTGACGCGAAAATTTTAAAGCCGTATACCACCAAAGATCTCGAGAAGGCTATTCGGTCTGCTATGAATGATCGCTAGGGACCTTCAAAACCAACAGGATCAATGGACCATGCAGGCTTTGAAGGCGCATCTGCCCACAGTTGACTGCACAATGGCCGTCCTGGCCCTGGTTGTTCTGATCCTTACGGGATGCACCCCGGAAAAGGCCAGGTTTGTCCGTCTGGCGGCCGAACAGTTCAACAATCAGGCCTTGATCGCGGTGAACGCAGTGGAAAAAGCCCTGCAAGCGGAGTTTGCCCCGTCTGCGCGGAGTTCCCGAGAAGAGACGGACGATTTTGTCGCCTTCCTGGCCGGGCTTGACCTGGACCGGCTCAGGGAAGCGGGGATCGAGCTGGGATTTTCCAATCTGGAGCAGGCGGCCGATCCCGAGGGTATCGGGCTGGACCCGGCGGTCAAAGCGGCCCGGGAACGGTATCTGACGGACCTGCGAACCCGTTACATCACTTTTACCGACACCCTTCAGGGCCTGGAGGAAGGCTCGTTTCTGGCCGCCGGAGCCGTGGAAGATTCTTGCAGGCTCGTCACTCGGCTGACCGCCGACATGGCGGGACTGGCCAGGCACTTTGCGGCTCACCCCCCCCCCGGCTGCTTCAGCAGCGAAGCAGTCTGGTCGCCGACACCCTCGACATCCTGGAGCAGGTGACCCTGTCCCGGTCTGTAAAGGAAGAGCGTCTCGCCTTCATCAAGGTCCGCTTCGATGCCCTCAGGAGGGCTGAACAGGACCTGCAGCGGGAAGTGGTGGCATCCTCCCTCAAAGCGGCGAAAATGGGCCTGAATGTCCAGACAATGGTTGAGGCGTATACACGGTTGAGTACAAAAGCCTTGCAGGATTTGCTCCTGCAGGCAATCCGGAGCGTCGGCAGCCTGACCGGGCGGGACATGCCTTTTCTGGCCGCCAGGGCGGACGCCGTTTTTTGCGGGATCAGCGCCGATCCGGTGTTCAAGGCCGTTGCCGGGGAGGTCATGAGCGAACTCAGGCAAACGGCCGAACCCTAAGTACAGAGCTCTGTACAGTACGCGTAAATTTGAAAGATTTTTTGGACATTTTGTGATATTGTTAATTATTTTAAATTTTTAAAGTTTAAAGACGTAATGTAGATACGAAATCTGAAGTGGCACTGTAAACAGGTGGTGAGCGTGGAGAATGACGAAATCATGATCACCAAGGCGGCGGCTACGGCCGCCTCCATTGACATCAAATACAAAAGGGCTTCCTCCACGGACAAGGTGATCCTCAGGCCCTGGCGCGACAAGGCCTTTTCCGCATACGCCCGGGCGCGTTTGAAGCTGCTGGAAGACGAAACCGTGAGCAGTGACGCTGACTTGCAGGAGATGCATACCATCCGAAAACAGGTGACCAATGCCCGCAAGACACAATCCCTGGTGATGCATATCGGCCGGTTCGCGGCATTCCTGGGCCGCTTCATCTGATCGCCGTCCTGATAGTATTCCTTACAGGAGAGAGGTGCGGATCTTTCAAACCGAGGCACAGGAGTTAGGCACATGGAGAAAGGCACCTATCTGGGCTTGACCTTTTACGGCGGGGTCTCTCTGGCTGTGTTCGAGGCCGGGGTTGCCTATGAACTCGTGCGGGCCGTTCAGTTCAGCCGCGTCCGGGACGGGGTGGACGATCTGCACATTGACGTGCTCACCGGACCTCCGCCGGCGGGCTGACCGTGGTGCAGCTGGCCGCGGCCCTGGCTGGAAAGAATCCGGCGCCGTCCGACACCGAAGAGAAAATACCTCTTCGTGGACCCGAACGACACCTTCAGCCTTCCGGAGTACGGCGGGCCGCCCGTGCACCAGCCGGCGGACGACCCCTACAGCATCCTCAGCCGTCTCCTCAGCGTGGCCCGATCGGACGGCGTGTACCGGGATCTGGAAGAGTTGCTCATGATTCCGGGTTCCGCAGCCGGGCTGGAGGCGATTCAAGACCTCTGGCAGACTATCCACAGCATCGGCCGCTATACCCTGCGGACCAGGACCGAGGAATACCTGCGCCTGGCCCTGGACAAGGGACATATCAACAGGGACGCCTTTGAGCACCTGATCCTGACCCTGGATCAACCGGAGCGCTGGAAAGGCTATTACACCGCGGTCCGGGCCATCGAGGCCCTGAACCCCCATTTCCAAAATCTGCGCTACAGGGTGTGGCGGGAGGTCTACCGGCCTTCGGACGGCCGAAGGCCGCTGGAGTCTTTTCCCCCGGATCTGATGCAGGCCGTTACGAGGCAAATGCAGGCTCTCCTGGAAAGATCCCTGAACCTGCAACAGGAGCGCACGGCCCTGGCGGAGTCCTTTTTTCAGGAAGCCGGCATTGCGGATTTCGACATCAATCAGTTCTATGAATACGCTCAGGCCATGCAGGTCCTGGAGTCCCTGGCCGGGCTCAAGGGCAAGGGCCGCATGGATATCGCCCGCATCACCCCCTTTGACATCTATGCCGAGAGTGCGGTCATGCGGGACCAGCACCCCCTGGCCGGCGGCGCTTTGGGGGCCTTTGGCGGATTTCTGTCCAAAAACTGGCGGCTCAATGACTTCTGTGAAGGGATCATTGCATCCCCGGCCCTTACACCGCAGCCTTTTGGAGGAATTATGAAAAAACACGCGATTCGGTTTGTCCAGGCCCGATTGAACACCAGGGGCCTGAATGCAGGCCCTGAAGACGGAATACTGGGACCGCGGACGGATTATGCCTTTGAGGAGCTCCTGCGGATGCTTGTGGAGCACTATGGTATTCAGGAAATTCAACGCCTGCGGCTGGATCTGTTGGGCGGATGCCTGAACGTCCGGACCATGCGTGGCGGCAGGCGCTATTCCCTGCATAGCTGGGGCATTGCCGTGGATTATGACCCGGAGCGGAACCGGTTGAAGTGGGGCCGCGACCGCGCCTCCTTTGCACAGCCGGAGTATGATCCCTGGTGGAAACTGTGGGAAGAGGAAGGCTGGGTGAGCCTGGGCCGGCATCGCAATTTCGACTGGATGCACATCCAGGCCGCCAGATTGTAGGCACTGGCCGGGGATAGAGCAGAAATTGAGGGCGAGTCGTTCCAGGATGTCGCTGAAAAAAAACTTGTGGCAGGCGCCAGCGGTCAGGAATCAGAGGTCACATACCTTCCGCCTTCAACCCTGATCTTTCCACAAAGGGCATGCGCCAAAAGGAATGATTGAATTCCTTGTCCGTAACTTCCTCTTATTTCTTTAGGGCAGATAGGGACTCGTGCATTCGCTTGACTTCAGACATTGCCTGGTTGAGGAGAGCTTCCCAATCCTCAGGAGGATGGCCGTTCTCCAACATTTTTTGGAAAACTCTGTACGCATCATGTTTACTTTCAAAAACGCGTTTGCACTGCTCATCATTGACCCAGGCGTAAACGATGATCCGGCCTCTCTGGTGGAAGCGAAAGAAAAGTCTGTATTGTTGAAAAAATTTTGCCCGAAACCAATGCTTTCGGGCTGTTCCCAGGGTTTTGCCCTGGCGATATTCCGGTCGATGCGGGTCTTGGGGGATGAGTTCAAACGCCAGCTTGACAACAGCAGCAAGTCGTTTAGCGGCATTTTTTTCCAGATATCCCTGGGGATTTTTCTCGCGCAGTGATTCAACATCGGCAATCAGGGATTCAAGTTGGTCAAGAAACAAGGGGTGGGCATAAATGGTCCAGCCGTTGATAATCAGAGGATTTTGGGAATGAACACTCATTCATCATCTTCCAAAAGCGGTTGCTCCAAATCGAACTCCACCCCCCGAACCAGGGAATACGCCCTTTGAACACGATCCGCGCCGACATTTTGTATTCGCTCTGGGTGTCTGGTCATGTCCTGAGAGAGAAAGTCAAGAAAGGAATCAAGCATGGGGTCAGTTTGTTCATCAGAGTACGCTCTGGAAATACACACAGTCCCGTTGGGATGAATGTGGTACTGGATTGTATCTCGTTTTCCGAGCTGAAGGATATTGCGGATGCTCTTGGGAATCGTGGTTTGATATCGATCCGTCAAAGTGGATTCAAACATGGTCGGTAAAGTCATGGGGTCCTCCATCGTGCTTGATTGAGAAAGTAATGCATTTGCATTGTCTTGTCAAGCTCCGTAGGCAGATTCAAGATCTTTGCCCGCCTTGCAGAAAATTGTTCATCAGGCTAAACTTTCCCGGCAAACCGTCCGATACGTGTTTTTTGACGGTTCTTTTTTCTTCCAAAACCAACTTCTCCATGAGGCCCGCCTGTGTTCCTCAGCACCCCCGTCAAAAAACACTTGATCTACATCCGGCTGACCCTGGCGATCATCCTGGCGTACATGGTGGTTTTTTCGGCCCAGCGACCCGAATACTTCGCCTGGACCTGCCTGGGAATCGCCGTGTACGGCCTGTCCAACCTGGTCCTCACTGCCTTGCCGTCCAGTTCCATCCAGAGACAGTCCTTTTTTCCCATACTCACCTGTTTCGACATCCTTATCCTGACCACGGTCTTCTATTTCAGCGGCTATACCGACACCCAGTTCTTCATGATCTATTTCCTGGTCATCGCCCTGGCCGCCATGAGTCTCGACCTGAAATATCTGGCAGCTACAACCGCAATTCTTCTGGCCATCTACGCCTGGATCCTCTACCAGGAAGGACTCTTCAGCGGCGCCGAGGCCACGGTCTATGCCCTGCGGCTCCCTTTTCTCTTTTCCGTCTCCCTGTTGTTCGGCTTTATTCTCCATGCCGCGGCATTCGACATCCGCCTCTTTCTGAAAAAAAGTCACAATGCAGTCCAGAGTTCCATGGCGCCCATTGTCTTTACCGACGAGGCCTGCCGTATCTCCTATGCCAACCCGGCCTTTCTCCGGGTATTTGGATACGATCAGGCCCAGGCGGTGGAGCAGATGTCCTGCAGGGAATTTTTGTCCGAGGAAGACTTTGAAACAATCTGCAACCACCTCAGGGAGCAGGAATCCCATTTTGCGGAATACCCCTTGAAACGAAAAGACGGCTCCATCATCATCAACCTGCTGACCGTCTCTCCGGTCCACGATCATCTTGGCCGGACCGTTTCCTGGATGATTTCCCTGACCGATATCACCCGCCTCAAGACGGTTGAAAATGAACTCAAACACCAAAAACAGCATCTGGAGGAGCTCGTTGAACAACGCACCGCAAGTCTGGTGCAGCTCAATGCGCAGCTCACGGAAAGCGAAGAAAGCTATCGCCTGTTGTCTGAAAACATGCTGGATGTCATCTGGAAGATCGAGATTGCCCCGGGAGATGATTTCCACTGGATGTATCTCAGTCCCTCCTGCAGGCATCTGCTCGGGTACTCCCGGCAGGAGGCCATCCCCGATCTCCGGCAGCTGATGACCCCGTCTGCAATGGAGGTATTCCGCTCCTTTTTCGAACAGCTCAAGAAGGCCGATGCCGCCAGACCCGATCAGTCCAGACTGGAGCTCGAACTGATCACAAAAAACGGAGGCGTCGTCTGGACGGAAAGCAGCATCGTTCCCCTGTGGGATGAACACGGCTATCTGTCCGGTCTGCAGGGCGTGACCCGCGACATATCCGAGAGGAAACAAGCGGAAAAGGACAAGGAAGCGCTGCAGGACAGGCTCATGCAAACGCACAAATCGGACGCCCTGGGGCGCATGGCCGGGGCCATTGCCCACCGTTTCAACAATCAACTCAGCGTGGTCCAGGGCAATCTGGAACTCTGCCTCCAGGATCTGCCCGAAGACACCCTTATTCACAACAATTGCAGCCAAGCCATGCAGGCCGCCCGTCGCGCCTCGGAAACGAGCCGCATGATGCTCACCTATCTCGGCCAGACGGATGAACAGTGGGAGCTCCTGGATCTGTCCCGATTCTGCCGGGAAAACCTGATGACTCTTCAAGAAATCCTGCCTGACGCAACCACCCTGGAAACCGATATTCCAGCTGCAGGCCCCACAATCAAGGCCACCAAAAACCTTCTGCTCCAGCTGCTCATGAACCTGATCATCAACGCCTGGGAGGCCATGGACCAGGCCCGGGGCACAATCTTTTTGAGTATACGCACCCTGAAACCTGCCGCCGTCAAGGGATGGCAGATTACCCCCCTGAACTGGACTCCCAGGGAAACCGAGCATGCCTGTCTGGAAGTCAGGGACACGGGCTGCGGCATTGCAACGGAGATCATGCCCAACCTGTTCGACCCCTTTTTCACCACCAAATCTACCGGCCGGGGCCTGGGACTGTCCGTGGCCCAGGGCATTGTCAAGGCCTGTCAGGGGGCCATCGGGGTGAAAAGCCGGGAGGAGGAGGGAAGTACCTTCTGTATTTTCCTGCCCTGTGTTAGTGAAAGGCCTTCTCAAGCACCGGAAGCGCCCGCCGCCTCGGAATTCAGGAGCAAAGGAACCGTTCTGCTGGTGGAAGATCAGGCTATGGTCCGCAAGATGGGCCGGCAGATGCTTGAACGCCTGGGTTTTGATGTCCTGGAAGCCACGAACGGCAACGAAGCCGTCGCCCTGTTTTCCCAAGACCCTGAACGTATTCAATGCGTGCTCACCGACTTGAGCATGCCCGGGCTGGACGGCTGGGAGACCATTGCCGCCCTGCGCCGCATCCAGCCTGAGATCAAAGTGATTCTCGCCAGCGGCTACGATCAGACCCAGGCCATGAGCAAGATCCATGTTGAACAGCCCCAGGTCTTTCTGCACAAACCCTTTCGTCTCCACGAACTCAAAGCAGCGCTTTCGTCCATTCTTGCCGTTTGATTTGACTTCCCGCCTTTTCACACATACAACAGATTCCAGTCGGAGTGCATGCAAAAACCCTTGTACAAAAATGCCTTTGGACAGACCTGATACGTCACCGTTTGTTTTTTTTTTTATTCAGCAATAGTCAATCGTCAATAGTCACTCTTCAATCCGAGAGCCGCAGTCCTGCACACCGCCAGGTGCAATCGCTTCCGGCGGGTCCGGACAAGGGGAAAAGCGCTTTGTCAAATTCAGTTTTATTGACCGACCTCTATGAA
>CAZUMF010000195.1:0-9175 GCA_964621385.1 uncultured Desulfohalobiaceae bacterium
TATCGCGAATTCGTTTACGAAACCGGCGCAGCAGGGGACAGAGATCAGACGTCAGATTTGCCTCTGGCAAAGCTGACATATAATTAATTAATTTATATGAGAATATTTAGCCAGGCTGTTATAAATATAGTTTCTATGTATTGAAAAATCATCCATATTTGCAAGGATACGCGGTAGTACCGCTTCAAGTATTATGACTTCATTTGTCGGTGACCAGCATTCAACCTACCCCTACAGTTCAGTCGTCTACATCACAGCCACCTTCCCCAGCGGGCTTACCTTCGCTGGGACCGGAGCGGTTGTCGGAGAAAACGATGTCCTGACGGCCTCTCATGTTGTTTACAGCGATGAAAACGGCGGACTGGCCGAGGATATTGTGGTGTTTCCGGCCAGAGATGGGCCTCTGCTGCCCTTTGGTCCATATGATGGTGATTATGTGAATTATTATGAAATTGATCAGGACAACGACGGTTTATTAACCCGTGCGGAAAGCGAATACGACCTGGCCATGATCGGTTTCGACACCGCCTTTGGAAACGATACCGGTTGGTTTGATATCGAACCCGGACAAAGCAGCGGCTCCTATAACTTGACCGGGTACCCTGAGGGATATAACGGCAGTGTAGAACCTCGGATGACCAATCACTTTGGATACGTCACAGAAAATCTTGATTCGTTTGTCTTTGACTTTCAATCCATCGAGAGTCTTCCAGGGCACAGCGGAGGTCCCTTGTGGGCCTCGGGAGAAAATGGGCCTTCCATTGCCGGCGTCCTTTCCACCAGAAGCTGGGCGGTAGATGTTTCCGGACAATACTACGACATCTTGAATTGGATGGATGACAACGATTTCCTCCTTGAGTCGAACAAAGCACCTGTTTGTGTTGATCCCCTCCAGCTGGTGCAGAGGCTGTACATCGGTTTCTATGGACGTCCGGCCGATCCGAAAGGGCAGAGATACTGGGCTGAACAGATTGATGCCACCATGGGCCTGAGCAGGATCAACGACGCCTTTGCTGTCTCCAGGGAGGCGCGGGATTATGTGTATTCCAACCCTGGAACCCACAAAATAAACACGAACGAGGAGTTGGTCAATAGGGTTTACCATAATCTGTTTAGCAGAGACGCCGACAATACCGGACTGCAGTTTTATACAGATGGACTAGAAGACGGAGTATTTACATTGCAAAGCATAGTCCTGAATGTCATTGACGGCGCCCGAGGCAAGGATTTCATCACGCTTCAAAACAAGGTGGAAGCGGCCGAGTACTTCACGAGCAGAATCAACCAGGATCTGTACGGCAGTGAAGATATCCGACAGGCCAGGGAGGTTCTTCAGGTCGTGGACAGCAGCCCTGCCTCTTTGATTTCGGCTAAAAACCAGGCGGATGCTCTCATCAGGGAGATGATACCCAAGGAGTTGTCGGAAAGTCAGTCTGAAGTTCAGACCTTGAGCGCTTTTTTCGACAATGAGATGACATGGCTTGATGCCGCTCAGGACCCTGGCCATGAGGAGCAGTGGTTTGAGGGACTTCCAACTCACGAAGTCTCTCCTGAACATCTCGACCTCATGGGTGTGGCGGATTCTCAAGCTGAAGCAGCTCTTGGTACAGATTATCATAGCTAAACGAACAACTAATCTCACAAATTTTCTAACTGATCCAACTTAGCTTACGGAGGAGATACAATGACCAACCTGGCAGCGATAACACGGGATCGTTTTGGCGGAAAATTCTGGCGGCGTTATAATTCTTATGCCTTTGCCGCATCAAGCCACCTGACCCCTTTAGTGGCGACCGAGCTGCCCAGGGCCCTGCAAGCCCTGCCCCTGGCCTTTATCAAACAGGGAGAGCAATTCGTTTTGGCCGGGGTGTTATCACTGACACCCGGGCAAAATCTGTATGTAGATCAAAAGGGACAATGGCTCGGCCCTTATGTCCCCTCCAGCTTCAGGAGTTATCCCTTCAGGCTGGCCAGGGCGGAAGGCAGAGACGATCTGATCCTGTGCGTCGATGAAGATTCCGGGCTCATTTCCGATACCGACGGTGAGCCCTTCTTTCAAGAAAACGGGAATCTCTCAGAGTCCTTAACAGGTGTTCTGGATTTCTTGAAAAAGGTGGAGCAGAATAGATCCGCAACCCAAAGGGCGGTGTCTTCTTTGGCCGAGGCCGGGCTTATGACCGAGTGGCCGCTGAAGATAAAAGTCGAAGGGGCTGAAAGGCCTGTCAGCGGACTGTTCATGATAAATGAAAGCAAGCTCAACTCCCTTGACGATCAGGCCTTTTTGAAACTCCGCAGTTCACAATCCCTGCCGATTGCCTATGCCCAGCTTTTTTCCATGGGCAATATCGCCAGGCTGGAAAAACTGGCCGAGGCAAGAGAACCGAAAAAGGATCAGGGATATGATGAAATGGATATAGAAAAGCTGTTTGGGAACGATGATCTTATACGATTCGACGGCGAGTAGAGATGTTCATTCTTGTCCATGCCAAAGTGGTCGAAAGCCCTGCCTCGGTCACGGCCAAGGACATTGCCGAGGCCCTGATTCTGGATATGAAGGAAGAAGCGACTCAAACTCAGGCGGGGCTCGTCAGGAACGCTTTCAGCAAGGGCGATGCGCCGTGGCTGAAGGCCGGATTGATACCGGACCGGCCAGGGGGATACCGGATCGACGCCCGACGAATTGTCAGTGCGCGAAGACCTTGATGACGATCTCGGCTTCATGGGCTTGGCCGGTTTTCAGCCTGAATAAGATTTCGGTATAAGGTATCATAGCTGAGCAGCATTTTTTCCAGGGTAAAATGATCCTTGACCCTCTGGGCGGCGTTTCCGGCATATTCCTGCAACAGTTTCTCGTCAAATAACAGCTTCTTGATGGCGGCAGCCAGTTTTTCCACATCCCGCGGCGGTACGGTCAAACCTGTAACTCCGTCCAGACTGACATGAGGAACACCTGTCGGAAGATCGGTATTGATGACGGGTTTTGCAAAGCTCATGGCTTCGGCCTGGACCAGACCAAAGGCTTCACTGACCTCTACTGACGGCAGAAGAAAAACATCGCATAGACTGTACCAGGTGTTTAGTTCAACCTGCCCGCAGGGGCCGGTAAAAATCACTTTTTCCTTTATCCCGAAATCATCGCACATCTGTTCAAGTTTTTCCCTGCGCTCACCATCTCCGACAACAATCAGATTCGCTTCGATATCAGTCATGGCCCTGATGAGATATTCAAGGCCCTTGTAGTAACACAGGCGGCCCACGAATAATACGGTCTTTTCATATGCCAGGTCGTATTCAGCTAAAATTCCGGGGTCGGTTTTTTGCAGTTTTGAAGTGTCGATGCCCAGGGGAATAACTTGGCATTTCTCGCGAAATTGATATAAGTACTTAGACTCTTGCCTTATATTGGGGGAAGTCACGACAATGTTATCGGCTAAGCTCAAAAACCGCTCCATCCACCCCCGGTAAAACCTCATGATCCGTTCCTGTTTGACTATGTCGGAATGCCAGGTGACTACTATTTTAGGTCTTCTGCTCCTGGAGGATACGAGTCTCGACCCTAGAAAAGAAAGATCGCCGAGGGGAAAGGGCATATGAAAATGCAGGATATCTTTTTTTTTACTTAAATGAAACAAATAAAACGGAAAGCTCAAAGAAAGCGGCATGGACCAGTATATACCGATACTGCTGCTTTTCATGATTTTCACATTGTTCAGGGTTTCTTTGCTTGAAAATCCCTTTTCACGACAGGCAAGGACTTGGACATCATATTTATCCGACAATCCTTCTGCGATATTCTGAACAACCTTTTCCACCCCGCCACCGTGAGGATAGGGAGGAGTATAGAGTTTATTTATTTGTAATATTTTAATTTTGTTGTTTGAAGTCATTCTGTTACGTACCTGCAAAAAGTCGAGAGCAAACGATTCGAGTTACGCAATGTTCTTATAATCGTTTGGATTTACTGACCTCTGACCACTGACCTCTGGCGGCTGCATAAGGATTTTTTGCAGCCGCATCTGGGCTAAAAAGAATCTCACATCAACCCTGAAAAATCAAATGATCCTCCCTCCGCCAGCCGTCCCCGGGAAACGAAAGATATATGTTTCATTTTTTCAGTTATCTATTTATAGTTTCGCACAATGACAACTTGCAAAATATCGCGAGAGATTATAGGCTCATTTGTCTTTAGGCAATGCCGGTCGGCCTTTTTATACTTGTCCTGAATCTCTGCCAAAGCTTGCTTCGCACGTAAGGGCCGGGCCGGGTCAATAGGTAGAGCGGGGTGTTCATGAAGTTGTTGCTCTCCGGGGCTTCCGGTTTTATAGGCTCGGTTTTGCTGCGTAGACTAAAATCCCGATCATATGATCTGATCGCTCTGGGGCGGAGGGCTCCCCGCCAAAGTGCGTCCGGTCAGGTGCGTTGGCTGGAGTGCGATCTGGCCTCTTCGACAAGCCCCTTGCAGGATATCGAAAGGGTGGACGCAGTAGTGCATCTGGCAGCCAGGGCCCATGTGCTTGCAGAAATAGAGCGCGACGCCCTGTCCGAGTTTCGACGGGTAAATGTAGAGGGCACCTTGAACCTGGCCCGTCAAGCGGCAAAACGCGGGGCGAAGAGGTTTGTATTCATCAGTACCGTGGGCGTACTTGGCAACAAAAGTACCCGGCCTTTCACCGAAAGAGATCCCCCGGACCCTGCTGAGCCCTATGCCGTTTCGAAGCTGGAAGCAGAAATCGGGTTGCGCCGCCTGGCGGATGAAACCGGCATGGAACTGGTTATCTGCCGCCCTCCACTGGTCTACGGCCCGCTTGCTCCAGGCAACTTCGCTCGCCTTTTTCGGCTCATAGACAGGGGCGTGCCCCTGCCCCTGGGCGCGGTGCGCAACAGGCGCAGCCTGGTTGCCGTGGACAACCTGGTGGATTTGATCCTGACCTGCCTTGACCACCCGGCTGCCGCCTCTAAAACCTTTCTGGTTTCGGACGGGCACGATCTGTCCACACCGGAGCTGATCAGCAGGCTTGCAGAGGCTATGGGACGCCCGGCCCGCCTTTTTCCCGTGCCGCCTGGCCTTTTGCGGCTGGCTGGCCGCTTGACCGGGCATTCGGTGGAGGTAAAGCGCCTGATCGACTCCCTGCAGGTTGATATCGGCTATACCTGCGGGACCTTGAACTGGCGGCCTCCAGTGCCCGCGGCCGAGGCCTTGCGGAGAACGGCTCCGGCGCCGTTCGGGCAAGGGAATTTATTGTGAAAAGCAATTTAAAGCTGACAGAATACAGGAATGTATTATCTGCTTAATTTTTTGGGCGTGGCCCTGGCCTCTTTCCTGCTGACAGGCCTGCTGCGCCGTTACGCCTTGTCCCGCAGACTGCTGGACATTCCCAACGAGCGCAGCTCGCACAGCATCCCCACCCCGCGCGGAGGCGGGCCGGGCCTAGTGTTACCCTTTCTGGCCGGGATGACCGGGCTGGTTCTGGCAGGGGCAATGCCCGCCCCGTTATTTTGGGCCTTGCTGGGGGCCGGCGGCTGGACTGCCCTGATCGGCTGGCTGGACGACCGGGGTTCCATTCCGATCCACCTGCGACTAATCGGGCATTTCCTGGCTGCGGGCGGGGCCCTGGCCTGGCTGGGAGGACTTCCAACCTTGCCGGTCTTCGGGCTGGAGATGGACCTGGGCCTGGCCGGACATCTGCTGGCTGCGGTCTATCTGGTCTGGCTGCTCAACTTGTATAACTTCATGGACGGCATTGACGGCATCGCCGGGATCGAGGCTGTAACGGTCTGCCTTGGGGCTGCGGTCTTGTCCGTCTTCTCGGGTCCTGACACCGGCCTTTGGATCTTATCTCTGCCTTTGGCCGCTGCTGCGGCCGGGTTTTTGTTCTGGAATTTCCCCAGGGCCAGGATTTTTATGGGCGATGCAGGCAGCGGTTTTATAGGGATGGTCCTGGGAGTATTGTCCCTACAGGCCGCCTGGACCCTGCCCGAACTTTTCTGGAGTTGGGTGATCCTGATGGGAGCTTTTGTGGTGGATGCCACTGTAACGCTTTTGAAACGGGCCTGGCACCGGGAGAGATTCTACCAGGCGCACAGCAGTCACGCCTACCAGCATGCCGCGCGCAGATACGGATCCCATGCCGCAGTATCCCTGGCCTTTGGCGCGATCAATCTGTTCTGGTTGCTGCCGATGGCCGTCCTGGTCTCAAGCGGCCTTGTGGACGGGGTCCTGGGGGTGATCATCGCCTATGCTCCCCTGGTGTGGGCGGCGCACCATTTCAAAGCAGGCGCTGAAGGTTATATGAACAGAGAATATAAGGCAAAGCCGGAGATCCTGGAGCAGGGAAAATGAATTATTTCAAAACCAATGCCAATCTCCTGCTTGTTGTTTCTATCGATATTCTGCTCTTTGCCGCGGCCTTTTACATCGCTCATTTGATACGCCTGGACCTGATCATGATAGAGGACGAGGGGCGGATTTTTCACTGGGCTTTGCCTGTCGTCGTCATTACGAAGCTGGCACTTTTCTTTTTTTTCGATCTTTACCGCGGCATGTGGCGATATACCAGCATCGCCGACCTTATCAATATCTTAAAGGCTTCGGCCAGCAGCACCCTGCTCATTGTCTTTATTCTTCTCTTGACCAACCGCTTCGAAGGCTTTTCCCGCTCGGTGTTCATTATTGATCTGTTGTTGACCATTATTTTTATTTCGGGTTTCCGAGTCGCGGTCCGTTTTTATTTCGAAGGCGTCAACGGCTCGCAGGCCGAAGGGGCATTTGCTTTTAGGCTTTCGAATCTGTTCAGCAGGGATTCAACTGAGCAGAGAAGGCTGCTGATCATCGGGGCCGGCGACTGCGGCGAAAAGATGTACCGCGAGATTCGAGACAACGGCAGTCTCCACTACCAGGTGGCAGGCTTTCTGGATGATAACCCGGTCAAGAACGGCAAAAAAATTCACGGTATCACCGTGCTTGGGGCGGTAGACCAGCTCAGTCTGATCGCGGAAAGGGTCAGGGCCGACGAGGTGTTGATCGCCGTGCCTTCGGCTCGAGAAGAGGAAATGCGGCGCATTGTGGAGTACTGCAAAGAAAGCGGTCTCCTGTTTAAAACCGTACCTGGCATGGGGGAGCTCATAGACGGGCGGGTGACCCTTAATTCAATCCGCGAAGTGGCCTATCGGGATCTGTTGGGCCGGGAAACGGTCCGGCTGGACAAGGAGAAGATTGGGAACTATCTCCAGGATCAATGCGTGATGGTAACCGGCGCGGGCGGCTCCATAGGATCCGAACTGTGCCGGCAGATCTGCAGGTATCGGCCGAAAAAACTGGTTCTGTTCGAACGCGGGGAAAATTTGCTGTACCATATTGATATGGAGTTACAGGAAAACTGCGGCAGCATCGAGATTATCCCTCTGCTGGCAGATATTCAGGACAAAGAGCAGGTGGAGCGGGCTTTTGCCTGTTTCAGACCGCAGATCGTCTTTCATGCAGCGGCCTACAAGCATGTGCCCATGCTTGAAAATCAGCCCTGGAATCCGGTCAAAAACAACATCCTGGGCACGGTAAACCTGGTGAATGCCTCGAAAAAATACAGGGGGGAGCGGTTCGTATTCGTCTCCACGGACAAGGCGGTCCGTCCGAGCAATGTCATGGGCATTTCCAAGAGGGTGGCCGAAATGCTCATTCAGAACCAGAACGGCTGTGATCCGAATGCCAAGCCCAGGTTTGTCAGCGTCCGGTTCGGCAATGTCGTGGGCAGCAATGGCAGTGTGATCCCTCTGTTCAAGAGGCAGATCAATAAAGGCGGACCGATCACGGTCACTCATCCTGAGGCGACCCGCTACTTCATGATGGTTACCGAAGCCTGTCAATTGATCCTGCAGGCCGGAGGCATGGGACATGGTGGCGAGATCTTTATCCTTGACATGGGCAGGCCTATCCGCATTGCCGATATGGCCAAGGATTTGATCCGGCTTTCCGGCTTTGAGCCCGATGTGGACATCCCTATCGTCTACACGGGCCTGCGGCCGGGTGAAAAACTCTATGAAGAATTGATCACGGAAGGTGAGGGCATCCTGCCCACCACCCATGAAAAGATCATGGTGGTCAAAGGCACGGAGTGCGACCTGGTCGGACTCCAGCGAAAAATCGATGAACTGGTCGAAGCCGCTTCCAGGCAGGATGCAGAAAGGATCAGAACGCTTTTTCAGGAGATTGTCCCGAATTGTCGATGACGAAGACCTTATTGACTTTTCATGGCTCGAGATTAACTAGTTTCGAGACTCAAAAGTTCTATCTTTGATAATAGCAATTTTTAAGTATTTGGAATCGAGTCGTTTTCAAAATGCAAATTTAGAAAGTAATCATACATAATAATATATTTCATTTCAGGAAATTTATGTTCCAAAATTCAGACAATCGATTTCGGATTCTGGTCTTTGAACAGAACAAGAGCGGCCGGAGCAAAGTCAAAGGCATTCAAGAGATTGCCTCTGGTCTTTTTTCCATCAGTCGGCAGGAGATAGAGAGCTCTCTGCCGACGGTGCTGGATGAGACCATGGCCTATCTGCCTCAGAAGATCGAGGCGGATCTGGTCCTTGATTATCTCAAGCATCCGGACCTCTCCCTGGATCTGGCAGTGGTCTGCAAGAAACTGGGAATCCCGGTAGTGGCTTCGGGCCGCAAGCTTTTGAACAAATGGGCCTGGACCCCTCCGGTCTGCTGCGCCCTGCCCCGCTCGGCCAGGTGCGGCCTCTACTCCGAGATGTTCGGCTATCCGGAGTTCGAGGTGGAGCTCGAAGATGACCGCATCCGCGGGATACGGGTCAAACGGGGCGCTCCCTGCGGGGCCACCTGGAAGTGTGTTGAAAAGCTCCCCGGGATGAGGTCGACAGAAGCAGTCAAAAAAATCGGGCTCCAGCTCCAGTTCTCCTGTACGGCCAACCCGGCCGGCTGGGATCCGATCAAGGGCAAGAGCCCGGTCCATCTGGCCGCGGACATCCACGCCGCCGCTCTGAAGCTGGCCTTGATCAAGGCAAGCAGAAGAAAGTGAGGAGTTAGGAGTTATGAGTGAGGAGTGAGGAGAGTAGAAAAACAGAAGAGATCGGCCCGGGTTGACGGCCTGAAAATTGTCAAGCTGTGCGGTTGCTCAATAAGTGAAGTCAAGCCGCGTCAGCCAGTTTAAAA
>CAZUMF010000196.1:0-3678 GCA_964621385.1 uncultured Desulfohalobiaceae bacterium
GGCGAAACCTCGGCCTGGATAAAATCTAAGGGGACCAGAGCGGTTTCTTTTTCCACCAGGGCATCGCTCTCCCCGTAGCAGATCAGCCAGGGGATGTTCTTTTTCTCGATATCGTGCAGATTCAGGGAACGGCCAAAGGCGGTAAACGGGAGTTCACCTTTTGTATTTATGGGCTTGGTGTAGGAAACAAAGCTCAACTTGGTGATCTCCATGGGCAAATCGTGCCGCTGGTAGTTGAGCCAGTAGATGATGGCGGCCACAGTCTTATTCAGCTTCCCGTCTTTGTGGTGGAGCATCTTGAACATGGCCAGGTCCCGATAGAAAGAGACCATCGGGGCCTCATCACTGATGCTCTTGACCTTGTAGACCCAGGACATGAGGTCCCCGTCCGCGACCCGGTTACCGCTGGGCAAGACCTTGGTCCCATACTCCAGGGAGGTGAACCTGGCCGGCAATCGCTGCAGGAAACCTCCCAGCCCCTCGCTTCTGGTGCCGTCCAGGGGAGCTACGCAGGTGATGTGGGCGTCGACCAGGCCGTCCAGTTCTCCGGAGAGGATATTGGCCAGGGTCATCAGCCCCCCCTGGCAGTAGCCGTTCAAGGTGAGGGGCTGTTCGTGTTTGTCCCGGATCAGGCGACAAAATCGTTTTGTATCCCGGATATCGTCCTCCAGGGTGAGGGTCTGGACAGCCGGGTTGGTCTCGATATCCTTCAAGATCCGGACATAGGTCGGAATTCCCTGGTTGGCGAAGGCATGCACATAGCTTTTTTTCTCCCCCGGCAAGAAAGCCAGGATGTCCGCACCAAGCACATAGGGGTGCACGATCAGGATGGGCTTGCCGTCATCCCTGACCTGGACATCCTGCTCATTGGGCAGGACCTGGTAGAGATAATAGCGATCGGTTTCATCCAGCTTGACATATCCCCCTGCTTCAAAGTGATACCCGTATTCGGACCGGATGTCTCTGATGATCTTGGGGAAGTCATGGGCGATGCCCTGCATGATATCGGCTTCTTTGGAAATCAAATCCAGAATATGCTCATCTCCGTTCCCGACGAAACAACGATCCAGCCAGAGACAGAGGGCCTGTTTGTACTCGAAGTGGTGATAGTCACAGGCCACTTCCAGGCTGCCCTGCAGGACCTCATGGGCGACATCCAGATTGAAACGGAGAAGCTCCGTGTATTCCCTGACAGTTTGAAGGGGTGGGGTGGTGAGAACTTTACCCTGCTCGACCTGGTAAAAATAGCCCATGGCCTTGCACAGGGGGACAAGGAAATCGGACTGGTATTTGGTGAGAGAGGCCAGGTAGTCAGTCCCGATTTGGAGCATATCTACTGTGCTGTTGACAAATTGTTCCTGCTGATTCCAGACGGAGTCCAGCAATGCGCTGAACGACGTGGCACATTCACGGGCACTGTCCTCTAAGTCTTTCATGTCCCTTCCCCGCTTTTGGTTTCTCGATCCGGTTCTCTCTCCTGGTCCTGGTCCTTTGCCGTATTGTTTGGTTCGAACACCTGCAGGACACTGGCGAAATCCATAGGATTCGTCCCTGCGGCAGGGTTCATTCCGGAAAAATTCATCCCCATCTCCAGCCACTGCCTGAAATAGGCATCGAATGTGGCCCTGGAATTGAGATAGATCTTCAATGTCTCTTCGAGATAGGTCTGGAAGAAATCGGTCAGAACGTTGTCGCCGTAGCGGATAATGAGATGCAGGAGTGAAACCGGGAGCATGGCGTGTTTTTTGGTTTCTTCAAGGATAATCTGTACGAGGATAAACGAGGTCACGGGTTCCTGTGTCTTGGCGTCGATGACCTCGATGTTCTTCCCCTGCTTGATCATCTCGGAGACCTGCTCCAGTGTTACGTAGCGACTCTTTTCAGTATCGTAGAGTCTCCGGTTTGAATATTTTTTGAGGCGGATATTGTCTGGCATGGTCACACTTCCTCGTATCAGTTTTGATCCGCCTGACTTAGTCAAGCGGTTCAATGCTGATATTATACAAATTGATGAAAAAATCAATGTGCAATGCAAAAAAAATTCTTTTTACATATATATCAAAAGCTTCTGTCTTAATTCTGGCAATGAATTGTGCACATGATAAAAATCAGAAAAACATAATACATAAATCCTTATGAACTTAGCGGGCAATTTTATTGCGAGAGGAGGGTTACGGGTTTTTTGCAATATTTATCTGTAGAAATCAATAATTTTACATAGATAAAAATATTATTTTGCAATGCAAAATTTTTTCTTGACATCCTCTCTCCTTTGACCTACCCTGTTTTTGCTTGACGCGAGTTTCTCAAATCACCCCGGAAATGTGCCCCGATTCTCTTGTTGACTGGAGCCTTTCCGGGAATACTAAAGCCAGGAGGCAGTTATGTATCAGGCACAAGAGGCACAAAGATTGATCGATTTGAACAAGGCCACATTTCAGAGCGCTGCCCACTCTCTGGATCTCTTCCAGGACCAGGCGGAACAATTTGCAGAGCTCTGGATGAATCAAACCCTCCAGCTGCCCAGTCAGCTGCAAAAAGCCTGTTTTGACTGGTTCAAGCTGTGCAAAAGAGAGCGAAACAACTACAAAAACATGATGGATCAAGGCTTCAAACGGGTTGAAGAATTTGTCCAGGGCGCAGAATCCGCCCAACAAGCGGAACCGACCCCTCAAGCGGAAAAGGAAGAGACAGCCAAAAAAAGCGAGGCCAAAACGAAGTCAAAATAAACCACAAAAGATGAGACATAACCTTAAAAAAACACAGGAGCAAAACCATGGAAATGACTCAGATGACCAAACAGATGATTGATTTTCAAAAAGCGACCTTCAACAATGTTTTCAGTACAATCAACATGCTTCAGGACCAGTCCGAGCGGTATGTGAACACCTTTATGGAGCAAAATCCTCTGCTGCCCCAGCAGGGCAAAGAGGCCTTTCAACAATGGTTGACCATGTGCAAGAAGGCCAGAGACGACTACAAAAAGACCATGGATGAGAGCTTCAAGAACTTGGAGAACTATTTTACTGAAGCTACGAAATCCAAGTAGAATACCGTTCCAACTTGGCTTTTCATAAGTCAGCCCTGCCTCTGGCAAGGCTGACATATGTATCCGGACGTCACACCTGTCCGGATGCACAATGAATCGATTTTCATTCAGAAATGGAGTGGAGGGGCCTTTCCCCTCCCTCCTGGAGCAGGTATGGACAGAAACTTTCTGGAATTCTGGGGCAACCTCCTCCTTGCGGCCTCCAGGAACCAAAAACTCTTTGAGGAGCTGACCTCCGGTCTGAGAGGAGAGCAGAAAGGCACCTGGGACCTGAGCGAATGGTTCCAGGCCTGGAGCAAAGGCTGGGATTCTCTTCCCTCATTTTGGGAAAAGGCTGATCCTTTTGCTTCCAAGTCGGAAAAAGATTCCGAAAAGAAGCAATCACTCGAGAATCTCAATGAACAGTTTTTCAGGAACTGGCGGGAATGGATTGAAATGATGAACCTGGTGCCCAGGGAGGACTACCACCGACTGCAACAAGAGCACACTGAACTGAAAGAGCAGCTCGCCCAAAAGGACGCCAGAATCGAGCATTTGGAGACGTTGCTCACCCAAAAAGAGATCTTTGAACTCGAACAGAACACCCAGGAGTTCCAAGCCCTCATGCAGAAGCAAGGTGATCAGTTCCA
>CAZUMF010000196.1:3778-9139 GCA_964621385.1 uncultured Desulfohalobiaceae bacterium
TTTTTCACTTCAGAAAAAACCTCGTCTTCCTGGGGCAGGGTTGATTTGATTTTTACATAGGCACTGCCAGACTGGGCTGAAACCTCTGCTTTTGGAAAATCTTTGACCAGGATAGATTTGACCCTGGCTGCCAACAGCAAGTCTTCAACCTTTCGCTGCGACTCCGGTGTCGTTTGAAAACCAGGTTTTTGTACATATTGAACTATGTTCTCTACTATTTTATCTACACTTGTCACACTGGCATTGAAGATCAAATCATAAAACGACGAATCCTGTGGATCGAATCCTGTCACGTACAGGCTCCAATTGCGTCGTTCTTCATCTATTTTCCTGTTTTTGTAAAGCTCAAACCCGTGAAGATATCTTCATTGGGATGATATCTCGGCCAGGTCTCGACACTCTCTATCTGACATCCAAGCAGCTCCATTACCTTACAAACTTCCCTGGTGTCAGGATAGCGATAATCGGCCCGCTCCCGGCAGAGTCGATCGATCCTTTGGGCCAGGGGGGCGAAGAGGAATGCTTTGTAGCTGTTGACGGGATTGAGATAGACATCTGGATAAGCGGCGAACGTGCTCCGGATATATCCTTCGAGGCTGCACTTTTCATTGGGTCCGGTCAGGACCCCCCGGCCCCCTGTTTTGAGCAATCGGACCACCTTCTGCAACAGAAGCACCCGTTGTTGAACCGGGATAAGCTGCAGAACCGAACCCAGCACACAGAAGGAAACAGTTTCCGGCCGCAAAGGTGGATGCAGCAGGTCTCCTTGCACAAAACCGACCTGAAAATTCAGAGTCTTCCAATTTCCGTCCCCAAGGGCCGCCTCGATATTGGCCCGATCGATCTCCAAGCCAATGATCCGAATGTGTTCCCGGGGCAGGAGAGCGGCGATCGATTTGCCCAGGCTGCGCGTCAGACGGCCTGAACCGCTTCCCAGGTCCACCACGTTGAAACGACCCGTGGTAGACAACGTTTCACACTGAAGCATGGTTTGTAACACAAAGAGTTCTTCCTGGATGCGCAGGGGATCGTCTTTGGTTAGAGCATCGAAATCATTTCCGGTAGGAAAGGCAATGGCCTGCTCGCCAGGCAGACATTGCTGATAGCTGTTCACCTTGTCCTGGTATGCTTCCGGATCGCGGAGGAGTTCTTGGGCCTGTTCCGGCAGGGTCGAAGGGAACAGGGACTGATAGCATTCATTGACCTGCCTGATTTCCGAGGCGGAGAGGTGGGTGCCGGCGGTTGGCATGCCCAGCCTGGAAAAGAGAACAGCCCATTGGGCAACAAAGCCTTCGAATATAGTGACCGGCCTCGTCAAGCGCCGTTTATTTTCTTCGATTTTTTTCTTGAGTCTGGATTGATACTCCTCCAACGTGTCTTTTCGGTTGTCCATATCGAATCTATACTGATCCAACTTGCCTTTATTTTCAAACAACCAATGTAATTGAAGGATGGTCAGTCCTTATTGTAAAAGCAATAATTGGATCAGTATACCCGCAGTTGGCACACATTCCTTTAAATCATCCTCTACCCTTTGTCCTTAAGCCTTGGGCGGCATGACCAGGGCCTCGCCATCGATGACAGTTTTTTCTTCCTGATTGACGCAGGTGGTCTTCAGACGGACCCGGTTTTTTTCCGTTATTTTTTCAAGCACTTCAACCCGGGCGGTGATGGTGTCCCCGATCCGGACCGGGGCCAGAAACCTGAACTCCTGTTTCATATAGATGGTCCCGGGTCCGGGCAGCTGCATGCCGATGACTGCGGAGATAAAGCCCCCGCTGAGCATGCCGTGGGCGATCCTGCCTTTGAACATGGTCTGCCCGGCATAGACCTCATTCACATGAGCCGGATTCAGATCGCCACTGATTCCGGCATAGAGATAGACGTCCGCTTCAGAGACCGTCTTGGCAAATTCCGCCTGTTGGCCGACTTCCAGTTCAGCAATGGTCTTTCCCTGCATGATTCCCTCCTTTTAAAACCAGGCCCGATGGCACCAGATATCGTCTTCAAGATCTTTCATTTCTTCTTTTATCATCTTATGCATGGAGGCATTCTGGATGGCCAGCCCCCCGATCAAGGCCAGGGACTGGACCAGGTCCACCTGATCCTCCGGAAAGAGTCTCTTTTCACCGCAGTAGAGCCGCAGAGCCCCGATGACTGCATCCCGGGTCTGGATGGGGACTGAAAGGATGGAGACGATCCCCTCCTCCTCCTTCTCTTTTTTGAATTTAACCCGCGCGTCCTGAGTGGCGTCTTCGATGTAGACGGTCTCCCCATCCAGGGTCCGGGCCACGCTCTCCTCAACCACCAGCCTGTCCCGGGTCGCGTAGCTTTTGCTCAATCCGAGCCCGCTCTTGAATTGGAGTCGTTCCCTGTGCTCATCAAAAAGGAGGATGGAGGACCCTTTGATTTCAAGAAAGTCAACGATTTCAGAAAGGAGGGTGTCCAGGATCTCTTTAAAATTCAAGGTTGCGTTGATCCTAACGGTGAACTCCCGAATGATGCGGTTATTCCGGCGCAACCAGCCCACCAGCCTGGCGTGTTCCAGGGCCTGGCCGGCCTGTTCGGCCAGGGCCGTCACCAGCTCTATGGCCTCGGTGGGAAACTCGTAGGACTCGCCTTTGTAAAGCGACATGATCCCCACAAACCGATCCATGACCTTGATGGGAACGATCAGCATGGAGACAATCCCTTCCCTTTTCTTGGCCTCATGGTTGTCGAGCCGAGCATCAGTTGCTGCTTCGGGGCAATGAACGAGACCCTCCTTTTTCAAAAGCGGCAGCAGGACCTTGGGACCGGTCAAACCGGAATTCATATAAGAATCCGAAAGCCCCTTCTGTTTGACCGGGAGGAATTTGTTTTTGGTTTCATCGTTCAAATAGATGGAGACCGCCTTGAGATCAAAGAGATCCTGGCAGGTGTCCACAATCAATTGCAACAGTTTGTCCCGATTAAAGGTGGCGCTGAAGGTCTGACTCACCTGGCGCAGGATCTGAAAATTCTTATGCGGATCATACATCTTTCCTCCTCCTTCTATTTGCAATCTCACTCAGTTGTTCCGGTTTGCCTGGGTGTATTTTTTTCTGTTCCCTTTTTCACGGCGGTTTTGGTTTGCCCGGCCTTCGCGGTTTTCCCAGCCGGACTTTTCCTGGCTGATTTCTTAGCTGATTTCTTGGCTGATTTCAGTTCCGCTGTATCCCTGTCTTTGAGCCATTGACAGATCTTGGGCACAAACTCCTTCTGCGATTTGGAACTGACATAGATACCGATGTGACCCGTTTTCAGGGGCACCTCCTCGGTATCCGTGCTCCCGACGGCCCCGCAAATTTTATCACAGGCTTCGGGCGGAACCAGATGATCATACAGGCCATAGAAATTTAAAACAGGCATGGTGATTTGCTTCAGATCCACCCGTTGGTCGCCGAGTTCCATTTTGTTCTGGATCAGGAGGTTCTTCTGGTAGCAGTCCTTGATGAACTGACGAAAGGTCTCCCCTGGCACATCGGGACTGTCAAAGATCCATTTCTCCATGCGCATGAAATTTTCCACAAATTTCTTATCGTCCAAATTCTGCAAAAAGCCCGTGTACTTATCGATCATCAACCTGGGGGGATTCATGAGCAGAAAATTGATGTTCAGCAGGTCACCGGCAATATTGCCCTGCAGGTTGACGAGCCGATCGACATCGAAATTGGGATTGCCCCACCAGGTGTGCAGGAGCCCCTGGTCAGTCTCGAAATTGGTCGGGGTCACCGTGAGAATCAGATTCTTGACCTTGTGCGGATGCAGGGAGGTGTACATGGTGCAAAAGGAGCCGCCCATGCAGACCCCCATAAGATTGAGCTGGCTGAGTCCTTCACGCTGCAGTATAACATCCACGGCATTGTTGATATAGCCGTTGACATGGTCGTCGATGGTCAGGAATCGATCCTTGCGGGAAGGATAGCCCCAGTCCAGCATATACAGATCAATTCCGTTTCGTAAGAGGTTCTGGACGACACTTCGGTCCGGCTGCAGGTCGAGCATTGTCTCCCGGTTGATCTGGGCATAGACGATAAAGAGAGGGGTCCTGTACTCATCAGGATCTGTCAGCGGCCGGTAATGCTTCAGCTTGACGCGGTCTTCTTTATAGACCACATCGTACGGGGTGGTGGCGATCCCGGTCTCCAGTCCAGAGGTCAGGACCTGTTCGGCCGTGGGCCATTTGGACTGCCAGGCCTCTATATTCTCCATCATACGATCCATCAATCGATCCAGGGGGAAGGTTTGTTTGGACATAGGCCCTCCATTGAGCCACTGGGCTTAGAAAACTATTTTGAGGCTGAAGAGCTCGTTGCCGAGTCCTTCTCCAGCTCCTCCACCCGCTTGACCAGTTTCTTGACCTCTTTCTTCAAGAGGTAATTTTCCCTGGCCACTTCATCCAGCTCCTCCTTGGTTGAGACCGGAAAAAACTGGAGAACATCACTCAGCACTTTCTGCTGCGCCCCTTGAAAATCGGTATAGTGGTTGACCATCTGATGAAAGGCATCCACGAACTCCTGGGTCTTGAAGAGATTCAGGTAATCGCCTTCCATAAACCTGATCCAGAGTTTGTAATATTCCTCTGGATTATCCGGATATTCCTCCTCGCCTTCCGACATTTCAGCAATTTTATTCTGCAGTTCGATCCACGATCTCTCTACTGGCCCTCTGAGCTGCATTAAGAATCGAGTTGCGGCAATACAAAACTGATTGAACTGATCCAGGGCTTCATTGACCCGTTCCTGATAGGAACGGGTCAAACCCAGCTGGGGCAAGTTGAATATCTTGTGCAGACTCTGGGCATAGGCCTGCCGATAGGATTCAAAGAGGTCCCCGTCCTCTTTTTCAGCAGAAGTGGTCTCCTCTTCTTGAAAACCAACCATGCACTCCTGGATCTGCTTGAACATACGATCGAAGTAGAGCTGACCGAATTTCATCGAAATATCGGGACACTTGCCCATGTCCTTCAGGCATGAGTCCAGGACCCCGGACTCGATCAGGGCCGAATTCACGGCAGAAAACATGTCCAGAAAGGCAGCCAACGATCCAGGCAGGGATTGGGGTTCCTTGCCCTGACTGCTGGCTCCTTCTGTTTGCAAAGATCCAGTCCAATTCCTGGCCAAGGTCTGCCAGAAGTCCAGTGAAGATTTCATCCAGGCAGAAACGAGGCTTTCCGGCAGAGAGTGAGACTGTGCGTTTGGGTTGTCCATAAAAGTCTCCTTATTTCGGACTGAGAAAAAAAATTTGCAGCATGGTTTTAGAATACGCTCCGCTGGCAATACATGTCAACCAGGCTTCGAAAAAATTCTGAGACCAAAACCGCTCCATTCAACATCATTT
>CAZUMF010000197.1:0-9137 GCA_964621385.1 uncultured Desulfohalobiaceae bacterium
CTGAAAAAGAGGCAAGTAATATCACAAAATGTCCAAAAGATCTTTCAAATTTACGATTCCTGTAAAGAGCTCTGGAATTTCCGAAGGCCTGCCTCACTGCAGGGGAAGCAGACGGCGCAACGTATCCGGCACCAGGCTGAAACCGGCTGCCTTGCCCGGCTCCAGGGTTCCGATCTGCCCTTCAAGCCCCAAGGCCCTAGCCGGAGTCACGGTGAGCATGCTCACCAGATCCTGAAGGCTGATATCCCGCTTCAGGTGCTGGACAAAGAAAGCGGCCTCCGACCAGAGGTCCAGATCCGCATTGGACGCGAGGCTGTCCGTGGCCAGGCAGAGGGGCAGGCCCGCGTCAAGGAACTGTTCAGCCGGGGCCCGGCCCACATTGATATAGGCGTTGCTGCGCGGACACAGACAGGCCGTAACCCCGCGGACTTTGAGTACGGCGATTTCCGCCGGGCTCACCTGGACCAAATGCACGGCCAGGGTGTCCCTGTCCAAAAGGCCCAGGGCATCGGCATAGGCCACCGGGCTCAACCCGGGCGGCACAAAGGACTCCGGGAGCAGGCTGGTTTTCAACAAATCAGCGAATTCGCCTCGGCCGGTGGCCAAGAGCTCCGATTCCCCCTCATGTTCAGCCAGATGCAGGACAAAGGTCCGGCCCTGTTCCCGGCACCAACCTTTGCTCAGCTGCAGGGTCCGCGGATGAGTGGAATACAGGGCATGCCCATAGGGGCTCACCTCCGGATGCCGCTCCGGCTGCAGGCCCTTGAATCCCGGCACGGTCGTCTCCGGGGCCTGCCCAAAACCGATCTGCTCGATATACAGCCGAAAAAACAGCCCGGACGCGGATAAAAACGCAAGCAT
The DNA here is from genome assembly GCA_964621385.1 of uncultured Desulfohalobiaceae bacterium. GTDB lineage: Bacteria > Desulfobacterota > Desulfovibrionia > Desulfovibrionales > Desulfothermaceae > JAABTT01. The sequence goes on from CAZUMF010000197.1 coordinate 862, forward strand.
GGTCCGGGGGCTGTGCCCGCTGATATCCCCCACCGCTATCGTTGTGTTCGCACCCAGACTCTGCTGCACCTCGTGCAAAGCGGCCTGATCAATGCCCTTGAGGGGCAGGCTGATCAGACTCTTGACCCATTCCGTAAACCCCTGCCCCGCGATGGTTTGTCCCTTGAGATGGCTGAGCTCCAGATGGGTGTGGGCATTGATCAGCCCGGGGACCAGAACAAACGGGCCCAGATCCTGGATGGCCAGGGAACTCTGCTTCCTGGCCTCAGCAAAGGGGAGCACAGCCTGAATGCGGCCCTGGTGCGTGATCACCACTCCGTCTCTGAGCGGCGGCTGATCTTTGACCATGGTCAGGACGGTTTCGGCCCTGAAGGCCTGATTTTTTTTTGGAAAACCAGGCTTCATGTCTCGTTAGGCATAGCTGTGCAGGCCGGGAAGGTAATTGACCCCGAAATAGGTGAAAATGACCGCGGCAAAACCCAGGATGGAGAGATAGGCGATGCGTTTGCCCTGCCAGCCTCGCATCGTCCTGGCGTGGATCAAGGCCGCGTAAACGAACCAGGTGATCAGGGACCAGGTTTCCTTGGGATCCCAGGACCAGTAGCTTCCCCAGGCGGAATTGGCCCAGACCGAACCGGTGATGATTCCCACGGTCAGAAAGAGGAACCCGAAGATCACCATCTGGTAGGTCAGCTCATCCAGGGTCCTGTGCGGGGGAAACATCCCCAGCACACGAGAGCGGCTTTGCGGATCGAGCAGTTTGAGGAGATACATGAGGCTGATGCCGAAGGCCACGGCAAAGGCGGCGTAGCCGAAAAAACAGGTGATGACGTGGGCTATGAGCCAGTTGCTTTTCAAGGCCGGGATCAAGGGCTTGATGCTGCTGCTGATGCCCGGGGAAAGCGAGGCATAGGCCAGGGCCAGAAAGGCCAGGGGTGTGGCAAAGGCCCCCACAACCCGAACCTGATGCCTGTATTCCACCCACAGATAGAGCACGCCGATGGTCCAGGCGAAAAACACCAGGGATTCATAGAGATTGGAAAACGGCGCGTGGCCTATCCCCAGCTGATAGGACTCCACCCAGCGCCAGATGATCCCGGCGGTATTGCCAAGCACGGCAAAGACCGTCACCCACCTGGCCGGCAGGGTCACGGATTCCCTTTGAAAAACCCAGGCAGCCAGATACAAAAAGGCCCCCAGGCCATAGATAAAGGTCACGATGGATAAAAGATAGGAACTGTTCATGACTTTCCCTTGCCGGCATCAGCCAGCATGTCCGCAAGTTTTTCCACTTTCCGCTGCATCCCCAGAGGGTCTTTATTCGCCAGCCCGCTGACCATGATCCGGCTGGTGCGGCCCCTGGGAGACACGGCCGCACAGAATCGCTGATGGGAGAGGAAAAGGGCCGCCAAACAGCCGATGATCATCATGATGAAGCCGGAATACACCACCCAGACCCCCGGGTCTTTCTTGATCTGCAAGCCGGTATAGTAGACCGGCTCAGCCGGAGGCCCGGTGACCGACCCCGTTGCTTCCTGCACGGAGATGATCACGTCGCCCTGGCGCATCTTGTCGAAATGCTCATAGTTCAGGGGCAGGAGGATATGTTTCGGGTCCTGGTCGTCCTGCTCGTATCGGGCCAGGAGGCAGGGACCGAGGTCCACCCCCCGCATCTGAAAATCCGACTGAAAGTCCACCAGGGTCAACGTCCCCAGGCCCGCTCCCAGTTTTTCCGGACGGTCCATCCCGGTAGTCAGGGTCTGCGTTTTTCCAGTGGCCTTGTGCTCAATCCGCAGGGTCACGGATTCCGGTGCACCCTGAGATTCCTGCGGGGGCAGGCGGCCGTAACTGGCCTGGTAGATGCTGATCCCTTGATATCGCAGAGGGTCGTTGACCACGATGCTCTTCTCCCGCACGGCCCGGCCGTCCTGGAGCAGGACCAGATCGGAACGGAATTCCTTGGGTGCGCCTGAATCATAAAAACTGACCTCGAAATCTTCGCACTTGATGGCAAAGTCCAGGGCAAGACTGCGATCCGATCCCCGCAGCCTGACCTCAGAAGTGGACTCCCCCTCCACTATGGTCGCAAAGCCCTGAAATCCGAACAGGGAGCCGAGCAGGCCGCCGATGAGCATCAACAGCACGCTCAGGTGCACCACATAGACCCCGAGGCGGCTCCAGCGGTATTGCTCCACAAAAAAATACAGCTCCTGATCATGTTGCTCCTCCCGGACTGTTCTGAAACGCTTCCCCAGGGTCCTGCGAAAACTCTCCGCCACCTCCTCTGCCGGACGCTGCAAGGTGAATTCCTGTGTGTTGGGCTGCTTTTGAAAACGCTCGGGTTTGAACCCGGGCTCCCGGGCAAAGAAGATCTTCCAGGTGCTGGAGAGGCGCTCAATGGAGCAGACCACGAGATTGGCGGCCAGCAACAGCAGGAGGACCTGAAACCACCAGGAATGGTACATGTCGAAGAGATCGAAAAAATGCAGGATGCGGTAGAGAGTCTCTCCGTAATGCCTGATCGCGGCTGCTGCATTGTCCTGCTGCGGAATCAGGGTCCCGAAAATTGAAGTGGCGGCCAGGGTGAGCAGGAGGAAGAGGGTCAGCTTGACAGAAGCCAGAATATTCCAGAGCGTGTTTGTTTTTTTCAGAAATCACCTCCATCGTGAAAACGCCGGCCCAGAAGCAGGGCTGCCCCGGTCCGGACCGCCTGTGGGAGAATCCGGAGTTTCATGCGAGCGCCATGCAGAATACGAGTCTGCCTGCAAAAAAGCAAGGACAGGGAAGCAGAGACGACTTGTAAGGATTTAAGCATCAGCCAAAGGTTACATTCTGATATTTGAATGTATTTTTTGACGATCGATTTCAGCCCTGCCAGCGGCAGAGCTGACATAGGAATTTAATCTATAACCATATAGTAGTGTTTGTAAAGTCATGGGAAACATGCTACCCAGATTCCTGGGTTTCCCCTTGGACAAAACTACAGAGCTCTTTACAGGACGCGTAAATCTGTAAGGATTTATTGGACATCTTGTGATATTTCTTGCCTCATTTTGGGGTCTCAGGTGTCTGGTTTCAGTTTGCGGATTTTGCCTTTCCAGACACCCGACACCTGAAACCAGAAACCAAAAGAATGTCCAATTTTAAGAATATTTCAGACTTTATACATTATTTTAGAGCGTTAAGGTTCAACGGCGTAATGTCGGTACGAGGTCTGGACCAGGGAAACCTAGGAAACTGTTTGAGAGATAAAACTGATATTCTTGCGTAACTCGTTAAAAATATAATCACATACTTACGGGAGCCATCAATTGCACGACTTGAAAATCTCAAGTATCAGCTGCCAGGATTGTCGAACAGGCAAAACCTCAATTGATGACGACTGTCAGTATCTCTTCAGGAGCCCGGCATGACCGCATCGCTGACCATCGCTTTGGCCGGAAACCCGAATTCCGGCAAAACCACGCTGTTCAACACCCTGACCGGGTCCAGACAGCATGTCGGCAATTACCCCGGCATTACCGTGGACACCCGGGAGGGCCATCTGCACTTCAATGGACAGGCACTGACCATCACCGATCTGCCGGGAACCTACTCCCTGACCGCCTATTCCCCTGAAGAGATCGTCGCCAGAAATATTTTGATCGAGCAATGCCCGCAGGTCGTGATTGATGTTGTGGATGCCACGAATCTTGAGCGCAACCTCTATCTCAGCGTGCAGCTCATGGAACTGGGTGTCCCGGTGATCATCGCCCTGAACATGATGGACGAGGCCGACAAACAAGGACTGCATATCGACACCGAGGCCCTGGCCGCCAAGCTCGGGGCCGGCGTGGTCAAGACGGTGGGCCGGACCGGCCGGGGCAAGCCGGAACTCCTGCAGAAATGCATTGACTTGGGGAAGGAGGTCAACACCTGCGTGCGCGAGCCCTTGTTCATCTCCTATGGACCGGATCTCGACCCCGTGATCGAGGACATGACCCAGCACATCGCAGCAGCCGGGTTTCTCACCGAGTGGTACCCGGCCCGCTGGGTCGCGCTCAAGTATCTGGAAAGCGACGCCGAAGTCATGGCCCAGGGCGCCCGCCAGGGCTCCATTGCCCAGGAATTGGAGGCCATGGTCCACAAAGTCAGTCAGCACTGTGAAAAGACCTTGAATACGGATCCCGAGGCGATCATTGCCGACTATCGCTACGGATTCATCAGCTCCCTGCTCAAAACCGGGGTTCTGACCCGGGATGCCACCAATGACCGGCGGGCCGTCTCTGAGACTCTGGATCGCTTTCTGACCCACCGCATTGCCGGTCCGGTCATCATGTTCCTGGTCATCTATGTCCTTTTTCAGATCACCTTTGAAGTGGGGGAGATCCCCATGGGCTGGGTGGAGCATTTCTTCGCCTGGCTGGGCGGCCTCTGCCGATCCCTGACTCCTCCGGGTCTGGTCCGCTCCCTGCTTGTTTCCGGGATCATCGACGGCGTCGGCGGGGTGCTCACCTTTGTCCCCCTGATCATGATCATGTTCTTTGGCCTCGCCTTCCTGGAAGATTCCGGATACATGGCCCGAATCGCCTATATGCTGGACCGGGTTTTCCGGGCCTTTGGCCTGCACGGCAATTCCGTGATGCCCTTTGTCATCTCCGGAGGCATTCCCGGGGGCTGTGCCGTCCCCGGATGCATGGCCACCAGAGCCCTGCGCAGCCCCAAGGAAAAAATCGCCACCCTCCTCACCGCGCCCTTTTTGAGTTGCGGGGCCAAGGTGCCCGTCTTTTTGCTACTGGCCGGCGCTTTTTTCCCCACGGCCGCCGCCGAGGTCCTGTTCTGGATCACCCTGGTGGGCTGGGCCGCGGCCCTGCTTGTGGCCAGGCTCCTCCGCTCCACCCTGATCCGGGGCAAGCCAACCCCTTTTGTCATGGAGCTTCCCCCCTACCGGATGCCCACCCTCCAGGGACTGATCATCCATACCTGGGAACGGGCCTGGCAGTATATCAAAAAAGCCGGAACCATCATCCTGGCCATCTCCATTCTGCTCTGGGCCGCCATGACCTTTCCCGGACTGCCCCAGGAGCAAAAAGCCGTCTATGAAACAGACATCCAGGCCACACAGCAGGCCCTGACCCAGGCCGCGGATGCAAAGAACCAGGAACTCGCGAACAGACTGTCCAGGGAGCTGAAAACCCTGCAAGGGTCCTACGCCACTGCAAAGCTCAAGTATTCTCTGGCGGGCCGGCTGGGCACGTTTTTTGAATCCGTGACCCGGTTCGCCGGGTTTGACTGGCGGACCAACATCGCCCTGATCGGCGGATTCGCGGCCAAGGAGGTCATTGTCTCCACATTGGGAACCTCCTATTCACTGGGTTCTGTGGATCCGGAAACCTCGGCCTCCTTGTCCGATCGTTTGAAGGCCAATCCCGGATTCACCATGAGCACGGGCTTGAGCCTCATGGTCTTTGTCCTGCTCTACGCCCCCTGCTTTGTGACGGTCATCACCATCGCCCGGGAGTCCACCTGGAAGTGGGCCGTGTTCAGCATTCTATTCAATACGGTCCTTGCCTATGCCCTGGCCGTGGCTGTTTTTCAAACCGGCAAACTGCTCTGAGGAGACGATGCGATGAACACCACCCCGACCCATTGCCTGGCCTACTGCTCTCCAGCCGGAAGCACGGCCGGGCTCGCCGAAACCATCGGCCATGAACTGTCACAACAGGACCTCGTCCCCGTGTCTCTGAATCTCGGAGACCCGGACTGGAAGATACGGGCCCGGTCTGTCTTTTCCCAAGAAGCCCCTGTCTTTCTCTGGCTCGGCTCCCCGGTGTACGCCCATCATCCGGTGCCCCTGGTGGCTTCGTTTCTGGACTGGCTGCCTCCCCAGAAGCAGCAGCCGTTGGCCGTCCCCTTTGTGACCTGGGGGGAAGTGTGCAGCGGGACAGCCCTGCTGGACATGGGCCGGGCCCTTGAAGACAAGGGCTTCCAACTGGCCGGAGCCGCCGCGCTTCCGGCAGAGCACTCCAGCACGTGGATGCTTGACCAGCCCTTTGGTGCCGGACGCCCCGACGCCCGAGACCATGAAGAACTGCGCACACTGGTACGGCAGATCCTGAACAGCCTGGCCTCCGGCACCTTGACCGGCATTGCCGCCCACGATCTGGACTATCAGCCTGAAACAGTCAAGGCCTTTGCCCGAAGCATCGACATCCACAGGGTGAAACAACATCACCCGGGCTATGCCCTGGATCAGGAACGCTGCACCCAATGCGGCACCTGCCGGGATCAGTGTCCGGCCGGCGCCATCAGCCTGGACCCCTATCCAGTCATCAGCCAGGCCTGCTTTTTGTGCAACAACTGCGTCCGATTCTGCCCGGAAGAGGCCATGAGCGTCACCAGCGGGGACATCAGGCAGAGGCTGCTGGACATGCAGCAACAATTCGGGGAAAAACCGCAGCCCAGGATATTTCCACACCCGGCTTGACTTTCTGATTTCGGAATTTGCATGTTCATCATCTGTCGTGCTATAGTTTTCGCGAGCCTTATCGGACGGACACATCAGACTGAACCCCGCACACACAGGAGAGAGTATGACCAACACGCGCCAAATCGCAGAGGAGCTCATTGCTGAGGCAGAAAAACGGGAAAATTTTCGGGCCGGGATCGCCGATATCGACCGGGTGTTGGACGGGCAGTCCTACAAGGCGCCGACTCCCGCAGGAGAATGGAAAACAGGCCATACAGAGAAGGCGGATCCCTGGCTCCCTGAAGCCCGCTCTCTTCTTGTGCTTGCCATGCATCATCCGGAAGACGTTCCACATCTGGACTGGTTCGACCGCGGCAATACCGCCGGAAACCGTCATATGACAACAATATCCCAAGAATTAGCCGAGTGGCTCTACCGGACGCATGGAGTTCGTGCCCAAGTCCTGCCCTACCATGTGGAGAAAGGAGGCGTGTACCTGAAAGATGCAGCCGTGTTCGCAGGCCTGGGGGTTGTGGGGAAAAACAACCTGTTCCTGGATCAGAAGTGGGGTCCCAGGGTTCGGCTTCGATCGGTATTGATTCAGGGTCATCTGCCTCCCGGCGGTCCGCTGGAAAACTTCGATCCCTGCCATCTGTGCCCCATGCCCTGCCTGGAGGCGTGTCCTGTCAATGCGCTCGATCAGGGGGAATATGTTCGGTCCACCTGTATGCATCACCTCGAATCCAATCGTGACAACCCCATCGAAAGCGGTGAAAAGAACGCTGAAGGGTCTCCGGTCCTTGTCACGGACTGGTGCCGGAGATGCGAATTCGCATGCCCTGCTGGAGAACTCTAATTCCATTTTGCGACCAAAATGATTTGAGCAACTATCTGTAACTCTTAGCTTTAGCTAAAGTGCAGATCACCTTGATTGCAAAATGGATAAGGCAGAAATAATGATTCAATTACCCTATTCATTAGGTATTGAAGCAACTGAAGAGCCGGATTATTTTGGTTTTTTTTCCCCTGATCTGGAAGGATTTTCTGGCATCGGACATTCTGTCGAAGATTGTTTGTTCAAGGCAAAGTGGGGCATGAAAGAACACATCAAATTACTCCAACATGAAGGTCTACCAATCCCTCCATATAATCCAGACCCTAAGATCATTGTACAGAATGAAAAGAAAATGGCAGCTGCTTGCCTCCCTCTCAGGAGTTAACACAGGAGGATACAATGTTCTTATAATCATCTGGATTTACTGACCTCTGACCTCTGACTACCTCTGGCGGCTGCAAAAGGATTTTTTGCAGCCGCATTTTGGAGCTGGGGGCCAAGGAATTGCGGAATCCAAACCTGGTGAGCGATGTGCTTCTGAAGACTTCTGAATCTGGCCAGGTATACGTGCTGGCAGATCATCTACAGGATCGATGTCGTCGTAAAGCAAGAGATTCAGATGTAACGAATCGAATCGAGAAAGATGAAAAGGAAGTTCCGGGACCAAGTCGGGACCAAGTTGGGATCAAGTTGAAATTTTGAAAAATATTGAATCAGAACAAGCCATTACCGAATTAATGGGTGTTTTGGGAAGAACGAATCGAAGCACGTTCAGGGACCAAGTTTTGAACCTATTGCTTGAGTCCGGATTGGTTGAGATGACGATCCCGGACAGACCCAGAAGCAGCAAGCAGAGATATCGATTGACCGCATTTGGAAGATAAACAGCGAAAGCAAAGAACATATAACAGATTAAGATATTTTAGCTTTGACAGCCCCTCCTGTTATACTGCCTGCCCGAATCCTTGGCTGGATGATTGTGTCACTTGTTAC
>CAZUMF010000198.1:0-9131 GCA_964621385.1 uncultured Desulfohalobiaceae bacterium
ACAATGCCTGCATTGTCTGGAACCCGGCTGCGTTTCCGCCTGTCCGGTCTCGGCCCTGGAAAAGGACCCCAAAACAGGCATCGTCACCTACGACAAGAAGGCCTGCATCGGCTGCCGCTATTGTCAGGTGGCCTGTCCGTACAATGTGCCCAAATTCGAATGGGACAACCCCTTTCCGCAAATCCGCAAATGTGAACTCTGCCATCATCTCCTGGCCGAAGACCGCTACGCCGCCTGTTGCGAGTCCTGCCCCACCGGGGCCTCCCTGTTTGGCCCGGTCAAAGACCTGCGGCAAGAGGCCGAGCGAAGATTGAACATGGAACCGGGACGCTATTACGATTTTCCGGTCAACCACATCAGCAGGGGCGCAACCCAGACCCATAAGGCTGAACCCTACATCCCCACAATCTATGGGGCCGATGAACTGGGGGGAACCCAGGTCATGCTCCTGTCCGGAGTGGACTTCAGCACACTCGGTCTGCCCGAGGTCAGAGAAAAATCCTATGTCAGCGATCTGGAAAGCCTCTCAAGCAAACTGTACAGCTATATGCTCCTGCCGGCCGCAGTCTTCGGCGGCTTGCTCTATGTCGCCAAAAAGAACAGTGATCATGAATAAACCTGAAGAAGGAGAGTGATATGTCAGAAGCACGACCGCTGGGCGGCAGGGTCTTCACCATACCTTTTGCATTTGGTCTGCTGATTATCCTGATCGCTCTGTTTTACCTGTTCAAGCGCTTCACCCTCGGTCTCGGCCCGGTGACAGGCATGAACGACGGCTACCCCTGGGGATTGTGGATCGCCTATGACGTCAATGTGGGCACGGCCTTTGCCTGCGGCGGCTATGCCATGGCCATCCTGATCTATATCTTCAATAAAGGGGAATTCTCTCCCCTGCTCAAGCCGGCCATCCTCACAAGCATGTTCGGATACATCCTGGGTGGTGTCTCTGTTTTCATCGATATCGGCCGCTACTGGCAGATGCACAATGTCTTTCTGCCCTGGCACGCGAATATTCACTCCGCGCTCCTGGAAGTCGCCCTGTGCATCGCCGCCTATTGCGTCATCCTGCTCATTGAATTTTCACCGGTGGTTCTGCAGCATTTTCAGATCAAGGACCTGCAGAAGAAACTCAACCGGGTTTTGTTCATTTTTGTCGCCCTGGGCATCCTGCTGCCCACCATGCACCAGTCTTCCCTCGGCAGTCTGATGATTCTGGCTGGTGCCAAGCTGTCACCGCTCTGGTGGACCAATCTGCTGCCCCTGCTGTTTTTGATCGCGGCCCTGCTCCTGGGCTATGCCGTGGTCATTTTTGAAACCTCGGTGTCCGGCGTCGCCTATCAGAACTTCGAAGAGATCAAGCTCCTCAAGCGGCTTTCCAATCTTGTGCCCTGGATTCTGATCGTCTTCCTGCTCCTGCGCTTGATAAGCGTGGGCATGCAGGGAGCCCTCGGCTCCATGTTTGCGGGGGATCTGGCCGGGAACATGTTCCTGCTGGAAAACATCCTGCTCATTGCGGCGCTGGTCTTCTTCTTTCAGGCCAAAAGCCGGGACAGGCACTCCACATTGGTCTGGGCCGCCTTCTGTTTGATCCTCGGAGCGGGACTCTACCGATTCAACGCCTATATTACCGGATACGATCCGGGCAACGGCTGGCACTATTTCCCAACCTTGGGAGAGGCCATGATCACCCTGGGCATCGTGGCGGTTGAAGTCCTGGGATATTTGTGGATCGTCAAGCGCTTCCCGGTCCTGGCCCTGCCCCGGAGGAAGACGGCGCATTAAAACTCAGAGCTCGTTACCGTATGCGAAAAATTGAAGAATATTTTAAGGTTTCAGGTGTCGGGTGTCAGATATTAAGGCCTTGACAGTATATCGTCTTTCTTTTTCTGACACCAGAAACCTGACACCGGAAACCAATCGGAATCATATACAAGGAGAGACTCCATGGCAAAAAGAATCACGGTTGACCCGATTACACGCATTGAAGGACACTTACGGATTGACTGCGAAGTCGACAACGGCCAGGTGAGCAACGCCTGGTCTTCAGGACAGATGTGGCGGGGCATCGAAGTCATCCTCAAAGGCCGCGATCCGCGGGATGCCTGGCTCTTTACCCAGCGCATCTGCGGGGTCTGTACCACGGTCCACGCCATTGCCTCGGTGCGGGCCGTGGAAAACGCCCTGCAGCTGGAAATTCCCGTCAACGCCCAGTACATCCGGAACCTGATCATCGCGGCCCACGGACTGCACGACCATATCGTCCACTTCTATCAACTGTCGGCCCTGGACTGGGTGGATATCGTTTCCGCACTCAAGGCCGACGCCAAGCAGACAGCCAAACTGGGGCAGAGCCTGTCCGGCTGGCATCGGAACAGCGTTCAGGAAATCAAGGGCATCCAGGAAAAACTGCAAAACTTCGTGGCCTCCGGACAACTGGGCGTCTTTGGAAGCGGCTACTGGGGGCACCCGGCCATGAAGCTGTCTCCGGAAGTCAACCTCCTGGCCGCCACCCACTACTTCCAGGCCCTGGAATATCAGCGGAAAATCAATCAGGTCGTGGCCATCCTGGGCAGCAAGACGCCGCACATCCAGAATCTGGCCGTGGGCGGGGTCTCCAATCCTGTGGATCCGGACAGTCCGGCCTCCCTGACCACGGAAAAACTCTACAACATCAAATCCCTGATCACTGAAGTGGACGCCTTTGTCAAACAGGTCTACCTCGTTGACGTGGCGGCCGTGGGGGCCTTCTACGCCGACTGGACCGGCTTCGGCGCCGGGGTGACCAACTACCTCTCCGTTCCGGACATGCCCTTGGATTCCAAAGGCGAACAATTCCTGCTGCCGGGCGGCTACATCCCCAACGGCGACGTCGGCGCCTTTCAGGCCATCAACTCCTTCCAGGACGATTTCTTCGGGACCAACGTCAAGGAATCCATCAAGCATTCCTGGTATGACGGGGATTGGGACAGACACCCCTGGGAAGAGGAAACCGTTCCCAATTACACTGAGTTCAACGATCAGGGAAAATACTCCTGGGTCAAGGCCCCGAGCTTCCAGGGCCAGCCGGCCCAGGTCGGTCCCCTGGCCAATGTCCTGGGCATGTATGCCGCCGGACACGCCCCGACCAAGGAATACGCCACCCTGGCTCTAAACACGGTGAGCAAGCTGTTGGGCAGCACGGTGGGACTGGAAGCCCTGCACTCCACCATCGGCAGACACGCGGCCCGGGCCGTGCGCTGCGCGGTTTTGTCCGACACCCTGAGCCAGAACTGGACTTCCCTGGTGGAGAACATCGGGAAAGGGGATTACACCATCTGCAATCAACCCTCGTTCCCCAAGGGCGAGATCAAAGGCTTCGGCTTTCACGAAGCCCCCAGGGGAACCCTCTCGCACTGGGTGGTGGTCAAGGACGGAAAGATCGAGAACTATCAGTGCGTGGTGCCCTCCACCTGGAACGCCGGTCCCCGAAGCGCCCAGGACAAGCTCGGCCCCTACGAGGCCTCTCTGGTGGGCAACCCCATTGCCGATCCTGAAAAACCGCTGGAAGTCCTGCGGACCATCCATTCCTTTGATCCCTGCCTGGCCTGCGCCATCCACCTCCAAGATCAGGATCAACAGGAGATCGTCAAGGTCAAGGTCCTGTAGACAAAAAAATCTCCGTCCCGGGCAGCCCATGCTGCCCGGGACGGAGTTCACATCCTGCTGCCCAGCCAGCGCTCGAATGAAACTTCAGACGAATGAAGTCACAGATTGAAGCATTCATCAACGCTCGTCATTGCGAGCGAAGCGAAGCAATCTTTCAGAAGAGCCTCTTGTCAGGGATTGCTTCGGCGAAGACGCCTCGCAATGACGGGTGAACGCGACAGCCTGTTGGAAAAACAACGTTTCTTCACTGATCAAACTGGACGTCTGCGGCCAGAGGCAGGGCTGACACCTGAAAATATTCTGATGTCTGCTTTGCCAGAAGCAAAGCAGACATCAGAATATTTTATATGCCCCATTCCCGCCAGCCCTGCAGCAGGGGGAAATACAGCCCCAATCGGAGCGGGCGATGGTCCTGAAGCTGCATGATGCGTGCATAGCCAAGCATCTGTTCATGATAACGGGCCTGTTCACGATCCAGGAACAGCTCCGGATCCCCCCCGCTATGGCGGCTGACCTTAAAGTCAATAATCCAGCGTATCCCCGAAGCATCCACAAAAGTCCGATCCAGGACCACGCGTTTCCGGCGTCCGTCGATCCAGCCCGTCAATCCGAATTCGCACCTGCCGCCTGGATGGTCCTGAAGGACCCAGCGGCCCCTGGGATCGGCCAGGGTTCGCTCCAGGGCTGTGGCCACAATTATAGCGCCTTCTTCGGCTTCATCCGGCCCCGCCCCCAGGGCCGCCAGCTGCCTGGCATACAGGCCTGTATTCTGTGTGACCTGCAGACGGCTCCAGTTCGCTTCTCCCAGGTGAACAAGGCGCAGCAGCCAGGCATGGACCAGGGTGCCGACCTTGGGCAGCAACGGCCCCACCCATGCAAATTCGACGGGTGTATAAGCTGCCTCGGCTTCTTCTGGATTGTTCCGGTCTGCCGGCAGGCCCGCCGGGGGGTCCGGGAGCTCCCAGCCGGAGACCAGCCTGAAAAACGGCTGGGCTTCAAGCGCAGGCGGGTCATCTGACGGCTGGACTGCGGTCTGGCCGGCCTGATCCCGGACGCCCTGAAAGTCGGCCTCAAGGGCCGGCCAGAGGCAGGATAAAGCGGAATTGGCGGCAGGTTCGCGAATGGCCCCGGAGCTTTGATCCAGAGTGACATGCCCGAGCAGATGGAGGTTCTGCATGGCTCGAGTCGCAGCGACATACAGGACCCTGGCCTCTTCATGCCCGGCTTTTTCCTTTTTAAGGCCTTTGAGGTATCGATAGGACCGTCCCTGTTCCTCCCCGGCCTCGGCCATGGGCGCCAGGAGCAGATCAGTCCGCCCCGCCCCACGGGCCCGCTCCTCCCACAGAAGGAGCTGATGCGCATCAGCCGGCCAGGTCCGCCCCAGCCCCGGCAGGATCACTGTATCAAATTCCAGCCCCTTGGCCTTGTGCACGGTCATAATCTGCAAGGTTGCATCGGCCTCAGCATCAGGAACGGCAAAGAGTGCAGCCAAAGCCTGGTCAAGGGCAGAGGGCTGGAAAGGCTCGAGACCGCTGAAACGACTGGACAGCAAGTCAAAAAAGACCCGGACATCATCAAGATCGTTTTTGTCCGGAACGCAGGCCGGACCTCCCAGCCGCAGCCAGACCCCTTCCACAAGATCACGCAGGCTTCCCCGGCCGCGATTCGCCAGACCCTGATTGAGGATGTCCCGGACTTTCAAGACCTGTTCCCGACCCTGTGGGCTCAAGCCGGTTACAAACTGCGCATCATTGAGGCAGCTGCAGACCGGTCTTTGCACATCCACTGCCGCGATGTTGTGCAGGTCGTTGAGACAGAGCCCGCACCAGGGGGCCCGGAGGACAGCCAGCCAGGCCGGACGGTGCCCCGGAAAGGCCAGGGCCTTGGTCAAGGCCAGCACATCCTGAATCACCGGCCGTTGAGCCAGGGATTCGATTTCCACGGCCTGAAAGGAAAGCTTGCTGCGCCGCAACACGGGCAGCAACTCCCGAAGATGGCTCCGGCTTCTGACCAGAACGGCGATGGACCCCCCGGGCTGCTGCTTTCGGGTTTGGATAATAATGTCCCTGATTCTGTAAGCTTCTGCCCGGGGATTGTTTTCGAAAAAGGGATGGATGTGCACCCCTCCCGCCGGATCGGCGGGCTGATGCGCTGTACAGGGACTGTAGGGCACCCGGCCGGAGGCGATGTCTTCATCCTGGGGCAGGATCCGTTGGAAGGACGCATTGATCCAGTCCACGAGCCCCTGCTGCGAACGGAAATTGACCTGCAGCTGCAGGGGGCTGAGACAAATCCCCCCGAGACCGTGCCGGCGGGTCTGCAGAAACAGACCGACCTCGGCCTCCCGGAAGCGGTAAATGGACTGCATGGGATCGCCCACCGCAAAAAAGGTGCGGCCGTCTCCATTCTGCCAGCCGGCGGTCAACTGCTGGATCAGGCGATACTGGGTCTGATTCGTGTCTTGAAATTCATCCATGAGGATATGCTGCAGCCGGTTATCCCAGGCCAGACCGAGATCAGTCGGATCATCCTCCGATCCGAGGGCTTCCAGAGCCCGCAGGGCGATCTCTGAAAAATCGACCTGGTTCTCAGACTGAAACACGATATGAAGCTGGGCCACGGCCATGGGCAGGATCTCAAACAAGGCCTGGAGGATGGTCCATTGCTCCTGACTGTATGTGGATGCCGGCAGGGTACGGAGGGTCTGCAGAACGCGCCTGAGAGTATCCCTGGAGGAGAGACGTCCCAGCAGCTCGAGAAACGCCTGTTTCCGGGATGCATACACCTCTTTTTTGACCGGATCCTTTGTTGAGCCCGAGGCTGGAAATCCGAGGGTCTTATTGACCTGCCTGCGCCACTCCCCTTTTGCCGTCAGGAGTAAATCGCAAAGCCCCAGCCAGCAATCAAGATCCTCTGTCCCGGTCCCGGTCCCGGTCCCGGGCAATCGTTCCAGGGCACCGACCCTGCAGATCAATGACGGCGAATCCTCTGCTTGGAGATTGGCAGCCGCAAACCGGCCCAGTTCCAGAATCAGCTCCCAGTCAACCTCTTCCAGGGTCTGCCGCGCCCTGTCCAGACAGTCCCGGATAAGCCGGGCAAAGCTCTGCTCCAGAACACGGCGCTGCAGCCCGAGATCCTTTCTCCCGGCCAGATGGCGCAGCCACTGCTCCCGTTGCCTGAGCATCACGGCGATCAGGTCGATAACCCGCTCCAGGTTGTTGTCCAGATACCTGATCAAGGTTTCCACAGCCGCAGACCATCCCGCACCGGTCTCCAACTCGGCCACGGTCTGCTCGGCTGCCTCCCGGTACAGGGCCTCGGGATGCTCACTGATATCGGCCCGAAGCCCCAGTTTGGACAGAAGAGGCATCTGTTCCACGAACGAGGCGCACAAGGCGTCAATGGTCTGGATTCGCAGGCGGGACGGATTGTGTTCCAGGCACCAGCCAAGGCGTGTGTTGCGCTGCAGGGCCGCTCGGGCCAGTGCCGCGGTTTTTCCGGTATGCGGATCGCTGTCCTGCGAAGGGTGTTTGGCCTGGCGCAGGGCCTGAAGAATACGCTGGCGCATCTCCCCGGCCGCTTTCCGGGTAAAGGTAATGGCCAGGATCTCTTCCGGCTTGCGGACCCGGGCCAGCAGCGTGAGATAGCGCTGCACCAGAAGGCTCGTCTTGCCTGAACCGGCCGGGGCCTGAACAATGAAGGAACGATGCGGATTGAGCGCTTCTTCCCGGGCCGAGGCGTCGGCGGGCGGCGGCAGGTCGCTGCGGCGGGAACCGGTCTTGGGGTGAATGCCTTCGAAATGCGTCATTGTCTGCGGCTCACGTGTTTGCAGTGCTGCTCAAGAAGCCTTGTTGTTTCCTGGAAACGGCCCATTCTCCCCTCTCAAGGACCGTCCGCCGGGATGGCGCAGTCTCCAGTCGCTTGCAGGTATCGTTCATGTTCCTGCAGGGCATAGACCCGGCACAACGACTGCAGTGTACAATTCCGGCAGCTTTTCTGCGGGGATAGCGGGGCGGTTTTCGCCCACCCCTGCCTGAATTCACCGGCCAGCTGCTCCAGCTGCTCTTTCCAGAACCCGAGCAGACCGCTCCAGGAGCCATAGACCTCGGCCAAACCGCCTGCTTCGAACCCCATGGTCCCGGGAATGCAGTTTTCGTCTTCTCCAATGCCGATAAACCGGCACTCCCCTTTTCGGACCAGGCCGAAATACACCCCGCTTAACTCCTGAGCTTCCACCAGACTGTACACAGGAACCTGCGGTTCTGCCGGACGCGCTCCCAACCAGTCCTTGACCGTATACTGCCCGGTTTTGTAGTCCACGACCAGGATCTTGCCATTGGACAGCGCATCAATCCGGTCCACCACAATCCTGAACTGCAGCTTGTTGATGAGCACCAGGCGCAGCTCTTCATTGCCGATGACCTGAAAAGCAGGCCGCGCCCGTTCCTGTTCCAGCCATTCCAGAAGGATGGTCTGCACACGGTCTTTCTCGATGGCCCTGAAACGCCTGGTAAAGAGCATTTGACGATCCGCCTGCAGGGCATTGAGCGCCGTATCCGCCGCCCGGGACAGGACGGCCTGGAGCTCTTCATCCTCCAGGGCAAGGAGCCGGGTCTGATCCCTGACAGCATCCCAGAACGACTCCAATGCGGTATGGATTAAAACACCCCGTTCCCGCGGGTCCAACCCGGAGACTGGCTCCCTGGGATCGTCCGCCCCCAGGCGATAGCGGCCAAAGGCCTGAAACGGACACAGGGACTGGGCTTTGAGGACGCCGGTGCCTCCTCTGACTCTGCTTCCCGGACTGAGTTCCGGACCCTGCTCGTCTTGATAGGCTTCCAGCTCACCGGCCGCATGGATGCATTCCCAATACACATCCGCAGGGCCCGCCGCAGCTCCTTGCGTTTCCGACTCCGGATACCGGTCGATATACGGGCTTGGAAACAGGGGCCGATCCTGCTCCCGCCGCGGGTAACTGACCACGATCCGGGGTGCGGAGCAGAGGACGCGCTCCAGGATAAGACCGCAGTATTCAAGCTCTCGTTCTGCACTGGAATGAGGCAGCCCTTTTTCCTGCTGCAGCGGGACCGGCAGCATGGGATGGGGATGGGCGGCGGGGGGCCAGACCTCATCCGTCAGGCCCATAATCCAGAGCTGATCAAAATCTTCATGAACCGCTTCCAGGAGGCCCAGGATCTGAACATTGACATCCAGCTGTTCCGGCTGAAACGGCGTCTGGAGCAGCAGATGACGCAGCTGGGACAGGGCCTGGTCAAACCCGAATTGGGATGCATACAGATCAAGAACGGCAAAACGCTGCAGGGTTTTGTTCCAGGCGGTCAGGCACTGATATTCCTCACTGTTCAACGCTCGCCGGCCGGGCCAGCCCAGGGCCTTGAGCAGGTTGGAAAAATGCTCGGCCCAGGCGGACAGGGACTGGGCGGCTGGGGCTGTCTGCTGCAGGTCGAAAAAGGACTGCAGGGCCT
>CAZUMF010000199.1:0-9070 GCA_964621385.1 uncultured Desulfohalobiaceae bacterium
GACGGAGGACAGAGGACAGAGGACAGAGGACAGAGGACAGAGGACAGAGGACAGAGGACGGAGGACAGAGGACAGAGGACGGAGGACAGAGGACGGAGGAAGAAGAGGACAGACAGATAGCCGAAGACTAAAAAAATAGAGAGAAGATGCAATGGCTGATAAGATATCGAGCTTTCGTGAACTGAGGGTATATCAGAAGGCATTCAAACTGCAGCAGGATATCTTTGTAATAAGCAAGAACTTTCCGAAAGAAGAACTTTACAGCCTTACCGATCAAATCCGTAGATCTTCACGGTCAGTTGGGAGCAATATAGCGGAAGCTTGGCAAAAGAGAAGGTATCCTGCTCATTTTGTAAGTAAGTTAACTGATTCAGATGGAGAACAGGCTGAAACTCAGCACTGGCTCGATACAGCCAAGGCATGCCAATATATCTCAGATGAGATGCATATCCAATTCATGAGTGATTGTTTAGAAATCGGCCGTATGCTTGGTAGTATGATCAACAAACCAGAATCCTTTTGCAAGAGCTTCTGATCAAGCCTTCAGCTGCCCTCTGTCCTCTGTCCTCTGCCCTCTGTCCTCTGTCCTCTGTCCTCTGTCCTCTGTCCTCAGTCCGCTGGAGATAAATGGATAAGAATTCAAAACGTTCACAAGGAGTCTGGACAATGATCATCTTACATCGGGCCTATCTCCTGACATTGCTTGTTCTGTTCGTGACTGCCGGCTCGGCCACGGCCTTCGAGCATGAGGACAAGGTCCTCCACTTTTCGGTCTCGACCATGCTTGGAGCTGGAGCTGAGACCTACCTGCATCAGACCACTGACTTGAATGCCTATCAAAGAATCGGTCTTGGTACGTTTTTGGGGGTCATGCCCGGCTTGGCCAAGGAAGTGATCGACAGCCAGAAAAAAGACAATTATTTCAGCACAGGCGACATGGCGGCCAACCTGGGCGGTTCCTTGGTCGGGGCTCTGCTCGGCAACTGGCTGAACAACAAATACTGGGCACAAGTTGAAGCAGGGAAGGAGCGGATCGGCCTGACTATTGGCCGTTCCTTTTAAGAAAAAAGGCGTGCGGCCACCATTCTTTATTGCAGCATTTTTGATAAAGAGGAAGACATGACTGCAGAAAAGACCAGTGAACAACAGCAGATTGTGTATGTGCCAGCCCAGTATCCGCCCTATGAGGAAGAGGACGAGATCGATCTCCTGGAGCTCTGGGGCGTGCTCTGGCAGGGCAGGTGGTTCATCGGCCTGCTGGCCCTGCTCAGCACCCTGACGGCCGTGTTCGTCAGCCTGCAGATGACCGACATCTACAAGTCCACGGCCGTGCTCCAGCCTACTGAGTCCCAGCAGGGCGGGCTGGGCAAGCTGGCCGGTCTGGCCGCCAACCTGCCCATCCCTGTCAACCTGCCGGGCGGTGAAGGCAAGAGCCAGAGCATCATGGCCTTTCTGGAGAGCCGAAACATCCAGGAACGGTTGATCACCAGGTACGACCTCCTGCCCAGGCTCTATCCCGACCAATGGGAACCGGAAACAGGCCAGTGGATGGTGGAGGACCCAGATGAGCGGCCCACCCTGGCCAAAGCCCTGCAGCGAAATGCTGTGGCCAAGAAAATGGAGACCAGCCAGAACGACAAGAACGGTCTCATTACTGTGGGCTGGGAGAGCGATGATCCGGTGTTTGCCAAGAGCATGGTCGAGCGGATCATTAACGAGGCCAAGGACTACCTGGAAAACGAATACGAGACCGACGCCCAGCGGGAACGGGAATTCGTGGAGCTGCAGCTGGCCAAGGCCAAGCAGGAACTGGAGTACTGGGAGCGTCAGGTGCCCAGCCAGCAGGTGCCGCAGGCCGAGATCCAGCGGGAGCTCCTGGCGGCTCAGACTGTGTATGCGGAGCTTCGGAAGCAGCTGGAGCTGGCCAGGATCGCCGAGTCCAAGGAGGTGGTCCGCTTCAAGCTCCTGGATTCACCCTTTGTGCCGGTGGACAAGTCCGAGCCCAAGCGGAGCATGATCTGCGCCCTGACCCTGGTGGCCTCGATATTTCTGGCCATCTTCCTGGTTTTCTTCCGGCAGTTTTTGGTGAATGCGCGAAAGAAGTGTTCGGAAGGCGGTGGTCGGTAGTCGGTGGTCGGTGGGCAGTTTAAAGACAGTGGGCAGTAGTCGGTAAGAAAGAAGACGAAGAGAGAGTAGTCCCGAGAAGAGGAAGATAGAGGTTAAAGAATGATAGCTCAATCGGCTAAGGATTTACGCGTATATAAGCAGGCATATACCTTGGCAATGCAAATATTTGAAGCGAGTAAAAGATGGCCAAAAGAAGAGCGATATTCCTTAACTGATCAGATTAGAAGGTCCTCGCGGGCAGTATGCGCCAATTTGCGTGAAGCTTGGTCCAAAAGACGTTATGAGGCTCATTTTGTAAGCAAACTTACTGATGTCGATGCTGAAAATAATGAAACAGAGACTTGGCTGGATTTTGCACGAGATTGTAACTACCTCAAAATTCAAGAACATGAAGAGCTTGTTCGATTAAATCGAGAAATCGGTGGTATGATCGGTACTATGCTTAAATCAGCCTCTTCTTTTATTCTCACCGAACATCAGTAATCAGTGATCGATTGTCTGTGGTCTGTTACCAGTTGAATCAGCATGAATAAAGAAGAGACAGTGATCTCTTGTCTGTAGTCAGTTGACGGTAAGAAACACGACGAAGAGAGACGTTGGGGAGTGGTCAGTGCACCGACTAACGACTTCGAATAACTGACTACCGATCACCGACCACAGACCACCGGTCATTGACAATAGTCCACCGACAACTGGCCCAAAAAGGGAAAATATGTCAGAAAAGAATTTGATAGAGCGGATCGTCCTGGCCGAGGAGTGGACCTTCGGCAAGCAGGTGGCTACAGTTTTACTTCTGGGCCTGGCGGTCACCCCCCTGATCCTGGCCTATGTCTACAAGTCAGAGCTCATGACCCTGGTTACTGACCTCCTGAAAGGTGGATAAGGATGTCCGGTATTCTCAGCTGCCTGGCCGAGCATTCCAGGACCTTCCTCCGCCGGCTCATAGGGGCAGAGATATCCAGCCTGGCCCGTTACTGTGACCAGGTCATTCAATGGTTTCCCCTGCCCTATGATCGCCGGGAGCTACTCCAGCTGGTGGACTGCAAGGCCAAGCAGATTTGGACTAAGCCCACGCCGCCCGATCTGAAGGGGAGCGCTGCAGAGCGAAGCTTGGTCCTGCTCCACGGCACGGTCAACCACCACCCCGACATCCAGGAGCTGTTCAGACAGATCAAGCAGGGGTTGGCCAGGACCTCGCGCCTGGTTCTGGTGGCCTACAGCCCATACTGGGAGTGGCTTTACAGGCTGGCCAACAGGCTGGGTCTGCGCCAGGGCGAACCGCCACACACGTTTTTGACCCGAAAGGACCTCCGGGATCTGATCAGGCTGACCGGATTCGAGCTGGTTCGCATCCGGCCGGTGGGCTTTATCCCCTGCCCGGGGACCGGTTGGCTCAATCGGTTGCTGGTTGCCTGTCCCCTGATCAACAACCTGAGCCTGGTCCACGTCATCACCCTCCGGCCCATCATCCCGGAGACAGGTCGGCCCTCGTTGACCATCCTGGCTCCGGCCCGGAACGAGAGGGACAATATCGAGCCGCTGCTGAAGCGCATACCCGAGAGTCTGCGCGCCAGAGCCCGGCTGGAAGTGGTCTTTGTGGAAGGTCATTCCAGGGACGGGACCTGGGAGGAGATTGTCCGGGTCCAAAAAAGGAACTCAGACGGTCTGGAAATCCAGGCCGTGCGCCAGGCCGGCGTGGGCAAGGGTGACGCTGTCAGGTGCGGCCTGGAGGCAGCCAGCGGCGATGTGGTGGCCATCCTGGATGCCGACCTGACCATGCCTCCGGAGATGCTGCCCCGGTTCTACGAGGCCTATTGCCAGGGGGCAGCCGATTTCGTCAATGGCTCCCGCCTGCTCTATCCCATGGAAGATCAGGCCATGCGGTTCTTGAACCGCTTGGGCAACGTCTTCTTTGCCAAGACCTTGAGCTGGATCCTGGGGACCAACCTGAGCGACACCCTGTGCGGGACCAAGCTTTTCCTCAGGCAGGACTATGAGCGCATGACCGCCTGGCGGCAGGATTTTGGGGACGTGGACCCCTTCGGAGACTTCGAGATCCTCTATCCAGCGGCTGTCCTGGGCCTGGGGATCGTCAACCTGCCCGTTCAATATCGAGCCAGGACCTACGGCAAAACCAACATCAGCCGCTTTGCCCATGGCTGGATGCTGGCCAAGATGACCCTGCGGGGCCTCTGGAAGTTCAAGCTGGGGCCAAAGCCCGGGGCTGTGGTCGGTGGGCGGTTTGAAGAAGAGGACGGATGACTGAGGACGGAGGACAGCACTGAAACGGAGGTCGGATGTCGGAGACACCGAGACTGGAGGGGTATGTACAACGTGAAGTTTCAGCCGAGTATTCTTCAAAAATCACCGTCCACCGACAACCGTCTACCGACCACTACCTTCTTCCATTCTTCAACCCTGGCCCTGGCCGGTATCCTCGTCCTCATACTCCTGGTGTATGCGGGTGGCTTTGACAACAGCTTCGTCAACTGGGACGATGACCGGATCATCTACAATAACTCGTTCATCAAAGAGCTGAACTGGGAAAACCTGAAAGCCATCTTCACCCGCTTCACCCAGCCGGTGAGCGACATGTACCTCCCGGTCAGGACCCTGAGCCATCTCCTGGAGTGGAGCCTCTGGGGAGGCTGGGCCCCAGGGTACTTCGGCGTCAACCTCCTCCTGTTTGCCCTGGCCATTGTCCTTCTCTTTCGCCTGCTACGGCAGATCGGATTTTCCGAGCGGATCACCCTTTTGACCGTCGGCCTCTGGGCCCTTCATCCCTTGCGGGTGGAGTCGGTCACCTGGCTCTCGGCCCGCAAGGACGTTCTGGCCCTGTGCTTCATCCTCCTGGCCTGGCTGGGGATTGTACGCCTGATGCAGGGTCGAAGCCGCAGGCCCTGGTTTCTGAGCCTGGGCAGTCTGCTGGCTTTTGGCCTGGCCATGCTGACCAAGCTGACCTCGGCTGCCTTTCCTCTGATCCTGGGCCTCTACCTGGTCTTCTTCCACCTGCCGCGGACCCGGGAACAACAGCTCAGGTTCTGGGGAATCAGCGCCGGGGTTCTCCTGCCCATGGCTGTCCTGGTCCTGATTCTCTATCAGCTGAGCCTGGCCTATGGCCCGGAGACCGGCCTGCTGGCCGAGTACCCGGGCGGCAGCCTGACCACCTCCATCCTGACCAGCCTCAGGACCCAGGTGGCCTATTTGGCCCTTTCCTTTGCCCCAATCGGTCTCTGCCACTACTATGTGGTCCCCTCCTCCTTTGACCTGTGGCAGACAACGGCCACTGCAAACTATGGCGCCGGGCCAACCCTGGACATCCTGGCCCTGCCGGCCTTCTATCCGACCCTGGGGTTCTCTCTTTTAGGGCTCGTCCTGATCTGGGGCTGCTGGAAATTCCTGAGAACCGGCAGGTATGGCCGGGTCCTGTTCGCTTTCATGACCTATGTGGCGACCTTTCTCCCGGTCAGCGGCATCCTGGGGGCGACCTACATTCGCATGGCCGACCGCTACACCCTGCTGCCCCACCTGGGTCTGTTCCTTCTTATCGCCCTGGTCATAGACTGGGTTTGGCAACGTCTGCCGCACCCGGGCCTGAGCCGGCTGGTCCTGGCGGCCTGTGTGGCGGCTCTGCTGGGACTGGCCGGAACCACCTTCGCCCGAAACCAGGTCTGGGACAATTCTGTGGCCCTGTGGCAGGACGGCGTGGCCAAAAATCCGAACTGGTACCGGAGCTGGTACTTCCTGGGCAAGGCCCATTACAGCAAAGGCAGGGCAGAACTGGCCAGGCAGGCCTTTCGGCAGGGGCTGCGTCTCAAACCGGGCTATTTCTGGCTCCAGGACTTTAACGCCAAGGCCTGCGCCCTGCTGGACAGGCCGGCCGAGCGTCTGGCCAGCCTGGTTGCAGCCAAGGAGATCACTCGGTACAGCGCTCGGCAGGCTTGGTTGCAGAGGCAGATCCAGCAGGAGCTGGCTGAAACAGGATTGTCTGTTGCTATAAGCGGCCTGGAGGTTACTCAGTGCATCGCTACTCCACCCAGGTTGGAGGTACAGTGGCGTTCGGTTCGTCCGCTCTGGGTCTCTTTGTTGTGGCTGGACGGCTCTGGGAGATGCTACCGCTCAGAGGCCCGCTTTGCTCCTGAGCCTGGCCGGGTCTCATTTCGAGACGAGGAGGGTCCTGACCGGGCCGAGTCCCTTCTCCTGCTCACGGATACCGGGCAGGTAGCTCGGATCCCGTATTTTGCCGCTGTTCCGGTTGAGATAGCCCCGGCCGGAACGGGGTGGTGAAGCGGTGGGCGGAAGGCAGAGGACGGAGGACGGAGGACGGAGGACAGAGGACGGAGGACGGAAGACGGAGGACGGAGGACGGAGGACGGAGGACGGAGGACAGAGGACGGAGGACAGAGGACGGAAGACAGAGGACGGAGGACGGAAGACAGAGGACGAGGACAGAGGACGGAAGACAGAGGACGGAGGACGGAGGACGGAGGACGGAAGACAGAGGACGGAAGGCGGTGGTCGGTGGTCGGTGGGCGGATGTCGGAGATTGGTGGACGATTGAAGAAGAGGACGGAGGACCAGGGATGATTGGATGAATAGACGAAAAAGTAGGGAGAGATGGCGGAGGAGGACGAAGGACAGAGGATGGCAAGCGAAGAAGCATAGGGCAAAGAGTAAGAAGGAGTAGTTGCATATGAAACGTTTCGTGTTCAGGTATGTGTGGGCACTGCTGGTCTGCGGTATGCTGCTGATCATGGCCACCCGGGTGGAGGCCGGGTCAGGGTCCAATGTCCAGTCTCAGCCGCTGCAAGGGGTAGTTTTGGGGATTTCGGATGGGGGACCCATTACCGAGCCCAGGCTGGCCGTTCTGCCTCATGAAGAGATCGTTCTCCAAGCGTACTGGACGCCGGCAGACGAGTCATTTCCGGTGACTTCTTACTGGATCTCTCCTGGACGATCCATTGCCTATCAGTCGACCCTGAACATCCAGAAGGGCTGGGCCAGAACATGGATGTTCTATCGCGGCCCCAGACCCATGGCCACAGGGCAGTGGAAAACGGTCATCAAAGCCGGGCAGCAGACACTGGGGTCCTGTTCTTTTGCGGTGCGGTCTGACCCCGGGGAAGTACCCGCGCTCCAGGCACAGCGGGCCTACGACAGGCTGGCTCTGGAGAAGGAGGAGGCCCGGGGGCTGGGCCAGACCCTGTTCGATCGGCTCCAAAATACCTCCCCTTCCGGTCGGGCGCTGGAAGGGCTGCTGCCAGAGTGGCTGGGCTCCAGACCCCTGCAGGTCGCTGTCGCCCTGTATGAATCCGGGGAGCGGACGGGATTCGCCCTGGGATCCGGCCAGGATCTGCAGCAGGCTCTGAATTCGGTTCTGGATACGCTCAAAACCATCTCATTCAATCAGGAAACAACCAGGCTCAAACTGTCCGTCCTGCATCAGCCTTTTGCCATTCCGAACACCCCCTATCTGCTTAATCTGTACCTGCAGGGCAATCGCGGGTTTGCCGTCCGAACCGGCTCGGGGCGCCATCTTCTCCTGCCCCAGACCATCCTGGAGCAGGGGATACAGACCGGGCAGGGAGTTCTTGACGGACTGCAAAAGCTGAGCGGACTGTCGGACAAAAAATTGAAAGATCAAGACACAGAGATCGAGACTTTTCCGGTCCAGGAGTTTGTGTATGACCCCTCAAGCGGTGAGTGCTCGTCATTTTGCAGCGGTCGTTCCATGCGCCGGCTGGCGGATATCGGGTTCGAGGATATCGAAGAGACAATCGACCTGGCTGTTGCCTGGTTTTTGAAGAATCAGGAGTCGGACGGCAGCTTTCTCTACAGCTACGATCCGCTGACAAATGAGGTTCCGGCCGAAGATTGGTGCCTGCGCCAACTGAACGCAGTCTTTGTATTGAGCCAGATCGCAGCCGCTCAAGGGGCGCAGACTGGGCTAGAGAGCGGGCTGGATCGCGCTTTGCATCTCTATGCCGGCAGTGTGGAGCAAGAGCAGCAACGCGCCTTTTTTTCCTGGGAGCAGCCCCGAAAGGACAGCAGCCTGGCCGCGACCGCCTTTTTGCTGGCCGCCCTGTCCAACCGCTCGGATGGAGAGCGACAACTCGATCTCGAGCCGTTGGCCGAGGCGATCTTTTCCCTGCAGGAGAATTCCGGCCGTTTTCAGACCGACTTCGTCCGCAAGGAACGAACCATAGACCAGCTCTACTACCCTGGTGAGACCATGCTGTCCCTGATGGAGTACTACCGAGCCTCTGAGGATGTCCGGAGTGTCGACGCCCTGGCCGGGGCCTACCATTGGTATACAGACTATTGGCAAGACTCGAAGCAAGGCCCGTTTGTCCCCTGGCAGGTTCGTGCCTATGCCCGGTTCTTCGAACTGACTGGAAATCCTAAGTACAAAGAATTCTGCTTCGAGCTCCAGGACTGGCTCCTGGATACGTACCCACCTTTGTCGCTTGAGCAGAACAAGGCCAAGGCCGGAGCCTTAACCAGGGCCCTGGCCTCCACCGGCGTCTATACTGAAGGTCTGGTCCGGGCCTATGCATTGGCCAGGCAGGCCGGGGACGAGGAACGCATGAAGCGGTATGGCAGGGCCCTGGCCGGCTGTGTGCGGTATCTGCTCGGACTCCAGTTCCGGCCTGAAGACGTCTTCTGGCTCCAGAATCCGGACAGGGTGATCGGGGCCCTGGCCACCAAGCCACTCCACAATGATCTGCGGCTCGACTACACCTATCACGCCATTTCAGCCCTTCACCTCCTGACCACATCATTCGACCCTGAGGTCTGGGGTGAGATCAAGTCGCTGCACCGCTGAGACATGATAATGAGCGCCCTAGTTTTTCCGCCCGCTCTGGAATTTTTTTTCCGAGCAGGCGGATTTGTTACAGCATCTGAACCGGATCCAGGTCCAGGCTGATCCTGAGCTTTGATC
>CAZUMF010000200.1:0-9027 GCA_964621385.1 uncultured Desulfohalobiaceae bacterium
CAGATCAAACGCCCGCTCGTTGACCAGGTACAACGGGACCATGGTGTAGACCCCGGTCTCCACCCCCACCGCCAGGCTCAGGAGCAAGCCCAGGTACCAGAAAGACGGATTGGAGACGATCTCCCGGATTCGGGCTCCATCCGGAGCTGAGGGCCGATCCCTGGAATCCACGCCGAAGAGGGTGTAGACCAGGGCCAGGACCACCAGCCCTCCGGCGAGCAGCAGGTAGCCCATGCGCCAGGAATGCAGCAGGACCACGGCTGTCGCCAGAAAGGGAACCGAAATCAGGGCAATATTCGGGGCCAGTTCGTGGATGCCCATGGCCTTGCCCCAGTCCTGGGGGCGGACAAGGACCGTGATCAAGGCGATGCCCGCAGGGACATACAGTCCCCCGGTCATCCCGATGCCCAAAAAGGCAAAAGACAGGGTCAGCGCCGACTTCATGGCGCCCAGGCAGCAGCAGGCGGCCGCGCCCCCCCAGAGGGAGACCAGGATACACCGCCTGTATCCCCAGCGGCACACCAGAAAGGCCGATCCGAGCTGGCTGAGAAAAAAGCCGAACCCCATGAACAGCACAAACAGCCCGCTCTGGGTGTGACTCAAACCCAGTTCCAGCTCCATGGCCGGGAGCAGAGGCCCGGCTATCTGACGAGAGACAAAGTGAATGAAAAAAATACAGGTCAGCAACAGCACCGGACCAAGAACACGGTCCAGGCGTGTTTCTTGGCGAACGTCCAGACGTCGCCTCTTGAAAGCCGTTGATGAATTGGCCATTGTGCAATCTGTCCTGAATCCTCTCAACTCGTCCAGTAAAATGATGGACGGCCATCCAAACAAAGGCTTGAAGAAAGCATAGTTCTCGGCAAAAAACAAGCGCATCCGGCCCAAGCGGAAACCGGACCCATGCCGCACGGACTTTCTCCCTTGACCTCTGTCTGCTTCAGGTTTAGATCTGGACATTCCAGGCTGAAGTCCTGTTCAGCCCGTGTCGGGTTTTCAGATTCGCCTCTGATCAAACGACATTGGAAACACAAACCGCAAAGTGCCAATTCAAAACGCTTGGGGATATTCATCCATATCAATCAATGAGGAATCAGTTTTGCCGGAGGCATAACTGATAAAGGAGGACAACATGGCCAACTTTTTATTCCTACTGAGTAAAGACGACAATGAAGAGGCGACCAGGTGCTTCCAGTTTGCCAAAATCGCCCACTCCCAAGGACACAAAACCGATATCTGCCTGATCAACGACGGCGTCAGATGGGCGGACCAATCCCGAGATCACAGCGTGAAGACCGGCACCGGGGATTGCATCAACGACTACCTCCCCTATCTCGTGGAGAACAACATTCCCATCGGGGTCTGAACCCCCTGCGCCAAAGCTCGTCAGGTTGACGAGTCCAGCTTTGCAGCCAACATGAGTCTGGGCACCGGGGGAGAATTGATCTCCCTGGCCGCTGAAGCCAAGGTCTTTAATTTTTAACACACAAGAACAAGGGGTCGACGATGGCAACAATTGATTTCGGAGGCGTGGTTGAAGAGGTCATCACCTCGGATGAGTTCACGTTGGAACACTCGTTGGAGGTCTTGAAAGATGAAACCGTGGCCGTTCTCGGCTACGGGGTGCAGGGTCCCGGGCAGGCGCTCAACATGCGGGACAACGGGGTGCGGGTCATTGTGGGCCAGCGGGAAGGCGGCGCGTCCTGGGAAAAGGCGGTCAACGACGGCTTTGTTCCCGGCGAGACCCTCTTTCCCCCGGACGAGGCCGCCCGGAAAGGGACCATCATCCAGAACCTGATTTCCGATGCCGGGCAAGTGGCCACCTGGCCGGCCTTGAAACAGTGTCTGAATCCGGGAGACGCCCTGTATTTTTCCCACGGTTTCGCCATCACCTATAAAGAACAGACCGGCATCATTCCCCCGGACAACGTGGATGTCATTCTGGTCGCTCCCAAAGGCTCGGGCCGGACCGTGCGCACCAATTTCCTCAACGGCGCCGGCGTAAATTCGAGTTTTGCCATATTCCAAGACGCCACGGGCAGGGCCAGGGAACGGACCCTGGCCCTGGGCGTAGTCATCGGGTCCGGCTATCTGTTCCCCACCACCTTTGAAAAAGAGGTCTTCAGCGACCTGGTCGGAGAGCGGGGCGTGCTCATGGGCTGCCTGGCCGGCGTCATGGAGGCCCAGTACGACACCCTGCGCCAGCACGGGCATTCCCCGAGCGAGGCCTTCAACGAAACCGTGGAAGAACTCACCCAGAGCCTCATCCTTCTGGTGGCTGAAAACGGCATGGATTGGATGTACGGCAACTGCAGCACCACAGCCCAGCGGGGCGCCCTGGACTGGAGAAAGCCCTTCAAGGACGCGGTGGCCCCGGTCTTTGAAAAACTCTACCAGAGCGTTGCCTCGGGCGAGGAAACCCGCATCGTCTTAGAAGCCAACAGTGCTCCGGATTACCGGGATCGGCTGGACAAGGAACTCAAAGAGCTCCATGATTCGGAAATGTGGCGGGCTGGTGCGGCCGTTCGCTCCCTGCGGCCGGAAAAAAGACGTAAAGTTTAGGTTCAGACTTTGTCCTTTTTGAACCAAATTGAGTATTGAAAACCTCACGTTGGCTACGCACGCAACCCAAAGGTTCCAGGTTCACGGTTCACCGTTCACGGTTAAGAAAAATAAGAGTGCTTTTCGAATGCCCAAAATCTGACTTCCCCATTTCTTCCTCTTCAAACCGTGAACCGTGAACCTGGAACCGTGAACCAGTTAGAAAGCCCCACTGTTCAACCCCGCCACTCGCGTCTGCCGCCCTCTCAGCCCAGCAGCTCCCGCATGTCCCAGCCCGGCCCCACATCCAGGCTGTGCATAGTGATGGCCTGCTCCGGGCAGCCGGTGGCGCACAGGCCGCAGCCCCGGCAGATCGTCTCGGAAAGGACAACTTCCCTTGTCTCGTCTTGAGCGGCTTTGGTCAGGGTGAGGGCCTGAAAAGGGCATCGGCGCGCGCAGCGGCCGCAGCCGCTGCAAAGATCGTGGTTGATGCGGGCCAGGTAGCGGGTTTTCGGCCAGAGCTTTTCGGCCTGCACGGCTTCCGCCAGGAGATGGGGAAAGCAGCAGTCAGAACAGCAGTTGCAAATGGCCCCGGCCAGACGTCCTTCTGCATCCAGACCCAGCTCGCCGGATTGCATGAGTCCGGCCCGGTTGGCCTCCTGGATCAGGTCTTTGGCTTTTTCCCGGCTGATTTCCCAGCCCAGGCCCCGGGCATTGTCAAAGCGCAGGCAGGTAAAGACCGGCTTGCTGCACTTGCCGAGCATGGAACGGCAGTTGCAGGGCCAGAGAAAGACCTGCTCCGCCAGATCGATGGTCTCCAGACTCTCCCCAAAAAGCAGATACCTGGGGATGATGCGCTCCGCTTGCGGCGGAAGCCCGCTGCGCAGGGCCTCCACCTCCCCGGCATGCGCGGCCGCATACTGCCCGAGCTCCCATCTGTTCAGGCGGTCTTTGATCGCCTGCGGGAGGTCCTTCCAGCCCTCAAACATGGCCCAGTGATCAAAGCGCACATGAAAATCCGCCGGGCTGAGACGATCATCCGCACTCCAGGCCAGGACCCCTCTCTGCCAGGCCCGGACCAGGTCGGCCTGCCGGCATCCCAGGCTTTCACGCACCTCGGCTGGCTCTTGAGGCCTGTCCCGAAGCGACAGCACCAAGTCCCTGTCGCTTCGATCGTAGAATCGATCCAGCCAGGGCTCCATCCATTCCGGGGCCTGCACACAGACTCGAAGCATGCCCCAAGCATCCGCTCCCACCAATCACCCCCTCGCGCTCGTTTACAGACTGATCACCGTGGCCCCCTCGCCTTCCTGGAAGAGTTCTGCGGCTGAAGCAAACCTGGCCCCCTCGATCAGTTCGTCCTCGCTGATCTTCCTGGCCTTGGCGCAGGGAGTGCAGGCCAGAAGCGGCACTTCATGGGCCTGCAGATAGGTCATGAGATCGTCGGCCACATCCCCGGTGGCCGCCCGCAGATGCTCGATAAGCCCTTCTTTCACCAGGTACACCGCTTCATCCAGAAAAAACATCACGGTCTCATTGCCCTGCTGATGGGCCACTGTGGCCAGGTGAATCGCCCGTGTCGCCCGGTTCGGCTGATTGGTCCCGCAGGAGATCACGATCAACACTTTGCCTGCCATGCACAGTCCTCCTTGTTCAGAAACGAGTGTTCAGGGGAACACCCCCTCAAAATCGGCCTGTCACGAAGTCAATCGAAGCTTTTCTTACAGATTGTACCGGGATACGTCAACGTTGCGCGGCATTTTTGAAAATCTTGCGCCGCTCCCTACAGGGGTGGAGCGTGTCCGTATCGTCTTCAAAAAACCAAAATAACCCTTTCGTACGCTCTTTCCATCATCCGTCCCGATCGCGATCTTCATGATGTCCTCCTTGTCTGACGAGTATCACAAACACTTGCATTTTCCGTGCCAGACGCGGCTGCAAAAATCCCTTTTGCAGCCGTCAGAGGTCAGTAAATCCAGATAATTACATTAGGATTTAAGAATTTGTTGGACAAATAACGACTCCCCCATTCCACATATTCCCGCCCTTCTTGGTCCTTGACAAGGGAATCAGCGTTCCGTTAGGTAACGGTAACGTTTCCACCTCTTCTCAAATCCCAAACGACCTGAACACAGTTCCTTTGGTGATCAAACCGCAGGGAAGAGGTACACGCTTTGCGAAACAGTACAGTTTTCCATTTGATTGATTTTCATGTCGTTATGATTCAGCCCTGCCATCGGCAGGGCTGAATCTGGAGGGGCTATGAGCGAAAAAAAGCATGCCATCTGGCACGATCAGTTTCTGCAGCAAATCATCGAATCCATGGCTGAAGGCGTGTTTACCCTGGACATGCAGGGACGCATCACCTCCTGGAATCCGGCCATGGAGGAAATGTCCGGATATTCCGAAGAGGAGGCCCTGGGCAGGGGCTGCGAGCTCCTTGCCTTCAACCGTTGTTTCGATCAGGTCTGTCCCACCGGCTTTCAGGAATGCGGCATTCTCAAGCACGAGCGGGGCAGGACCAAGGAATGTTTTCTGCGCCACAAGCAGGGTTTTGATGTCCCGGTGATCAAAAACGCCCGGGCCGTCAAGGATCAGACCGGGAGCATCGTCGGCGTTGTGGAGACGGTGACCAATACCACTGAGCTGATCGAGGCCAAAAACAAGGCCCTGGAAGCCGCCAAACGCCTCCGGGAAACCTACCGCTTCGGCAATATCATCGGGAAGAGCCCGGTCATGCAGGAGGTCTTCGAAGCCATCCGGGCGGCCTCCGCCAGCCGGAGCACCGTGCTCATCCAGGGGGAAAGCGGAACCGGCAAGGAAATGGCGGCCGCAGCCATTCATTACAACAGCGAACTGGCCGAAAACCCTTTTGTGGCCGTGAATTGTTCAGCCCTGTCTGAGTCCTTGCTGGAAAGCGAACTCTTCGGTCATGTCAAAGGGGCGTTTACCGGGGCCATGCGGGACAAGATCGGACGATTCGAGCAGGCCAACCACGGGACGATTTTCCTGGATGAAGTCGGCGAACTGAGCCCCTATATCCAGGTCAAGCTCCTCCGGGTCCTCCAGGAACGGGAAATTGAACGGGTCGGGGAGTCCAGAAAACGAAAACTGGATATCCGAATCATCGCCGCCACCAACAAGGATCTGACCGCTCTGGTCAAGCAGGGCCACTTCCGCGAGGATCTCTACTATCGGCTGAAAGTTTTTCCCATTGTGCTCCCCACACTCAAAGAGCGGAAACAGGATATCCCCCTGCTCATCGACCATTTTATCGCCAAGAAAAACAAGGAAACCGGGAAAGCCATCAAACGGGTCTCCCATGCCGCCCTGCAGCGCTTCATGGACTATGCCTGGCCCGGCAATATCCGGGAACTGGAGAACGTGATCGAGCATGGTTTTGTCCTCTGCAACCGGGAAGAAATGGATGTGCCTGATCTGCCCATAGAAATCAGGCACAACAGGGAGATCGATCATGAGTCCTCTCCTTCTGCCGCTTCTATCGCCTCCTCCCCTGCCCAAAAAGCCCTCAACAAGGACGGCCTGTTGCAGATCCTTGAGGACAGCGGCTGGAACAAGGCCGAAGCCGGGCGGCGCCTGGGATTGAGCCGGACGTCTGTCTGGAAGTACATGAAAAAGTGGGGAATTCCCTTGAAGCGGGAAGGATGAAGGAGGACAAACCGTGAACCATATTTCCCTGCAATCTCTCAACCACAAAGGAGGTCGTGCAATGTATCGCGTCATGATCATGTATCCGAACCAGGAGGGGGCCACCTTCACCAAAACCAAAAGAGGTGTTACACTACTTTACTTATGTAACACCTCCTGGAGCAATTCGTATGGATGATCTGTTTGAGTTTGGGAAACAGATTCTGGCCACGCAGCCCTTCAGCGTCCTGGTCGGGGCCGAACTCACGGCCTTTGACCAGGAACCAGGCTGTCTGCCGCTGCGAGATCGTCTCTGTTTCCGAAGCTGACTCGGAAACCCTCTGTGCCGTCTCCCTGGGCACCATCGTCCGAACAGGCCGTCCTGCACCTTCTGCAGCCTGATCAGCCCTGATGCTGGAAGTGGCCCGCACCCAGCAAAAACGTGCCTGGCTTCCGCGCATACTTTGAGCGAAAATCCTGCATATTTGTTGTTGACATCGTAAAATTTACAGGCTATTTTTTTTCATGACCCATTCCTTCCTCCGTTATCGTTTTCTCAGCCAAATTCTGCCTGGATCATCCACGAAGCGTCTTGTGGTGCTCACCGGTGCACGGCAAACCGGGAAAACAACCCTCGCCAGAAAGCTGTATCCGGATCTGACCTATATCAATCTTGATGCCCCTGAAAACAGGGAGATCCTGAGCAGTGTTTCCAGTATCCTCTGGTCTCAAAGTATTGGCAATGCCGTGATAGACGAGGCCCAAAAGCTGCCCGACATTTTTGAAAAGGTGAAATATGCTTTTGATGAGAACACCATTCTCTTCAGCCTCTTAACCGGATCGAGTCAGATTCTGCTCTTAAAAAACATTCGCGAATCTTTGGCCGGGAGGGCGTTTTTTTATGAGCTCTGGCCCCTGATGCAGGCTGAAGTCACCACCCCTTTTCACTCGGAACAGGTTCCTTTGCCCATTCTCGCCCAGCTTTTATCAGATGGACCTTTCGCCGAGGTCTTAAACAATTGTCCGCCTGTCTTACTTGAAACTCAAGATGCCCGTTTACGGCAGACCGAAGACTATATTCTTGCGTGGGGCGGGATGCCGGCACTCTTGGAACTCAGTGCAGCCGAACGGCGGCAGTGGTTGAAAAACTACGGGTATACGTATCTGGAAAGGGATTTGGGTGACTTGGCCAAAATTGACGATCTCCTCCCATTTCACACCTTTCAGAAGCTATCGGCGCTCCGGAGTGCACGACTCCTGAATTATTCCGAACTTGCGCGAGATGCCGGATTAAGCGTTGATACGGCCAGACGCTACATTGAATATTTGAAGATATCCTATCAAGTTTTCTCTCTTCAGCCATACTACCACAATATTACCAGCACAGTTGTCAAAACGCCGAAAATATACTGGGTTGATGTGGGCATTCTGCGGCAGCTCACCGGCTTTTGGGAAGGCATAAGCGGGGAAATCTTCGAAACCATGATCGTGAGCGAAATCTTTAAACTCATTCGGACCTATCAGCTCGAGGTTGAATTGTACTTTTACCGAACCCGCTCCGGAAAGGAACTCGACCTCTTGATTGAAACTGTATCCGGTATTATCGGAGTGGAGATCAAGTCCAGGGACAAAGTGTATCACAAGGATCTGAGGGCCATGCAGGATGTGGCCTTGAAGCTGGGAAAGCAATGGCTTGGCGGATTGCTTGTCTACCGGGGCCGGGAACTTCATAAAATCGCCGATCCCAATATCTGGCAGGTCCCATCCAGGAGACTTCTGCAATGAAGGCGTTGCGCAAAGCGCTTCAAATCGATTGAGTTATTCTGATGGCTTCAGGGCACCCAATTAACTAGTGTGTGTCGCAAAATTCAATCAGCCAGGGACCACCCTTTTGCTGATGTCCCGCATGAGCTGATTCAAGTTTCGGCTTAGGATCGCGCGCATCCCTGTTGCCGCAAGGTTCGGCTCTTTTCTTTCACCAGGGCGGTTGAAGCCGTACTTCTCAGTTTTCAGAGTTCCAATGGCTGCTTCAATTTGGGCTCGTAGTGTCTTAATCAGACCTTGATCAGCATCATCAACCGGCCAGGGGCGTTTGCCCTTGGGTTGAATGCCTGGCTTGGCAACCCCTTGTTCTTTGAGCTTTTCAATCGTGTCGTCACTGTCGGCTCCCCGATCATAGGCGAATACCTCCGGAGCCTCATCTGCTCCAAAGATGTTCTTGTATTCTTTGACGGCCTCGATCGGCATGGAGTATTCACCGGGATTTTCATAGAAAAGTTTTCCAAAGAGATAGTTGCCACCAAGGCGGGCAATCAAGTATTTGAAGCCGAATTCTACCTTTTTGCCGATCTTGTTTTTGGCGATAGCCCTGGCCTTGGTGATGCCAGGGTGCAGAATTTTTTTCTTGGCGACGACCCCGGTAGTCAACCACTGCAGAATCTGAGGAACCAGAACTGACGTCACCTCCTGCATTTCAAGGGGTTTGTTCCGGGCTGAAACAATGGTCCGATTCGTTGCATCCTTGATTGAACGAATGGTTTCAAGTGTTTGGTCCTGGAGGCTCCTTACCTGCTCCAGCATGTTGGAAAGAATGCCTTCTTTTTCCTCATTGCCCTTGGCAAACAGATGGTACTCCTTGGCTGAATCAACTATCGCCCAGGCCTGGTTGATAACGTTTTCACCAACCTGGATGCCTTTTTTCTGGAGTTTGTTGAAAACCCGGAGGCAGCGCTGGGCTACTCCTCTCAAAATGCTCTCCGAGGCGTAGGCTCTACGAGCCGGAGGCCCGGCTCGTTTGGATAGCCAATGGCTGCCTCTTGGACTGTTGTATCGGCACTG
>CAZUMF010000201.1:0-8982 GCA_964621385.1 uncultured Desulfohalobiaceae bacterium
GGATAGAGATTGCTCTCGTCCGGAACCACGCCGATGAGAGACTGGGCCTGCCTGGACCTTTTGGTGCAATCAATGCCGTCGATGGTGAGCGTGCCTGCATCAGGCCGGGCCAGGCCGGTGAGCATATTGATGGTCGTGGTCTTGCCGGCCCCGTTGGGACCTAAAAATCCAAACAGCTCACCCTTGTCCACAGTAAAGGAAATATCAGTCACAGCCTGCACCTGTTCGAAGCGCTTGCTGAGGTTCTCGACCGCAATGGCTTTAGGCATTTCAAATCGCTCCTTCTCTGTATTCGTGCTCTTTGTTGTGATTCGCGGGCAACACTGTTCTTTCTTTCAATTCCCTCGTTCGACAAATTATCAAGGTATCAGCGGTAACCTTCCAAGAGCCCGGAACATATATATCTATACTGACAATTTTTCCCACTTCAGGACCTGAGCCACAAGCATCCCGGCGATAAAACCAGCCGCCAGATTGGAGGCCAGGGTGATCCCCAGGATCAAGGTAGCCACAAAAAAGTCCTTGCGGCTATCCAGATCCATGACGGTCAGGGTCAGCTGGGAGCCGGCGAACACGAGCAGGACCCCCAGGATGGACATGGGCAGCAGGTTCAGCACATTTATGACATCGCTGCCCAGAACCAGGGCCAGCACTGCAAAGATCAGCCCGATCATCAAATTGGATCCCGCAGTCCGAGCCCCGAAACGGTAATGGGCCGCCAGTCCGCCTGCTCCGTGGCAAAGCGGCATCCCGCCCAGAAAAAAACTCATGAAATTGGCCAGGGCCATGCTGATACAGGCCTTTCTGTTGGTCACCTTTTTTGAACGCTCGCCGAAATACTGTCTGGAAAGGTCGGTGTAGGCCAGGACTGCGTTGCCCAGGGTCATGGGCAGCTGGGGCAGGACCAGGGCCAACAGGGCAAAGGAGAAATCCGCCTTTCCGGGAAATCCAAAGGGCAGGATGTCCGGAAAATGAAAACCGATTTCACTGATCCCGAAATCGAGCCTGGCCCCCAGGACCAGTCCGATGACCAGGCCCCCCAGGACAACGATCAAACCGGCCGGGAATTTTTTGTTATCCAGAAGCAAAAGCGTAATCACGGCGGTCATGCCGCCAATAATCAGGCTGATTGGTATGGGACCCAGGCTTTGCCAGGCCAGATAGGGCTCCGCCGCATCCTGAAGCGTCTGGTATTTAGAGGTTCCGATGATGAACTTGACCCCGCCGGCGATCAGCAGGGCCCCGGTGGACAGCTGAACACCGCGGATGACAGGCTGGGGTGTGATTTTCCGGATAAGATCGATGGCCCCGGTCAGTCCGATGATCAAAAGAAAGATCCCCATGAGCAGGGATGAGGCCAGGATCTGGTCGGCGCTCATGGATGTGGCGATGGCATAGGCGCCGATGACCTTCATGGGCTGGACCGGGACCGTAACACCGAAATAGATTCCGGACAGGATGAAAAAGAGGCCGATGCTCAAGAACAGGCCCAGGGGTTCGAGGCCGTTGATCAGGACCATGGCCATGGCGATGGGCAGGAGCGTCCCCAGATCCCCCAGCGAGCCGGCCAGTTCCATGCGGTTGAACTTGAATTTTTCGGACATGGGCTCTTCCTTTCTCTTAAGCTAAGTATTGATGCAAAAGCTTGGCGCACAGGGCAAAAAGGATGATACTGAAGGCCAGGCGAATGGTTTTCCCCTGCAAGCGGGTGCTCATAATCCGTGCCCCGGCCTGGCCCCCGGCAAAGGATGCCGCGGCTGCCGGCAGGATAAACCACCAGTTTATGGCACCCATGGAGGCATACCCCAGAAACCCGGTCAGGGAGGAAAAACAGACGATGAAAGTGGAGGAAGCGGCCGCGATTTTCGTGGGGGTCTTGAGCCCATAGATAAGAAGCGGCACCACGAACACGCCGCCGCCGATGCCCAGCAGGCCGCCCAGGAAACCGATGCAGGCGCCGATCCCTATTCCGGCCAGAATCTTAAATGAAAGTTTTATGTCTCTGCCTTTTACATCACCCGGAGGTGAAAGCAGCATGCGAATCCCGGCCAGGGCCAGCACCGCGGCCATGATGACAAGAAACGGCTTCAGGTGAAGCTTCGCATTCAGGTAGGATCCCAGCGGGGCGGTCAGACTCGATGACAGGATCAAGGGGATGGACAGGGAAAAATCCACCATTTTTTTCCGCGCATAGGCGTATGCGGCGGAACCTGCGGCAATCAGATTCAAGAATAACGAAGCGGACGCGGCCGAAGTTTTCGAGAAGCCAAGAATCACGAAAAGCGGCGAAAAGACGAGCCCGCCGCCCAGCCCGACCATGGTCAGCAGTAATGAAATTAAAAATATGCTTGCGAAAAGAAGCAAAGAGATATGCACTTGCTGCTCCAATTTTGGTTTCTCTCACAAAGGCATCTTGTCCCTTGACTTCAGTGGCTGCTTTCAGGTCAAAAGCATTTCTCTAAAATTCTTGAAACCGGGTGCCCATCCACTAATACATTGCTCAACGCAAGGCAGGATAAGATTTGGCCCGCGAATCACGCGAATGGGCGCGAATGGAAACTTTTTGGCCGGCAGAATAAGAGCTGCTGCCGGCCAAAAGGCTTCGCCATGCAGATATGAACAGATTGTCTGCGTATCGCCGTGCAGGCGATGACGCTTTCATCTGCCGGGTTCTTATCCCCGGCAGATGAAAAAAATTAATTCTTTTCATTCGCGTCTATTCGTGTGATTCGCGGGCAGTCAGTCTTTTCCTTATTCTTTCTTTTCCCCTTCCTGCTGCCTGCAGGTGCAGGGATGCCCCTGTGCCTCTCCGTGGCAGATACTGATCTGATCAGGCGTGCAGTTGCCCGGGGTGTCCTTGAGCTGTTCCGGCTTTTGGCAGCAATTGTTTTGTTCACACATGGTGGACCTCCTTTTTTTGTTGATGCAGGCTGTTGGTTTTCAATCGCCGGCAATTGTGAGTTTCTTCATCTGGACTGACTCCAGCAGATCTCCGGCAGTACGGTGCCATCTGGCCATGGTTTCTTCGTTGATCCGGTAATGGACGAAATAGCCGCGCTTCTCCGCTATAACGAGATCAGCGTCCCTCAAGATGCGCAGGTGCTGCGATACTGCCGCCGGAGTGATCATCAGATCCCGGGCCAGGGCATTGACGCACAGGGAGCGCTCTTTGAGCAGTTCGATCATGCGCACCCGGGTAGCTACCGAGAGGACTTTGAAAATGCGGGCCTGGTTTTCGGCTTCCGGCACGGTGACTCCTTTGATTAAGCGAATGCGCAGATACTACATTAACAAGGCGTATGCTGTCCAGCAGAAATATTCCGGACCTGTCTTGGCTGCTTTGACTTTGTTGCCCGAACTGCTGTATGCTTCAGTTGCAGGTTGTTTGTGTTAATCAGGAAGTTCAATTGTCCGGCCATGGATTGCAAAACCGGTTCAGCATTTCCTGTAGCCGGTATGGCCGAATTGGATAACTTCAAGATTGCGACCCGACCATGATTGCCTTTTCAGGAATCAGTGGAGATCTTCGATGAAAAGATAACGAGACTCCTTGCCTACAATGAAGAACGGCTGCAGGTTGTGTGTTCTTATAAGGAGAGTGTTTCCGGTTACTTCAGCGAACTAATCCGCAAATCCAAAGAAACTTACGGTCTCAGAACCGTTGTTCTGATCGACGAGTACGATAAGCCTATACTGGACAACATCACAGATCCCCAAATCGGCAGGGACATGCGGGATGGGCTCAAAAACCTTTATTCCGTGATAAAAGCACAGGACGCCAACATACAATTTGTCCTGCTCACCGGCGTCTCCAAGTTTTCCAAGGTCAGTCTGTTTTCAGGACTGAACAACCTGACCGACATCACCCTGGATTCAGAATATGCCACGATCTGCGGGTATACAGAACCCGAGATGACCGAAGTCTTTGCCGAACACTTGAGCGGTAAACTCCTTGAGGACATCCGCCGCTGGTATAACGGCTATTCCTGGTTGGGGGAGAAGGTGTACAACCCCTTCAGTATCCTCAATTACCTGCGCTCCGGAGTGTTTCGCAACTACTGGTTTGAAACCGGAACCCCCGCGTTTCTGGTCGATTTGTTTAAAGACAGGCAATATTTTATTCCGGGTATCGAAAACATTGAGGCCTCGGAATCCATTATCGGAGCCTTTGATGTGGATTTCATCGAACCGGAAAATCTTCTCTTTCAGACAGGCTACCTGACGATTCAAGGCCAGCGCAATGTGGCCGGCAAGACGTTCTACTCACTGCAATACCCGAACATGGAGGTCAAAGGGAGTTTGTCTGACTCTATCCTGAACCGCTACTCCCCTGATCAGGTTTTGAAGGAAAAGGGGCAGCTTCGCATTTATCAGGCCCTGCAGAGAAACGATCTGGATTCATTGCAGGATATTTTTCAAGCCCTCTTCGCCGCCATCCCCCACGATTGGTACCGCAAGAACAGGCTGGCTGAATACGAAGGGTATTATGCCTCGGTTTTTTACTGCTACTTTACCGCCCTGGGCCTGGAGGTAACCGCAGAGGACACCACCAGCCACGGCCGTGTCGACATGAGCGTAAAACTGGACAGGCGCGTCTTTATCTTTGAGTTCAAGGTGCTGGATATCGACCAGGCTCCCGGAACAGCCCTGGAACAGATCCGGAGCAAAGGATATGCCGACAAATATCTGACTGGCAAGGCCGAAGTCTACCTCATCGGCCTGGAGTTTGACCGCAGAAAACGGAATCTTATCCGCTTCGACTGGGAACCGGTCTGAGGATAAAGCCCCTTCATTTCACCGGCCCGGCGGTTTGGTATGCCTCCCTGGCCTCCTCAATATGATCGTGATTGAACTAAGAAGAACAAGACCAGCTGAATTCAGTAGAAAAGGAAGAATGGCCTCGAGCCCCGATCTTCAGGTGCCGGATCGATCCTTAACGTACTTCCTGTATTCCTTGAGCAGGACATAGGAGTATTCTCGGCGGGCCCGTTCGGAGGAGGGGATGAAGTTGTTCTTGTCTTCCAGCCTCTTGATGATCTCCCGGGCGATCTCATCGGTCGCCTTTCTGCCATCAGAATGCAGTTCAGCCATTATTTCATCCAGTCCGGTCACGCCGATCTGGATGCCATCGGGAAATGTCAACATGCGCCGGCTAACTGCCGACGGAGATGGAACTCAGCCGTCCTTTCAGCCGTTTTCGGCATGCGCTGAAACAGGCTGGTTGTTTTTTAACATTTCTTCCTGATTCTTCGATATATCATCGTCATAGCGTGACATACATTACCTCCTTACCGGAATGACTGAAAATGCCGGTCTGTCTTTTCACAATTTCCGGATAAATCCAGTCCAGAACGATTTTCACAACTTTCCGGGATTATCCCGTCATGTTTTTCATCATGCCGCGCATCATTTCCATGTCCATGCCCTTGGATTTCATCACCTTCATGCAGGCGGGCATCATTTCGTTCATCATCTTCTGCGGGTCATTTTGAAAAATTTCGGCCATGTAAGGCATGGCTTCTTTCATAAAAGCCAACTTTTCGTCGTCCGTCAGGGCCTTAAATTGAGTCAAAAGATGTTGCATGTCCACTCCTCCTTAACGTTGTTGACCAAAAACCAACATCGACTCCGTCAACAACCCATTCGGTTCATTGTCATCCTTCCTGTCGAATCAAGCCCGTAATGTAAATAGGGATAGTTGGGTGAATATCGCAGTCGGTTCGAATGTTGAGAACGTCCACATAGCGGCCCTCTTCCCTTCGAGTGTTTTCCACCTTGATAACACACTGATTGTTCCCGTCTGCACAACGCTCAATCAACGTGTAGTTGATATTCTTACCATATTTGGCTTTAATGTTTTGGATGGTAAAGGGATGTATCTTGCGTGGAATGATGAGAACATTTTGAAATAGTTTTTCCCCGGACGTACCTTTGAGCCGGACACGTTCCGGCCGAATCTCAGCGAACTTTTCAACCCGTCCCGTCACAACCACTTGATGCCAGGGTTGATCCGGATCGTTGGTCTGAATGCCCACGATTTCCTTGACAGTTCTTCCGCCGTATCCTCTGGTGTTGAACTCAACCGTAATCAGCCCCTCCTGCCCGGGAGGGATAGCTTGCGTGCTTGTCGCCGCCGTGCAGCCTCACCCGGATTTCAGCTTCAGGACCGATAATTCGGCCTGGCCGCGATTGCGGAGAATAAATTTATGCTCCACCGTGCTCCCTTCGACCACCGCCGGAAACTCATAAACGGTTTCCGGAAGATAGGCGTCAGGCTCCCGGGATCCCTTTTCCCCGGCCCAGGCGAAAAGCGGACAGAACAAAAGGCCAAGGATGATCAAAGCGGAAAATTGTCTTGAACTCATGCTATTCCTCCTTGCATTACGGCTACATTGCCTTTTTGAAAGATCACGGCCTCGAAAACCAGAAAAAAACTTAGCTCGATTCGGACAACAATCCAGTGTGATCAGGACCTCCTGGTTCTCAAGCACCTGTTTTGCAATGCCCCTCTTGCTCTCCAGCTTCTGCACGCTGAAGCCGGGGCAGGAACAAGAAGATAGCAAAGGTCAGATAGGTCGAGACAGCCAGAAAAAACACATCACGGAAAACCGTGAGGATGCCGGCCGGGCCTTCGCTGGTTTCAGTGGAAAAGCAACCACAGTGGATGTCCAGCCCCCGCAACTGGTTGAATACCAGAGCAGCGATGAAAACCGTCAAGAGTCCGGTACTGATCACGATCGTACCAGGCAGCCACACTCCGGCAATGAGGCACAGCCCCAGCAAGAGTTCAAGCCAGGGCAAGACCAGCGCCACCAGATTGACGAGATAGTCCGGCAGGATCTGATAATTGTACACCGCCTCGGCAAAGGCCGCGGGATGCAGAATCTTATCGTAGCTGGCATAGAGAAAGATCCCTCCCAGCAGCAAACGCAAGGCGTGATAGACAACCCGCATAGTGCTGGAAGCTCTTCCTTCCGGCTGCTTCCTGCTGTTCGTATCAAGTTCCGATGAAAGGGTCATATCAACTCCCAAATTAAGCCTAACTTCCTCTCGGATTTTTTTGACTAGTGCCTGAATAAAAACCGTGTTTGGGCGTAAACTTGCCCAGATCCGAGACGCAAAAAATTTTGGACCTGTGCGGTTGACTTGTAGGGGCGCAGCATGCTGCGCCATAAACTTAATGATCACGTTCCCTTAAACCCTCTTGGGCAGTGCATGCTCTGCCCCTACTGCATGTAATTTTTGAAAGGGTTTAGGCTAACTGCACAGCTCGAAAAATTTTGGACAAATGGCTCTATTGGTTTAAATTCGAAGCACGAAATTCGATGCTCATCCGCTTATACTTTGAAAACCGCAAGTTTCTAAATTGAAGGGAATGCAGAAGTTTTTTATCCACTAATCTCCACGAATTTTCACTAATTTCTACAGGCCTGATCGGCCTGAAGAAAGGTTAATCACCTGCGGTGAAGCTCTTTCCCCGCACAGCGGGATGACGCCTTCCTGCCTGCGATCAGCAGGCTGGAAAATATCTTTCTTCATTCGTGCCCATTCGTGAGCATTCGTGGACAACATTCTTTTTCTTGATTTTTTTTATGAGCAATTCTCAAAGTATTAACAGAGGACTACCCGAAATTCGAATTTCGATATTGTGTCCAATTTTGACGTCACTGTATCTATATTTAAATATTTTAATATGTTATTTTAGGCATTAAAGCGATAGTACGAAGTCTGAACCTTGGTGTTGGGATCATTTATCCACCCGGACCGGCAGCCCGGCCTCCTGCCAGACGGTCCAGCCGTTGACCAGCACCTGGACGTTGTCAAAGCCCATTTCCTTGAGAAAGATGGCCAGTTCATGGCTCAAGTCACAGCTTTCCCCATCACAATAGGTAATGATCGCCTGGGCGGACTCCAAGCGCTCGAGCGCATCCATGAAGTAACTGTCCGCCTCCTGCCAGGGAATATTCAGAGCGCCCTGGATGTGGCCCTCCAGAGACTGGCTTGCCGCCCGGGCATCCACAAATACAGCCGCTTCTTCCTCGAATAACTGTCTGGCTCGCTCCAGGGGAATAACCAGGCTGTCCCCGGATGCGTCGGCAAACCGGGTCTCTGTCGACCAGTCGCCGATCAACGGGATGCCGCCCGACCGCCAATAGTTGATGCCCATGGCAAGAAGCAAGGCCAGAGTCAAAAGAGAGGGGACCTGCCACAGGGATTGCCGCAGTGGAGCATCTCGAACCGCTATTTTGAAAAACGAAGCATGTGTATACTCTTCCATCATAATCCCTTCTCCCATAAGATTTCAAACCCCGAGAAAGGGCCTGGCCACAAAGTAGCCGCCCAGAAAGGCGATGAGCACCCCGGCCAATCGCCTGAACCACATCCCGCCGGACTGCAGGCCGCTGTGGCCCAGGACCCTCTGAACCAGGGCCGTGGAACTCCCGGCCAGGACGATGGGCAGACAGTGGCCCAGAGCAAAGAGCAGAATCATGCTCACCCCGGTGGCGATTTTTTCCTGTACGGTGATCACGGCCAGAATGGGGGCTATGAAGCCGAAGGTGCAGGACCCGGAGACAATGCCGTAGGCCAGACCCAGGATAAAGGCCCCGCTATGGCCTTTGAGCCGAAACCTCTGGGCCAGGCCGCCTGACAGGGAGCAGGCCTTGACTCCGAGCATGTCCAGAGCCACCCAGAAGAGGATCAGGCCCAGGAGAATGGTCCAGTAGGGACTGATTTCACCGAGCATACGCCCCAGCAAAGCGCAGGCTACACCGATGATGACGATGGTGATGAACAATCCCAGGGTGAACAGTCCGGCATAACCGGCTGCCTGCCTGGGTCTGGGCATGACTTCCTGCCCGCCCACATAACCCACGATAAGCGGAATGGAGGCGATGTGGCAGGGGCTCAGGGCCACGCTGATCATACCCCAGAGGAAGCAGCCCAGGGCCGCGATCAGCGAGCCGCTGGTCATCCAGGCGT
>CAZUMF010000202.1:0-8930 GCA_964621385.1 uncultured Desulfohalobiaceae bacterium
AGCGCGATCCATTTTCAGAAAAACGAGCAGCCGGCAAAGGCCCGGTCTCTGGAACTGGAAGGATCTGAACGCGGGCTGATGACCGGGGCCTTTCTGGCGGCCCGCTGGAAAAAAGACAGTTTCATCGATTCAACGTCGCAATCTCTCTACGAAGTCTGTACTAGGTCACGATGGTCTCAAGTCTGAAAGAGTAACATACAGAAAAGAGTGCCGACATTATGCCGCAATCGATATTCAAACCCGTGAAACAGGAAAAACTCTCAGTGAAGATCGCCAATCAGATCAAAGAATTGATTCTGGAGGGCAAGATCAAACCCGGCCAGGTCATGCCCCCGGAGCGCAAATTGATGGATCTGCTCAATGTGAGCCGGCCGTCCCTGCGGGAGGCCC
The DNA here is from genome assembly GCA_964621385.1 of uncultured Desulfohalobiaceae bacterium. Lineage (GTDB taxonomy): Bacteria > Desulfobacterota > Desulfovibrionia > Desulfovibrionales > Desulfothermaceae > JAABTT01. The sequence goes on from CAZUMF010000202.1 coordinate 391, forward strand.
TCAAGTCCCTGGTGGGCATGGGGTTTTTAGAGATCACCCAGAACAATCGGACCATTGTCAAGCATCTGGCGGCCAGCCGGTTCATCGATCCGTTTGACCACTTGCTCAAGGAAGATGTCCGGACAGTGTTTGAGCTGGTGGAAGTGCGCAAGGCCATTGAATCCTGGAATGCGTATTATGCTGCCAAACGAGCGACTGGTGAAGATATTGAGGCGCTCAACAGCAATCTGGAGCTCATCAGTTCACACCTGGAGGATAACGAAGACATCCTCGGGGATATGGACGCTGAATTCCATATGGCCATTGCCCGGGCGACCCAGAACAAGATTCAGATGCACATGATGTTCTCCATTTCCGATGTGCTCCGGCAATATATCTGCACGCATTACGAAAGGCTGGTCAAGGCGACAATCTACGATCAGCACGCCGAAGTGGTCAAGGCCATTCAGGCCCGGGATCAGGAACAGGCCAGGATGGCCATGCTGGAGCATATTGATTATGTGGACCGGAAAGTCCGGGAGTCCCTGATCGAGAAAGTGGATCAAGGGGGGCTCCGGCAGCATCTGGATATGCCCCTCCCAAATTAAATAAACCGGGAGAACGAAAAGGCCGTTCTCCCGGTTTATTTAATTTGTATGGTTTCCCTTGCAAGAAACCATAGACTTACAGCCCGTCATTGCGAGCGAAGTATCGTTCCTTCATTCTGAATGTCCAATGAATCACTGACCGCCGACATCCGACGTCCGACCTCCGAGGTCTGTCTTCCGACCTCTCTCTTCCGCCTTCCGATCTCTGACGTCTGACATCCGATCACCGACCTCCGACGTCCGACCTCTGTCCTCCATCTTCCGTCTTCCTCTTCCCGACGTCCGACGTCAGACCTCCGTCCTCTGTCTTCCAACCTCTGTCTTCCGTCTTCACCCCCCCAGCACCGACAGAAAGACCCCGGCGGCCACAGCCGAGCCGATCACCCCGGCCACATTGGGACCCATGGCCGGCATGAGGGGATTGACCCGGCCTTTGGTCTCCTTGGAAACAAAGACCTGGACCACCCGGGCGGCCATGGGCACAGCGGAGACCCCGGCCGCACCGATGCAGGGATTGATTTTTTTCTCCTGGGACAGAAAGCAGTTGATGATTTTGGCAAAAAGCAAACCGCCGGCCGTGCTTAAGGCAAAGGCCACGCCTCCCATGATCAGGATGCTGATGGTCTCCCAGTTGAGAAAATGCTCGGCATCCATGGTTGCCCCCACGGAGAGTCCCAGGAAGATGGTCACGATATCGATGAGCGAGCCTCCGGCTGTTTTCTTGAGGCGGTCGGTCACCCCGCACTCCCGAAGCAGATTGCCGAACATGAGCATGCCCATGAGCGGGGCGCAGGAGGGGATGGCCAGAGAGGCCAGAGAGCCGGTGACAATGGGGAAGAGGATCACCGCCCGCTGAGAAACCGGCCGGGCCTGGGGCATGTCGATGGCGCGTTCCTTTTTGGTGGTCATCAGCCGCATGATGGGCGGCTGGATGATGGGAACCAGGGACATGTAGCTGTAGGCGGCCACGGCAATGGGACCCAGGAGGTGGGGGGCGAGTTTACTGGCCAGGAAGATGGATGTGGGTCCGTCTGCCCCGCCGATAATTCCGATGGCCCCGGATTCCTGGGGACTGAAACCGAAGATGTAGGCCGCTCCCAGGGCGGCCGTGAAGATTCCGAGCTGGGCCGCCGCCCCCAGCAAAAACGTCAAAGGGCGGCCCAGCAAGGGCCGGAAATCCGTGAGCACCCCGACCCCCATAAAGATGATCGGCGGCAGGAGTTCCGTCTTGATGCCGACCCGGTAGATGAAGTTCATGACCCCGTCGGCGTAGGCCCCCATCTCACCCAGGGGCAGATTGGCCAGGATGGTCCCGAACCCGATGGGGATGAGCAGCAGGGGTTCATAGCCCTTGGTGATGGCCAGGTAGATGAGCACGCCGGCAATGATAAACATGCCGACATTGCCCCAGGCCAGATTGGCGAAACCGGAATCGCTGATCAGCAGGAGATAGGTATCCATGGAGTCAAACCTCGCAAAACGTGAAAAAGCAATCGTTCGAACACCGGAGCGGCGGCTCCGGAAGGCAAAGCGTCAGCTCGAGGATCAGGCCTCGGCCACCAGGACAATGGGGGTGGATGGATCCACATCATCCCCGATGCCGGCTTTGACGGCAGTGACCTTCCCGGCCACCGGGCTCAGGATGTCGTGGGTGGCCTTCATGGCTTCCACCTGGGCCACGGCCTGCCCTTCTTCAACGGTATCGCCGGTATTCACCAGGATGTCCGTCAGCTGAACGAATCCGGCAAAGGTGCTGCAGACAGGCACTTCCTGTCCGGAACTCTTCTGAGGGGCTGCAGTTTCCCGGGGTTGGGCTCCGGCGCTGTCCGCGGGTGAACCTGCGTTGCCTGCGGCTATCGGTTCCACCGTGACTTCGAAGGTCCGGGTCTTGCCATTTTCCTTGACCTGGCACTTGGTGGTCACCGGCCCGGCCGGTGCCGGGGCTGGGGCTGGGGCTGCCGGAGCAGCAGGGGCCTGTGCTTTCGGGGCTGGTGCCTCCTCTTCCTTGGACTTCAGCGGGATATCGACTTTGCCTTTGCCCAGCAGGAAGCGCAGGCCTTCGTTCGTGGCCATTTTTTTGCCGCTGACCATGGCTGAGACCACGATGAAAATATTTTCTTCGCTCAAGGGCAGGTTGTTGTCTTCCAGAGCCTTTTTGGCTTCCGGGATGGGATCGGTCACTGCTTCAAAGGGGTTGTCGCCTTCATACGGCGGCAGCTCGAGCTGATCCGCCGCCTTTTTGACCACCTCGGGATCCGGCGGCAGGGGCGGACGGCCGAAATAGCCGAGCACGGCCCGTCCGTAGCCGGCTTCGATTTTTTCCCAGCGGCCGTAGAGGACGTTGTTGAAGGCCTGGACCCAGTACTGCTGGCTTCCAGGCGTGACGCTGGTCCAGGCCCCGCCGGCCTTGACCACCACCGGGAATTCGGAGAGGACGTCGCTGTATTTGTCCATCAGTCCGGATTTGACCATCATATGGACATTCGGGCCAATGGCCCCGCCGGGCATGGGGAAGCCGACCACCCGGGCATCGGCGCTGGTGGTGACCGGATTGAAGGCGTAGTCCTGCATGAGATCGTTGAGCATTTCCTCGATCAGATAGATGCGGTCCACATCGATATCCAGGCTGTACCCGGTGTTTTTCAGGGCATGGGCCATGGAGCGGACATCCGGCTGGCAGGTTCCGCTGGCCATGGGCCGTACCGAGAGATCGATACAGTCCACGCCTCCCTCGATGCCGGCCATGTACTGGGCCACGGCCATGCTGGCGGTATCGTGGGTGTGCAGCCAGAGTTCCATGTCCGCGGGGATGCGTTGTCTGATGGCCTTGGCGGTCTCATAGCAGGTCTTGGGATCCGTGGTTCCGCTGGCGTCCTTCATGCAGATGCTGTCCACCTGAATATCCGCTTCCATGATCTTTTTGACGATATTCGCGTAAAATTCGGGTGTGTGGACGGTCTCGTCGTGAAAGGGCAGTCCCATCATGGCCACACAGACCTGATGATGCATGCCGGCCTTGACAATGGGCCGCCCGGTCTTGATGAGGTTGTCCACGTCGTTCATATAATCGAAGTTCCGGTCGTAGGTCGTGCCGTACTTGGCCATGAGACGGGCCTGCATGTCCAAAACGTCCAGGGTCTGGGTGGTCAGGGTCACCCCGGAAATGGAACGGGTCAGAATCTGCAGATCGACGCCGGGTCCCACGGTATCGCGCATGGTCTGCATGGTCTCGAAGGGGCTCTCATTGAGATAAAACAAGGGAGCCTGATACCGGGCCCCGCCCCCGAACTCCATGTGCGTGATGCCCAGGTCCTGGGCCGCTTTCTTCATGGCCGGCAGATAGTCGTTGAGCCGAACCTTGCCCCCGAAAGCGCTTTGCAGGCCATCCCGGAACGGCATGAACTGGACTTTGATTTTTTTGGGATTCGTGGTGTGAATCATCCTTTTCTCTCCTTCCTGTTGATTTCCTGGATCTTGCTTATCCTGGTCCCGGGGTGGGTCACGGAATAGGCAGAGTGAATGGCCGCAATCACGGCGCTGTCAGTTTCCGCTTCCTGGTAGGGGAAAACAGCGATCAGCACACGCATGACCACTGCAATACCAATCAGCACGCTGAAAACCGCCAAAAATGATGAAAAGCAGATCATGGCCAGATTCAGTTCTTGCATATCGACTCCCTCGATGCGGTGTCCATGGTGGCACGCGTTGTATCTGGTAAAATGGTAAGACCGAAATAAATTTACAGGAGAGCGGCTGAGAAGTCAAGTGGAACGAATACAGTGGTATCAATTGGAGGCTGCGTCTGAAAAGGGGGTTTGGGAATGGGGACGCGTTTATCCAGCTGGCTGGTGAAGGGTTTCAAGTTTCAGCCCTGCCGGCGGCAGGGCTGAAACTTAACTATCAACATCGAACGTCGAACATTGAACTTCAACGCTCGTCATTGCGAGCGAAGCGAAGCAATCTTTCAGAAAAGCCTCTTGTCAGTCCTGCCAGCGGCAGGGCTGACACCTACATCACGAAATAGCGGTCGCATTCCTCGATCATTTCCGCATTCCTGGCCTGAGTCACGAATTCCTTGAAGCCCACCCCGGGGACGTCCTTGCCTTCCAGGCCGTTGGCCCGGAAGCTGACGTCGCAGACGTAGAGCTTGCCCTGGCCGACCAATTCCTTGAAGCGCTCCTCCTGGGTGAGCAGGACGCTTTTCCCGGTGAAAAAAACGCGGACATCCACGGCTTTGGCAGCGGCAGCCTTGCTCAGATTGACCACAGCGTCCAGATGCTGGTCCGAGGTCACGAGTATACCTAACGATTGAGCCATCGGGTTCTCCTCATAGAATTTTGGATTTTGGATTTGCGATTTGGGATTGTTAAGAAACGGAAGCCGCTCGGAAATCAAGAGCTCTGCTGATCCAGTTTTGATTTTGACATCAAAGACCGCTGCTCCCATGGTTCAAGGGCTATTATTTACCGGATGCTACGCTGGATCAGTAGAGTCTGAAACTCCTACCACCAGGAAATCACTTTATCCGCGGCAAAGATAGCATCAACCAGCTGGTCCCAGTCCACATCGCCGGTAGAGAGCTTCACGGTTTGGTCCTTGGCTTGGACAACGTGCTCCAGCAGTTCGCTGGTGGTGGCATCGGGTTCGGATCGCAGGATATGCAGGGTCTCCATGGTCTGTTCCTCCTCAAACTGATCTGTGAGTCAAATTGTTTCATCCATTTCAAGGCCCGGCCGGGAAATGGATTTCAGAAGGGGATGACGATGTCGCTTTCCTTGATCTTCTCGCCGATCTCGGCCAGGGTCGCCGGCTGAAAGCCGTACTTGTCCACATTGGCCTGATTGTTGGAAAAGCGCAGCCCCTCCATTTCATCCAGAAACTCCATGTTTTCGGAATAGGCCTCGTCCATGTCCACGATCTCATGATCCAGGACAAACATGGAGACCTCGGCCAATTCCAGCAAGGCCCCCAGGCTGGTGCGCAGGGCCTCGTACTGCTGGTCCACGTCTTTGACCAGAACGGCAATTTTTTTCATGCGATTGCTCCCATTCGCTATTTGAAAAATGTGATTGTTGCGATCAGGGACTGTTTCATGTTTTTGCTTCTTTTTGAAAAAAAGAAGTTGGATAATTTTTCCCAGAGGAAAAATTATTTGATTTTGATGAAGTAGTGGGTTTTGCCGCCATCCTTGTCCACCATGCCCAGGAATTCGGCGTTGCCTTTATTACAGTAGTCCGGGATGTCGTTTTTCGAACCTGGATCAGTCCCGATGATTTCCAGAATCTGGTCCGATGCCATCCCCTTCATGGTCTTTTTGGTTTTCAAAAGGGGCATGGGACAGCTCAGCCCGGAGGTGTCCAGGACTTGGTCCGCTTGAATGCTTTCGAGATCCATTGTTTTCTCCTTCTTCAATTTTCAGATGATTCAACGCACGTATCTGTTCGATTCCTTTCACAGTGCCGTCGTATACAGGCGCAATCAAAACCAGTGTTCAAAGCGCATGCCCCGTGGGAAAGGCTCAGGTTTTGGGCAGTACCTCCTTTTTGAATCCAATTTTCTGCAAAAAGGTGATCATCGGACACCAGTCGCTGAAAGCCGACTGGAGCAGATTGGCCCCGACAAATGCGGTCAGCAGCAGCCACCAGGTGGAATGCGTGACCGCGAGCAGGACGGTCGCCAGAACAAAGGTGCCGGCGATGCCTCGAAGCAGTCTGTTGATACCCATATCGATCTCCTTGTGAAAAGTTATTGAAAATATTCGAATGTGCTGTTGCGTTGATGCTCAAGTTCCATACGAAATGAAGCGATATTTCCGCTTTCTGATTGTTTGAGTTAAGAAACTGGAAAGCAGATCGTCTGTCTGCAGGCGATCTGCTTAGAAGGCGTACCGCAGACTCAGATACCAGTTGCTGTTGTCTTCAAACTGGCCGAAAAAGGTATACCTGTGTTCTCCGAAAAACAGGTTGCCCCCGGATTCCACGGTCCAGGCGTCGTTGATTTCATAGCTGACCCTGGGCCGGAGATAGATGTCGTCATCCGAGGGGGAGTAAAAGGTGAACAAAGACAGGGTCAGATCCTGATTCAGGAGCAGTTTGGTCAGCCGCAGGGTCAGAAGATGCCGGTTTTCATCCCGGGCCTTGGCCCCCGGGGGCAATTGCGCTTCGTAGGCTGAATAATCCTGCATCTGTTCCAGATAGTACTGCACAGCCCCGGTGAATTCAGTGGCCAGTTCCTGTTCATACCCGATCAGGAGCCGGAGTTCGGAATTGTTGATCAAGGGATCGTCTCCACCCCTGTCCTCCCGGGAGTCGTAATAACCCAGTTCAATATTGGCGATGCCCGGTCCCAGAGGCCCCTGCAGACTGGCCCCATAGACAGCGAGTTTGGGGAACAGATACTCTCCGGCGGTCGGATCTTGGCCGGCCGGAGACTTCCAGTACCCGAAGTAGCTGTACACAGCCGCTTCATAGCCGGAAACGTTCCGATAGGCGCGCAGGGCGATTTCATCGTGATCAAACCAGTCATCCGGCTCCCGGGCGTCAATGCGATTGTCCTCCCCGGCGATACGGCCCAGTCCGGCGTTCCAGTAGCTCAAGCGTTTGCCCTCAATGTAACGGTCCGGATCGAACCTGGGGGTGTAGACCAGGTTCAGATTGAAGAGTTCATTGAACCAGCCGAGGCGGAGGGCATTCCCCGGGGCTTTTAAATATTCCACATCGCGTCCGCTGAGAAAAGAAACCCAGTCCTTGGGAAAGAGGTCGTTGATAAAGACAAGATCCCCGGTCCCCCAGGACAAAACCTGCCGTCCGACTCTGACGTCCACCGAGGGAAGGGGCGAAAAAGTGTAGCGAGCCAGGCGCAGATCGGCACTGGCTTCTTCCGTGATTCCGTCGAGTACAAAGTCGGCTTTCAGGTCCAGGGCGCCCGTATCCCAATATTTTTCGGTCTCCAACTGCAGCCGGGTCTCTCCCAGGGTGGCCCCCTTGGATTGGTTCGGGTCCGCCTGCAGCCTCGGTCCAAAACGGGTCTCCAGGAAACCGTGTACAGGGAAACCCAGCTTTTCCCGCCATCCTTCATCTCCGGAGAATGGCGTCTTCGTCCCCGCGGTTTCGGATGTCGCGTTGCTGTCCGTGGACAGCCCCGAAGGCAGGGCCGGTTCGCCACTCGAGTCCGACTCCAGACCGGACGGAAGCTCGGGTTCTCCCTGGTCGTCCTTTTGCTGCAGTCCCTCGGGGAGTTGCGGCCCCTCTGGTCCGTCTGAATCCTTGAGCCCGGCCGGAAGGTCCGGCTCCTGAGCGTCATTGCTGCCGGCCGCTTCGAGACCAGTAGGCAGAGCCGGTTCTTCAGCCCGGAGCAGAGAGCCGCAAGCCAGGAACACGAGCAGACAGAGACAGATTGTGATGAGAGAATGTATCTTGAGCATTTCGCGTTTGACCTGAACTGGGTTGCAAGATTTCGTGAAGAGCTGATTGTTCCGCCGTTTATCCGCAGAAAACATCAGCGCAGATACTGCCGGGGCGCCCGGCGCAGATAGCGCTCCGTAAAGATGTCGTCCGGGAGATCATTGTTGTAGCTCACATCCGTGAATTCAAGCACGGTGTGTCCCCCGCTTTCCAGATCGCTCATTTTTTGTTTGGTAATGGTGGTTTTCCCTTGAATGTCTTCCACTTTCAAGACGCTCATTTCCCGGTATTTGGTCCCGTCCCGGTAGTACTCGGCTTTGACCGGCAGGAAAGTGGATTTGTGCACGTACATGATGTAGTGATCGAATTCCACCAGTTCGGGCTTTTTGGGGGTGTTTTTCAAGACATAGTAATTGTCCGTGGTCTCCTGCAGGGTATGTTCGTCCTCCTGAATCCCCCGGCCGGAGACGTCTTCGTAAAAGAAATGGGAACCCACGAAACTGGTCCGCTCGTCCGAGGCGGCAATGCGTTTGGTGACATCCAGGGCCGG
>CAZUMF010000203.1:0-8929 GCA_964621385.1 uncultured Desulfohalobiaceae bacterium
CAAAGCGCAGAGCGCTTTGCCGACACGGGCTGTGGAGTATTCACCCATCCTGGTCAGGATGTCGTCTTTGCCCTTGATGCTGCAGGACAGACCGCGGCTCTGGCACAGGACCCGGACCCTGTCTTCCACAAACGGTTCCAACTCCTCCAGAATCAGAACGGTTTTCACTGTCCGGAGAAAGTCGAGCAGCAAAGCGTCAGGAAAGGGATAGCTGAAGCCGAGTTCAAGGATGCGGAAGGTCTCTGTCAGATTGAGATCATACAAGGCGTCCCGGAGATAGGACCGGGCCATGCCCGCGGCGATGATGCCGATCTCACCCGTTCCTGTGCACACATTCCAGGGCGATGTCTCGGCTTCCTGTTGAATAGCGGCCAGGTTGTTTAGCAGAATGGGATGCCGTTTCCGGGCAATGGCTGGTAAGGGGACAAAGCGGAAGGGATCTTTGCGAAACCGGCCTCTGGTCTTGGGCGGCTCTTTTGGACCCAGAGTGACCGGTCCCCGCAGGTGACTGACCCGGGTCGTGGTTCTGAGCAGGACCGGCTGCTGCCATCTGGCTGACGAGAGCAGGGCCTCCTTCATCATGTCCTTGGTTTCCTGGGCGGTTGTGGGCTCAAAACAGGGCATCCCGGCCATCCTGGCCAGAAGGCGATTGTCCTGTTCATTCTGACTGGAGTGGCACCCGGGGTCGTCGGCGCTCAGAACAACCATGCCGCCGGGGGTGCCGATGGTAGCCAGGGTCATGAGGGGATCTGCGGCCACATTGACCCCGACATGCTTCATGGTCACCAGGGTGGGCACACCGGCCAATGCCGCGCCGCCGCCGACCTCCATGGCCACTTTTTCATTGATGGAATACTCAAAGGCATACTCGGCTTCAGGAGCCAGGGCATAGAACGTGTCCGGGGCTTCAGAAGAGGGTGTCCCGGGATAGCAGGTGACACATCCCACTCCGGCCTCCAGGGCGCCGCGCACCACGGCTTCGTTTCCGAGCAGCAGGATGTTTTGTCCCGGCGTGCCGTTCAAAAGGTCAGCTAGGGTCATGATGATTTGCCTTGTTGTATTTTTTGCTGTAATTGAGTGACCTTGTGGTCAATGTACTCGCTGTTGGAGTCGGTTAATCCCGATGCGGATTTGAGGTGTTTATACGCCTGCAGAGATGTTTTCCACTCCTCATGTGATTCGGCCATGGCCGCAAGAGCGTAAAGGATATTCTGCTTGAAGGCCTCCGGGGCTTTCTGCTGGAGCTGTTTCAAGATGTCCAGGGCCTGCCCTGTCTGTCCCTGAAGGTGCAAGGCCTCGGCCAGTCCGATTCTGGCTATGGTTTCCAGTTCCTGTTCCGGGTGATTGGCCGCGATAGTTTTCCAGGAGGCGGCCGCGAGGTCATAATCGCCGTGTTCCAGGGCCTGAGAAGCGATTTGGAGGCGGATCGCCGACTGGAGTGCGTTGGGGGCTTCCGGCAAAAAGGCCTCGAGATCCTTGATTCGCTGCTCCGGCTCGCCCTGAACCAGAATGCGCCCCCATTTGGCTTGAGCGTTTTCAAGGGTTTTCACCCGGTAGTATCGATATCCGGTGATCACGGCCGCCACGAGGATGATGGCCCCAAAAACCAGGCCGATTTGCTTGAGGTTTTCCGTTATTTTTTTTAGGAAGGGGCTGACCTGCTCATTGATTTCAGAGGCTAAGGGCGGGGTCTCAGGCTGTGCCGAGTTTTTACGTTCCATTTCGTGGATCTCCTTTATCTGAAAATGTTCACCAGGGGTTTCCCATTTTCAGCGATGCATTCAAATAGTTTCCGAAGAACGTGAAGCCTTCGCATCCGGAATGCTTCAAACGCTCACATCTTGTAAACGCAATACCCAGAGAGGTCAAGATTAAACTTCCTGCAGAGGCACGTCGAACGAATGCATTCTCTGTTCATTCCGACAGCTGGACAGGAAAAGAGGGGCTGGATATGGAAGTCCGTTTTTTGGGGGTGGGGGAGGCCTGTGATGAGCGATATCCCAATACGTCTGTACTGGTCCAGGGACAGGACAAGACGGTACTGCTCGACTGCGGCTTTTCGGTTCCCTGCCGATTCTTCCGGCATGTTCACGATCCCGACGCGCTCGATGTGGTCTGGATTTCACATTTTCATGGGGATCATTTTTTTGGTATTCCCCAACTCCTGCTCAGACTGTTTGAAACCGGACGAAAGAAACCTTTGTATTTTATCGGGCAGTCCGGTATAGAACACCTCGTTCTTCGGGCCATGGATTTTGCCTATCCGTCATTTTACAAGAAATTCGGCTATGAATGCCGCTTTGTTTCCCTGGAACCGGGGCAGGCGCTTGATGAGCTTGGGCTGCGCTGGCAGGGCGCCGTCAACAAGCATTCCCAGCTCGATCTGGCCCTCTGTCTGGAAATGGATCGCAAGCGGCTGTATTTCAGCGGAGACGGTCGGCCGACCCCCCAGGCCAAAGCCATGGCCCAGGGATGTGATCTGATGATTCACGAAGGATTTTTGCTGGAGGGTCGCATCCATGGTCACGGCAGTGTGCAGGGGTGTTTGGATTTTGCCCGGGAGGCCGGGGTGAGGCAATTGGCCATTGTGCATCTGCAGCGAGATGAACGGCGGCGTGAAGAAATGAATCTTGCCCGTCGTCTGGAAACGATTTCGTTCTGTCAGGCCTCCTTGCCGGTGCCGGACGATGTGATCCGTGTGGATTGATTATTTTGTCGGTAGAAGGAGTGAATCTATTTTGTCTGAAAAAATCGGGATCTTGGGTGGCACCTTTAACCCCGTCCATTTCGGGCACTTGCGCCTGGCGATTGAAGCTCTGGAGCAGGTCGGGCTGGATCGCGTGGAACTGGTTCCTGCAAGCATCCCCCCGCATAAGCAGCAAGCCTGGATGTACCCCTTTGCATTTCGCTGCCGGATGCTGGAAGAGGCCATCGTCGGCTGTCCGGGGCTGGTGGTGAATGAACTGGAAGGTGAGCGCTCAGGTCCGTCCTATACTGTGGACACCCTCTATGAGTACCGGGAACGTATCCCGGGCGCGCAGTTCTTTTTCATCATGGGCAGCGAGGATTTCCTCAAGCTGGAGCAGTGGGAACGCTGGAGGGAGCTTCCGCTGCTGACCAGTTTTATTCTCGTGGGCCGCAACGGCAAAGAGGAAGGGCAGTTGCAGACCTATCTCGCCAATCACTGGCCCGAAGTGCAGCAGCTGCAAAGCCGGCCCGGCCTCTGGCAACTCAATCCCGAATGCACCATTCACTACCTGCACATTCCCAGATTCGACCTGAGCAGTTCCCTGATCAGAGACAAACTCAAAAAAGGGCTCAGTCTTCGGTTTCTCCTGCCGGAAGGGGTGGACACCCTGCTGCAGCACTATCGGCATAGAGAACCAAAGGCCTGACACCAGAGCTCATCATCAAGAGCTAAAATTTGAGTATTTTTTTGGGACATCTTGTGAGATTTCATGCTTTATTTTGGGGTTTCAGGCCTCCAGCTCCGCTTCCAGCCCCGCCTCCGGCTCGGAGACCCGAGCCTACGGGTCGGAGAGTAGAGCCTACGCCTCGGAGAGTGTCTGGTTTCAGGTTTCAGCGCGGGCCGCAGGCTCGACGGACCAGCCAGTTTGATCATTTGAACGTCCAACGTTCGATGTTCATCCTGATTTCAAATATTCCTAATTTTTTATGGTCTTAATGTTCAAAGCCGTAATGTCGGTACGAAGTCTGGACTACGGCAGGTTCAGGCAATATTCCGCCATCTCCAGTTCCTTGATGATCTGATCCCGGTTCAGGGCCAGAATGGAGGTTCTGCGCATGTGCAGGGTCTCCACGGCCTGATGACGCAGATCATGTTCCAGCTGCTCGGCCATTTTCAAGGCTGTTTCCAGGGAGGAGCGTTTGGCCTGCAGGGCTGTCCACGGGTCCTGTTCCGGAGTGACTTCCTGGAGACTGCTGTGCAGAAAGTCAAAATACTCCCAAAAGGCGTCCGAACGATCCGGGAAATGGCGGAAAAAGTTCTGCAGAACCAAAGCGCTCTGCTTCTGGATCGTACCCGGAGCGGTCCGTAGTCGAACCAGGATATGCAGGGTCTCGGTCTCGGAACAGGCGGCCTGAATACTTTTTTTGAGTCCGGTGGGACAGGGTTTGTGGATTTTCAAGCGCCGGACGAAGAGGGCGGCTCGTTCACAGGTCAGGGGCAGCGTCAGTTTCTGCTGCCCGTGCACGAAGCGGATGCGCGGCTTTTCACGCATGATATGGGAGACGATGCTCTGCCGGTCTTCAGGGAGATAGCGCTGTTTCTGCAGGAGCGGTTCCAATTGAATTCGCTGCCAGGTTTCCGGGAAAAAGAGGTGTTCCAGGATTTCTTCCGCCTCGGTCCGGGAGGTCTCGTCCAGAAAGTCCTCCAGACTTTTGAGATCTCCAATCCCGAACGTGGATTCCAGATAGTCCAGGCTCGCCCTGGTCAGGGGCAGGTCGCGACTGAAGATTTCCAGAACGTGGCGCGCAAACTCGCGGGAGCGGACGTCCTGTTCAGAGTTCAGAGCCGATGTTGATTTCAATTGTCATTCCTAGCTTTAATCGGGCGGATCAATTGATCCGGGCCGTGCGGTCCGTCCTGGCGCAGACCCACACGCATCTGGAATTGATTGTCGTGGACGATGGATCCACGGACGCAACCCTGGAGCGCCTGAGCCATATTCAGGATAGGAGACTCAGGTTTTTCAGTCAAGCCAACCAGGGTGTTTCCAGGGCTCGAAATCAGGGCATCGGCCAATCCCGGGGGAAGATGATCGCGCTTCTGGATTCGGACGATTGCTGGCTGCCCCGGAAACTGGAGCACCAGCTCAGGTTCATGCGCGAGGGCGGGTTTGAGATCTGTCAGACCGATGAAGAGTGGATCAGGCAGGGCCGCCGGGTCAATCCCATGCAGAAGCATGCCAAACGCTCAGGCTGGATATTTGAGCCTTCGCTTGAGCTGTGTCTGGTGAGTCCCTCCTGTGTGATGTTTTCCAGACACTGCTGGGAGAGCATCGGACCGTTTGACGAGTCGCTGCCTGCGTGTGAGGATTATGATCTCTGGCTCAGATGCAGTCTTCACTTCCCGGTGGGTTTTCTCCCCCGCACCCTGGTCCGGAAATTCGGGGGGCATCCGGATCAGTTATCGAGAAAAATCATTGGGCTGGATGTGTACCGCCTGTACAGCCTGTTGAAGATAGCGCAAACAGAAGCGCTGCCCGCGGACAAACGACAGGCCCTGGTGAGCACGCTTCGGAACAGGGTCCTGCGCTATGTCCAGGGGTGTTTGAAACGGGATAAACCCGAGGAGGCGCAACGCGTCATTGCACTGACCGCCGGTGTTCTGGGAAAAGGCGGGTGAGGGAGAGGCGGGCTCAGCGTTCTTCCTTGTGCATGGCCTGGGTCTTGACTTCTTCCAATACCTCGGCCAGGACCGGCTTGACATGCTCCCGGATATCCCCGGCAACAATGATATGCAACAGATCGTCACCCGGGACGAAGGTCCCTTCCCGGGCCTGGATGAGCACCCGAAAGATGCCGGGTTTTTGTTCATACCGGGACTGAATGGCCTCTATGCGGGCTGTGTCCGGCTTGACCGTCAACGTGCTGACTGGGTGCCGGCCGTCCTTGGTCCTGCCTCTGACCACGCCGTTGTGGATGAGGATCATCCCAACCTGCTCAGCAAATCCTGGACTGTTCTTCAGTTCAGCCAGTGTCGCGTTCAGATCCATACATCCCTACCGAAAGACAAAAGGGCGGTTTCGATCCGAACCGCCCTTTCCAGCACAAAAGTCGTTTTTAAACACACCCTGTGGGTTTGGGCAGGCCGGCCATTTTGCAGGCTCCTTTGCCCGGACCGGAAGGGAAAAGCTCGTAGATCTTTTTCAGCTTGAACCCGGTGACTTTGGACAGAATCCTGACCATGGGGGCGATGCCGTTTTTCTTGTAGTAATCCTGGAGAAAATCGATCACTTTTTTATGTTCATCAGTGAGCTCAGAAATTCCTTCTGAATCTTTAACGTAATCAACCCATTCCGGGCTCCACTCGTCGAAGCTTTGTAAGAAACCGTCTTCATCAACCTCAAAAGTTTTGCCTTGAAATTCAACCGTTGCCATGTGTTACCCTCCTTAAAAAGTGCATTTTCCAAAAAAATTGGTATGTTCCGAACGTCCCTTCCTGAAAAGTCCTTATGAGCTACTTTATCTTTTCTGAATTGTCAAACCATGAAAAAATGAATTGAGGAAATGGGGAAGGGGTGTCGTACCCGTCAATAAGAAATCCTAAAACTTTGTGAAAAAAAAGTCAAGGTCTTGTGCTCCGGTTCAGTGCAGAAGCTCGTCAAGCGCTTGTCTGGCGAAGTCCAGCCCCGGGTCGAGCTCGAGTCCTGTATGCAACAGTTCAATGGCTTTGAGATTCTGTCCGAGATGTTTGTAACAGATGCCAAGGTTGGCCCGGTCTATGGCCGAGCCGTTGTCGATGTCAATGGCCTGCTGGAAGTCCTGGGCCGCCTGCGGATACTCCTTGAGCTTGAAACGGGCCGTGCCGCGCAGGTTATGATAGGCATGGCTGCCGGGCGACAAGGCTATGGCCCGGTCCAGATGCCGGCAGGCGGTTGACCAGTCCTGCTTCCCGGTCAGGGCATGGGCCTGGTAAAAAGCAACCAGGGCCTGTTCCTCAGGCGTTGGCTGAAGCGCTTCCGCTTGAGCAAATTGTCTGATCGCGTTGTCCAGGTGCTGATGCCGGAGATCGAGCAGACCTCTGAAGAACGGGGTGAAATGGTTTCGGGGATAGATTGCATCCAGGAGGGCAAATCCGGATTCCGCCCGGGGGTAGGAGGCCTCTTCCGCCAGGATCCGGCCGGTGAACAGTCCTAGACAGGCGCTCGGGGTCCGCTCCCGAAAGGAGAATCCCGGGATGAGCGCGTATGTGGCTGGAATCTGCAATTGCGGATGGGTTGTGTCCACTGCATACAGGGCAGATCCCTGTTTTTCGAGCAGGAGCGCCAGGGTTTGCACTTCACGATGGATATCCGGGTCGCTGATATCCGGGAGACTGTCCACAGGAACCACGGGGCCTGATTGCAGCCAGGCGCCTTGATCAAGTTCCTGATATTTACCGAGTCCCGAAGGTTCATATCGGCTCTCGGTTTCAAAATCTCCGGCCAGTTGGGCGATCTCAGTAAACGCCCTGATAACGGCTTTTTCCGGGGAGGTGGCGGAACCGGCGGTGAAGACGATTTCACTGGACCGGGGGAATGTTGCGGGATCATACGCCATAATCCCCACCGTGGGCAGGCCGGTACCCAGACTGAAATCCTTGATCAGCGTCGTGATCCTGTTCCGGGCAAAACAGTCCTGCAGATGCTTGAGCACCGGGTCCTGAAAGCTGGCCGGGTCGATGCTGGGAAGGACAGGCCGGGTCCGTTCGATTGCAGTGCAGACATGCCGCTCAAAAAGCTCGCACGCCCCTTGGAGCAGGGACTCTTCGAGCGTGTTTCCGGCAGCGGATCCATTGTATTCGTTCAGCAACTTGAACCAGTTCAGGGGAATATGCCGTTCTTGCCCGTCCCCGACCCGGAGGGCGGGACAGAATTGCCAGGGTACCAGATCCAAAATGGCCGTGGCCTGGTCCGGTTTCAGCTCTTCATGCGTGGAGTGCAGGATCTCAGAGACAGGCAGAAGGCTTGATCCAAATTGCTGTTCGGCTTCAGACCAGGTCAGGGCTTCAGTGGACTGACGTGTGCCGAAATAGGAAAACAGGCTGAAACGTTCCACGAGTTCCATGAGTGCGGATGCTTCGGCCTGTTCAGGCGAGGCCCCTTTGCCCATCTGCTTTCGGGAGGGCATGATCTCCGCGGCTTTGGAACCGCACAGGGAGAGGTAGACCGGGATGCCCAGCCGACCGGTGTCGATGCGCCTGGTCTGTTTGAGGATGCCGGCCCCGAAGGCCTTCAAGGCCTGTTTGACCCTGCGGATGGTCGCCTCTGGCGGCACGGCCTTGTCCTGATCGGCTGTATACTGCTTGGGGCAGGCTTTCAGCTGCATCGGTGTTCCCCATTCTCACGTTTTCTGGGGCGTAAGCGATAGATGTGACTCAGATGCCTTTCGTTCTCCGGGGATGCCTGGTCCTGCTGCTCCTTATAGCCAATGACCCGCTCCTGGATGCTGAACTCCTTTTCCGCTGCCTTGAAAAACGGCTTGGCCTTGAGGCGGTAGCTTTTGGCCAGAATGATTTCGCTGTCTTTGTGGGCGCGGAGATGGTGCTTGAGAAACTTGCTCAAGGGGCGATAGCTCGCTTCCTGGTACAGGACTTCGGAGCCGAGTATCATGTCATAGCGCCGGGACAGCCGGTCCTGCGTAAAATCGATCCTGTGCACGTCCGCCAAGTTCTGAAGATCGTTTTGCAGGATGTTGATTTGGGAAAAAAGCAGGGCGTCTTCGTTGATATCGGAGAGCGTCGTGCGGATGCCCTGCTTGGCGGCAAACAGACCGCAGAGTCCAATGCCGGCCCCGATTTCCAGGAGGTGAGCGGTATCAGCGGCGTGAATCCTCTGTACAAAAAAACTGAGCAGGATCGAGGTGGGCCAGATCCTGGCCCAGAAAGGGAGTTCAAGCGGTGTCTCCGCATCAAGGCCGGCCGCCATCTGGTCCAGGTACTCCTCCATGTTGGCGATTTGCAAAACATCGAGGGACGCGTCCCCGACTTTGACTGGTTCAAAGCGGACCCGGTATTTGGACTGTGCCTGTTCGAGCAGACCTGGCAAGTCCATTCCTGCAAACAAAGGCCCGGAGGCGTATGGCGATTGCATGTCTGAGTACCCTGGGTGTGCACAAAAAAAGCCAAACCTGGGTTTGGCTTTTGATTGGTCTGGAGCGGGAAACGGGATTTGAACCCGCGACTTCAACCTTGGCAAGGTTGCAC
>CAZUMF010000204.1:0-8874 GCA_964621385.1 uncultured Desulfohalobiaceae bacterium
GGCCAAAGGCCAGTGCCGTAAAGCGGCATTTAACTGGGCGAGCAATGACGGGTGAGGTCGACAGCCCCAATTTCCCATTTTTTTTTTCAGTGTGAGTCTCCTTGGTTTCCGCCCTTCGGATGCATATCGGTTGGCAGCATACGGAGGGCGGATTTCTCTTGTGTTGACCGGATGAAGAACATCTGCTCCATGCGCATCCTCTCCCCAAAAGCCTTTTAGGAAATGGGGGAGGACCGAACCTGAATCCGAGACCGGCCGGTCTTGGTGCACGATCTCCACAGCGCGCTTGATCATCGAATCGCGTGGACTGTCATGACGGGCCTGACCATGCAGACCTGATGACCGGTTCGCAGGCTGAAGAATTTTGTCATGATTCTGACAGTTCGTTTTCGCTATCTGAACGACAATCCCCTGAACTTCACGCTTCTTCAAGCATATAGTCCGGAGCTGGAAGGGGATTTCAATACACCTGGATGGTTGGTTTGCGAGGTAAGTGTCAAAATGGTGACTTTGGATGATTATCACAGGGCATGAACCGCTTCGGCCCGGTCGGGGCATGCGTGGAATGTGTGTCAGTAAAACGTGATTGGACTTGTGGCATAATTTTTGGTAAACAACATTTTACAATGTTTATGTGTGGGAAAAACTGCCAAAGTCAATTGCAAGGCGAACCGATATGTTTCGCAATCTCTCCTTAAAGGTCAAGCTCATTTCCTTGTGCGTGGCCCTGGTGCTTATCCCGGTGATCATCCTGAGCGGACTCGCGCTCTACAAATTTCAGTCTTTTAGGGAGGAGGCCACGGCCGTGGCCAGAGACGGCCTGGAGCAGGAATCCCAAAACGGTCTCCAAGCCGGCCGACTCCGAGGAATCGCCCAGCGCCACCGAAGAGCTTTCGGCCCAGGCCCAGGAGTTGAACAGTATGGTGGCTGCGCTCATGGCTGTGGTGGGCGGATCGCAGAACGGAGATTCAGCAGGGGGAAAACAGGCCGGGAAGACGAAAGCGCCTCAGCACAGCCGGAGCCAATCAAGCGGCAAAAGACAGCAGGCGAGAGCCCCGAGGCAGAAAAACAGCGCCTCTCAAGGGTCTCAGCAGTCTTCGAGCCAGGCTCCAGACACGATGATCCCCCTGGATGAAAACGATTTCCAGGACTTCTGAGACGAACCCATGCCGCTGCTCAGCATTTCGCATCCATCCACTGAAGAGCTGGCCGACGACCTCATCTCCATCCCCGGCGGTCTGCTGCGGGGGATGCTCATTGTCCTGTCCGTGCTGGGCCTTCCCGCCCTGGTTGTGGCAGGGTTCGAAGCCTATGAACTCGGGCAGGCCTCAGGGGCAATGCTCTATGCAGGGCTCTATCTTCTCTTCCTGACGGTGACCTTTCTCTTTAACCGCCTCCCCTTTGCCCTTTGCAGCGGCGTGATGCTGGGCTGCCTGTTTCTGGTGGCCTGCTTCAACCTGATCCATTTTTCATTTGCCGGGGCAGGGGTTGAACTCTATGTGACGATTTCCGTGCTGGCCACTGTGCTGCTGGGGCTGCGCAGCGGTCTGATCGCGGCCGGCATCTGCCTGGCCGCTTTGATCGTTATCGGGTGCTGCTTTGTTTTGGGGGTGCTGGACGTGGAACCTGCCATGCCGGC
Source organism: uncultured Desulfohalobiaceae bacterium (assembly GCA_964621385.1). Taxonomy (GTDB): domain Bacteria; phylum Desulfobacterota; class Desulfovibrionia; order Desulfovibrionales; family Desulfothermaceae; genus JAABTT01. Next base: position 1,640 of record CAZUMF010000204.1, read on the forward strand.
CACGACGGGCAGTTTGGTGTCCTGGTTCACCGCAGCCGCGGTGTTTGCCCTGCTTGGCGGGGCTCTGGTCCTGGCATCCGGCACGCTGCAGGACCATCTGATCCGCATGGTGGCCACCGTCCTGCGCCAGACCCGGGAAATCACAGCGGCCAATCGACACCTGTCCGAGGAAATAACCCAGCGCAAGAAAACAGAAGAGCAGCTCCACCAGAGTGAAACCAAGTTCAGGACCCTGTTCGAAATGGCCCCGGATGCCCTGTATCTTCAGGATTTACAGGGGGTCTTCCTGGACGGCAACAAGGCCGCGGAAACCCTTATGGCGGTTCAGCGCGAGGCCTTTATCGGGAAGACCTTCCAGGGTCTGAACGTCCTCCCCGAAGCTGAACAGCCCATGGCTCTGGCCCTTCTGGAACGCAACAGACGCGGCGAGTCCACCGGGCCGGACCAGCTCACCCTGACCAATGCCGAGGGAAAGGCGGTGAGCGTCGAAATCAGGACCTGCCCGTTTCAGCTGGGACAGCAACAGGTGGTTTTCGGGATTGCCCGGGACATCTCTGAACGCAGGCGACTCCAAAACCAGCTGCACCAATCCCAAAAAATGGAGGCCTTGGGCACCCTGGCTGGAGGCATTGCCCACGATTTCAACAATATTCTTTCCGCGGTGATCGGGTATACGGATATCGCCCTCTCCCAGACCATTAAGGGAGACTTCATGCATGAGTCGTTAACCGAGGTCCTGGCTGCAGGCAACCGGGCCAAGGACCTTGTGGGACAGATTCTGGCCATCAGCCGGCATGAAGATCAGCAGATGCAGGTGCTGCTGATCAATCCCCTGGTCAAGGAAGCCTTGAAAATGCTCCGGTCCACCATGCCCACTTCCATCGAGTTCAGGGAGACAATCCCTTCCAGCCCCCTCGCTGTTTTCATGAACCCCACCCAGTTGCATCAGGTCATCATGAACCTGGCCACCAACGCCATGCAGGCCATGGTTGATCAGGAAGGCGTTCTGACGGTCAGTCTGGACGAGGTGCACGTGGATGCCGAAAGCGACCGGACCCAGCCGGACCTTGGACCGGGGCGCTATGCCCGCCTGGTGGTCAGTGATACCGGCAAGGGCATTCCCAAATCCCTGCTGGACAAAATCTTCGAGCCCTATTTTACGACCAAGGAAAAAGGCACGGGCACCGGACTCGGGCTCTCCGTGGTCCAGGGCATTGTCAAATCCCATGCCGGACATCTCAGGGTGGACAGCGAGCCTGGTCAGGGTTCCGCCTTTCATGTCTATCTGCCTCTTCGGGAGGAGGCGGCGCCAGCACTTCAGGATGCGCCGGCCGGGCCGATGCCCGGCGGCAGCGAGCGGATTCTGTTTGTGGACGATGAAGCCTCGATTGCGAAAATGCAGGAGTTCTCTCTGGGACGCTTGGGTTACCGGGTCACGGCCCATACCGACAGCCTGGAGGCCCTGGAAACCTTTCGCGCCTCTCCGGAGGGGTTTGATCTCCTGATTACGGATATGACCATGCCCAAAATGACCGGTGACAAACTGGCTGCGTCGGTGAAGGAACTCCGACCCGGGATCCCGGTGATCCTCTGCACCGGCTTCAGTGAAAAGATCAATGTGCAGAGCGACAACCGCAATATTGACGGGTTTTTGATGAAGCCGGCTGATGCCTCGACAATGGCCGCAACAATACGAAAGGTCCTGGATTGCGCAGGCCATGCCGGGAACTGGTAAGGCTTAGTGTAAAGAATTGAACTAAAGAAAATAGTTCAGAGCTCTTTACAGTACGCGTATATTTGAAATATTTTTTTGACATTTTGTGGTTTTACTTGCTTCTTTTTCAGGTTTCAGGTGTCGGGTGTCAGAAATTAACACCTTGATATAGCTTTATCTTTCTTTCCCTGACACCAGAAACCTGACACCAGAAACCAAAAGAATGTCCAATTTTAAGAATATTTCAAATATTATCAATTATTTTGAACTGTTAAGGTTCAAAGACGTAATGTAGGTACGAAGTCTGTAGTTATGCTTTAGGCGTCGAAGGTCCTGTTGGAGCCGGTTCAGTGGCAGGCGGCCTGGAAGGCGCGGCGGATGGCGGCAATGTCCATGTCCGAGCCAAGGCAGGCCATGAGCTGGATCTGGGCCTTCAGGGCTGTGAGGCGTCCCGCCGGAATGATCCCTCTGGCCGCCAGATCGGCCCCGCCACCGGGATAGCCGTACAAAGGCCAGACCCCGCCGTCGATGCAGCGGGTGGCCAGGACGACCGGAATGCGGTCCTTCACCAGCTGCTCCAGAGGCTCGACCAGATCAGGCGGTATATTGCCGGCTCCGAAACCTTCCACCACCAGACCGGCCAGATTCTCAGGGGGCAGCCTGTGGATGATTCCTGAATCCATGCCCGGATAACAGGCGATCACGGGCACCCGGGAATTGATGGCCCGGGCCTGAAACGGCCGCAGGCGCTTCTGGGGATGCCGGGTCAACAGCAGGTTGTCCCCGGCCACGTATCCCACCGGCCCGCTCCCCGGAGCCTCGAAGGCGTCGATATTCAAAGAGTTGACCTTGATCACCTCCCGGGCGGCAAAGAGTCGGTCGGTCATGAGCAGGACCACGCCCATTTCTTCAGGGATGGGCAGCAGGCAGGCCTTGATGCCCCCCAGGAGATTGCGGATGCCGTCGTAGCCAAGTTCGCTGTAAAACCGCATGGAACCGGTGTAGATTACGGGTTTGCCGGTCTCCAGACAGAGATCGGCCAGAAAAGCCGATTCCACCAGCAGATCCGTTCCATGCAGAACCACCGCGCCGATCATGTCCGGTTCCGACAGACAGGCTTCGATGTCCCGGGCCAGTTGAAACATGAGTTCCGGATTCATGTGCGGGCTCGGGCGGTTGCCCCAGTTCACAGGTTCGATGCAGACGTTTTCGTGCTGCGGGGCCAGGACATCCAGGAGCTTCTGGGCCTCATCATCCGGAACCACTCCGGCCACGCCCGGTTTGGGGAGCATGGTGATGGTCCCCCCGGTGAAAAAGACAGCGATTTTTTGGCCGCGTGTGGACATATTACAACGACGTTACGGAATCTGATCCTTACAACCCGATCCTGAGCTTGTAGCGGATCTTCACCTCTTCTTCCGGCTCGACTTTGACCGAGAATTTGAGGGTGAAGGCGTCCTGTTGCGTATAGGGATGGCTGGCTTCGAGCACCTGCCAGTTTCCTGTCATGGGTTCGATCACCGAGATCGTGACCGGTTTCTGTTTGCGGTTTCTGAGACGGACCTCCCAGGCTGATTCGTGGAGCCGGGAGCTGATTTGGCGATACTTGGTCTGCAGGCGTTCTGCCACGAGATCAAAGGCCTCTCCGATCAAGAGTCTGATCCGCTCATTCTTCGGGGTGTGATCAAGGGTGTCTTCGCCGATGAATTGGAGGCTCTGCATGGAATCCTCCTTATAGAGGCGGACAAGACCTTTCGGCAGAGGCATCCCCAGATCGTTGTCCCGGGAGTTCACAAAGCCGATGAAGACCTTCACCGGCTCCCGGTGCTGTCGGCTGCTTCTTTTGTGCACAAATGCATTTTTGTTGCCGGTCACAAGGAATTCTTTGTGCAAGGCGATATTTTCGGCTGTGAGCAGGCTGATCTGTTTGGTCTGCCGGTTCTTGACCGTGGTTTTGCGCTGCAGGTCATAGAGATGATACTCAAAAAATGATTCTTCCTCGAACTGCGGTGCGCGGGCGGCCTGCATGGATTTCATGAGCCGCTCCCGCTGCCCTTTTTCCGGCTGAACCCTATGAATATCCCCGGCCACAAGCTTGAGTTCGGCCTCGGTGTAGGTCCCGCCGCTCTGGTTGTCCAGGGTCACCCAGCCCGAGAGTTTTCCGAGAGAGTCATCCGCATTCAGGCTCAGGACATAATCCGCCTTCCAGCTGATTTTTTCGGTCAGATAGGAAACCTCCAGCTTCTGCCGGCAGGAGTCCTGATTGCTGTAAAGCCAGGTCAGGGTCGGTTTGGAAATGAGATTGTCCGGAACCTTGGGCAGAATCTTGTAGCCGGGATGGCCGAGGTAGATCTCATCAGCGATCCGATACACCTGTCCCTGGTTGTTGCTCAAGAGTTCCGCCTCAACCACTTCCTTTCGGTCCTGAAATTTGTTCCAGTCCATTATTTTGATTGTCTTGCCGACATATTTATCCAGGAGTTTGTCCGCATTCATCAAGTCGTATTCATAATTCTGCTCCAGGACCGTGAAACGACTCTCCCTGTTCAAGGCGTTCACCTGAACTGAGGCAGGCAGAATATGGGCCGCCACATCCATAAACCGGAGCTCCCCCTGGCCGGCTTCCAGGGGCAGAGAGCGGGTGTCTTTCACCAGACCGAGATTTTGATTATAGACCGTCAACTGAACCGCCACCTGATCCTGGATGGTGCTCTTGACAACGGTCTCAGCAAAAAGATTCCCGGCGATGACAAGACTCCAGAAAAGGGTCACAATAAGCAAATGAAGGCGGGTTTTCATGGCGGTGTCCTTTTTATGCGATGGAAGTGCATTTAATCGTTTGATTTGTATGGATAAAAAAATATTTTTTTTAAAGAAATTTTTATTGACAATTACTTTTTGAAGCCTTACCTCTCCTGTTGGCGAGTTGGGGGTTTTGAAATTTTTAGCAACATGAGGGAAGTGCCATGATCGACTTTGATTACATCAACGGAGTGTATCCTGTACTTTATAGCCGTACTTCGTTCAATACGAACAAGTGCCCTTTCTGCAGAAAAAATGCAAGTTCTTGTGATTGTGGTTTGGGGGCGACAGCGTATTCCAAGCCTGCCAATAAAGGATTAGGCGCTTTTTTTCGATCGAAAAAAAGATAATTTACGGTAAATTGCATAGGTGTGAAGAGGCTGCTGCTGTATGATACGCTGCAGCCTCTTTATTTTTCATCAATTTGATTGTTTTTTGCATTGCCGCCAGTTGTTTCTGCTTCAATATGCTGCTGACTATATGAATGTGGAGGCGCGTTCAGCCAACAGGTTGTCCAGCCAGTCCGGGTCCATTTCCGGGACCGAGGCCAGGAGTTTGTCTGTGTATTCGTGATGGGGCGGGGTGAGGATTTCCTGCTTGCCGCCCTGTTCCACAACCCGGCCGTTGAGCATGATCACGATCTTGTCCGAGATGGCCTTGACCGTGGCCAGGTCGTGGGTGATGAACAGATAGGACACCTGGAGCTCGTTCTGCAGATCCTGGAGCAGGGCCAGAATGCCTTCGGCCACCAGCTGGTCCAGGGCTGAAGTGACTTCGTCGCAGATGATGAGTTCCGGCTCCGCGGCCAAAGCTCGGGCGATGCAGACCCGCTGTTTTTCTCCGCCGGAGAGTTCCGTGCTGAAGCGGTCGATGTACTTGTCCGGGGCAAGTTCGATCTTGTCCAGAAGCTCTTTGATCCGGTCCTCAAGTTCTTTGCCTTTCATTCCAAAGTAGAACTGCAGGGGCCGTCCCAGAACGGTCCGGATCCGGTGCCTGGGATTGAGGGCCGTGTCCGGCATCTGGTAGATCATCTGCAGCTTCCGGAGATCGTCCTTGCTGCGTTTCCGGAGTTCGGGGTGCAGTTCCTGCCCCAGAAAAGTGATGCTGCCCTTGATGGCCGGCAAAAGACCGGTGATGACTTTGGCCAGGGTGCTCTTGCCGCTGCCGGACTCGCCGACCAGGGCCACGGTCCGGCCCCGGCGGACATTGACGTTGATGTCCTTGAGGACTCTTTCCCGGCCGGTGTAGGTGGCGTCCACATCCTTGATCTCCAGTATGATTTTGTCCTTTTCGGTCTCCACTTTTTCCTCGCGCAGGGTGCGCACGGACAACAGGTCACGGGTGTACTGCTCCTTGGGGTTTTGGAGCAGCTCGCGGGTCTCGCCGACTTCCACCGTATCCCCGTAGCGCAGGACCATGATCCGGTGGGCCACCTGGGCCACCACCGCCAGGTCATGGGTGATGTACAGGGCGGCCTTGTTCATCTTCTCGGTGATCTCCTTGATCGAGGCCAGAACCTCGATCTGGGTGGTCACATCCAGGGCCGTGGTGGGTTCGTCGAACACGATGATGTCCGGCTGGCAAGACATGGACATGGCCACCATGGCCCGCTGCAACTGACCGCCGGAGAGCTCGTGGGGATAGCGCCAGCCGATCTTCTCCGGGGTGGGCAGGAAGAGGCGCTCATAGATCTCCACTGCTTTGTGCTCGGCTTCTTTCTGGCTCATCAGACCCTTGAGCACCGGTGATTCGGTATACTGCTTGATGACCCGGTGGGCGGGATTGAAGGACGCGGCCGCGCTCTGGGCCACATAGGCGATCCTGGTCCCCCGGATCGAACGCAGAAACTGGGAGGAGGCCCCGAAGAGTTCCTGTCCGTCCAGCTTGATGGAACCCGAGGCCAGACGGCAGCCGTTCCGGGTGTAGCCCATGGCCGCCAGACCGATGGTGGACTTGCCGGCCCCGGATTCGCCGATGAGTCCCAGGACCTCGCCACGGTTCAACTCCAGGCTGACCCCATTGACAATGGTCTGCCAGTGTTCTTCACTCCAGCCTTCAATATACAGATCCTTGATTTCGAGTAGCTTGGTCATATGTCCCTGTTTTTTTTAAGATTGGGGATTTATGAGGTTTCAGGTGTCACGTTTCGGGTGTCAGCTTTGCCTCCGGCAAGGCTGACACATAATTGTTTGATATTTAATACAATACCACGATTAAACTGTTATATTATTCATCTTGCAATCTACAACTGCCAGTTTGATCAGAGAAAGAAACTATTGGTTCACCGCCTCCGTCATTCCGGCGTAGGCCGGAATCCAGATTGAAATGTAAGAGCTGGACCCCGGCCTACGCCGGGGTGACGGAGTAAGAAAAAGCGAAGTTTCATACGATGAGAACAAAAGATCACAATACCAATATTTTTTTTGAGGCTTGCCTCAAAAAAAATATCAGTCCTTCAGCCCGCTGGCGATGCGCAGAAACCAGTCCACAATGAGGTTGACCCCCACCGTGAGAAAGGCGATGGCTCCTGCCGGCAGGAGCGGGGTGTAGATCCCGAAGGTGATGGCCCCGGCGTTTTCCCGGACCATGCCCCCCCAGTCCGCGGCCGGGGGCTGCAGTCCCAGGCCCAGAAAGCTCAGGGCCGCGATGAAGAGAAACACGAAGCAGAAGCGCAGCCCGAACTCCGCCACCAGGGGAGGCATGGCATTGGGCAGGATCT
>CAZUMF010000205.1:0-5804 GCA_964621385.1 uncultured Desulfohalobiaceae bacterium
TCGGAGCAACACATTTTCTTGTTTTCTGTGACAGAGATGAACCGATAAGTCACTAGAGCACAATGAGAGCAGTCTATGAACCAGGCGCTTGATGAGCTGGACCGGGAGATCTTGAACCGCATACAGGCGGAGGTCCCGCTGGCTGAACGGCCGTTTCAGGTCTTGGGCCGCGAATTCGGATTGAGCGAAGCGGAGATGCTCTCCAGGCTCAGGCGCATGTGGGACTTGGGCATCGTGAGGCGGCTCGGTCCGATCATCAATTATCCGGCTTGGGGAATGAGCGGTGTTCTGGTGGCGGCCCAGATCGATCCGGATCGCCTGGAGGAGGCGCAGGCCTGCATCGGATCGATTCCGGAGATCACCCACGCCTATCTCCGGGATGCTGAATGGAATTTCTGGTTCACGGTCATTGCTGAAAATGAAGACAAACGGGATGCGATCATCGACAAGGTGTCCCGGGAGGCCGGCCTCACCCGGGTCGAAAAGCTCCCCCAGAAGAAATCGTTCAAGCTGGGGGTGAAGTTTGAGATATGAAATTGGAAATTGGAAATTTGAAATTGGCACGTGGACAGTGAAAGATATTTAGATTTCGAAACTTTGTAAAACATTGTGCACGTAACTTTGTAAGTATCTCAATTTTTTTATTTTGCACTAGTCTATTTTCAATCTTCAATATTCAATGTCAGGCCGGGAGGTCTCATGCATGAAGCTATCCAAAACTGTTTGGCTGATTTTGTGCCCCGCATCCTCTTTGCCTATCTTTTCGGGTCTGCTGGAACGGCCTTGGAAAATGCTCGGAGCGATCTGGATGTGGCGGTGTATTTTGATCTGCCAGCCGAGGCCATTGAGCTGGATCACAAATTATTGCTCTACGCCGGGCTCTCGAGAATGGCCCGACGCAATGATATCGATGTTGTGGTCTTGAATACCTGTAAAAATGAGCTGCTGCTCTTTGAGATCCTGACCAAGGGGCAGGTGCTGTATGACATTGATTTTGAGGCTCGAGCTGTGTTTGAGCAACAAGCTCTCCATGCCGCGATTGACTTTAAAGAGCAGCGGGCCAGGATACTTGCATGATTGTCGAAAGGATCGAACAAAAAATTGGCCGTATTCAAGAATACAGCCTATTGCTCCAAAAGATTCAAGGGGAGTGCCTCGAGCGTTTTGACACAGATCCTCTGTATCGCGGTGCCTTACTTCATTATCTATACTTAGTGGCTGACTCTTGCATCGCCTTGGCAGAATTAATTATAAAATACAAATCACTGCGTCCGCCGCAAACCTATTCTGAGGCCATTGACATCCTCGGCGAGCATCGTATCCTTGATCCTCAATTTGCGTATTCTTTTGCGAGAATTGCCGGTTTTCGCAACCTTCTGGCGCATGATTACGAGATATTGGATGGACACAGAATCTGCACTATGCTCCTGCAAGGCCTGGATGAGGTGAAGCAGTATACAACCCAGATTCGGCAGGCTCTGAACGTATAAATAGTCTTCGGGAAATCAGAATATAGAGAAATCACCTGAGGCAAAGAGTGTTGAACCATGGTCAGTGATCGTGAGTTTATTGACGCCGCCGGGAAAGGCCTGAAACTGGAAGCCCGGCCCTTCAAGCCTCTGGCCGAGGCCCTGGGCCTGAGCGAGCAGGAGGTCCTGGAGCGCATGGCCGCTTTGATCGAACAGGGACGGGTTCGGCGTTTCGCCGCCTCTGTCCGGCACCAGCCCATGGGGTTTTCGGCAAACGCCATGGTCATTGCCCGGGTGGAGCCGGAGGCGGTGGATCGGGTGGGTGAAAAAGGATCTGAACTGGAGGCGGTGAGCCATTGCTATCATCGATCGCATCCGGACGGGGACCCCTGGTGCCTCTATCTGATGGTTCACGGCCAGGACGAGGCCCTGGTGCAGCAGACCGTGGCCCGCATCCAGGAAATCTCCGGGGTCCGGGAGGTCTCGATCTGTCGATCGGTGGCGGAGCTCAAAAAAACATCCTTGTCCGGGGTGAGTACGGAAATCTGAGACGATCCTGAAGACCTCGGGCCCATTGTTTCAAGAGTTGGGTGCTCTTCCAATTATATTTTGCTTATCATTGGGCAATAATCTGCTTTCTTTCATTTTTTTTTATTCACCATTCATCAGTCGACGTTCGATGTTCGACGTTCATTCCCCGCCTGCATCATTTAAGATTATCCGGCAGTCGGCCACCGTCGCCCCCTGACCCTGGGGGTGAACCAGCAGGGGATTGATGTCCATCTCCATGATCTCCGGGTGATTGACCACCATGTCCGAGAGGCTTACCAGGAGTTTCTCAATTGTCTCCACGTCGGCCTTGGGCCGGTTGCGAAAGCCTTTCAGGAGCTTATAACCCTTGATTCTCCTGACCATGCTCCGGGCCTCATTCCGGTCCAGCGGGGCCAGCCTGAACTCAACATCCTTGAAGACTTCCACGAAAATACCCCCGAATCCGAACATGACCAGGGGGCCGAAGATCGGATAGCGGTTCATGCCCAGGATGATCTCTTCCCCCGGCTCGGCCATTTTTTGGATGAGCACGCCTTGGATGTCGGCTTCAGGATCGTATTCCCGGGCGCTGTCCATGATCTTGCGGTAGGACGCTTCAGCCTCCTGCGGGCTGTTGATGCCTACCAGGACGCCTCCGGCATCGGATTTATGCAGGATCTGTTCGGATACGACTTTCAGGACCACAGGAAATCCCATGTCAGCGGCAATTTGGCCCGCCTCTTCTGGATTGCCCGCCAGACGGGTGGGCAGGACATCGAATCCGTAGCATTTGAGCAGGTCGAGTCCATCCAATTCCCCGAGACGGGTCTTGTTCTGCTGCAGGCAGTCCTGGATGATGCCGCCGTCGGTTTGTCCGTCGTGCCGCAGCGTGAATTGGGCCAACTGCTGGCGGTTGAGCCATTTGGAATAGCGGTAGAGTACGCCGAAGGCCCGGGCCGCACTCTCCGGAAAGCGGAACACGGGATACCCGTGTCTCTGGAGGTATTTGACCCCCTGGGAGACATCCACCACCCCCATGAAACAACACAAAACCGGCTTGGGGGTGTCCCGGGCCACTTTGACCACGGCTTCGGCGGTGGCCAGGACATTGGTCATGGACTGCGGGGTGAGGATGACCAGAGCGCCGTCCACTCCTTCATCTCTGACCACGGCCCGGAGGGCGTTTTCGTAGCGTTCCTGGGCCGCGTCCCCGATGATATCCACTGGATTGTTCAGGTTGGCGGTCGCCGGGAGATGGCTGGCCAGGGTCTCCCTGGTTTCCTCGTTGAAATGGGCCAGCTGCAGGCCGGAGGAGACGGTCATGTCCGTGGCCACGATTCCCGGTCCTCCGGCGTTGGTGACAATGGCCACCCGGTTGCCGGCCGGCAGTTTCCGGGAAATCTTTCCGAGTCTGCTTTCCTGTTTGTAGGTGAAGACCCCGGCAAAATCAAAGAGGTCGTTGATGGATTCCACCCGGATGATGCCGGATTGTTTAAATATGGCGTCGTATACCGCTTCCGAGCCGGCCAGGGATCCGGTGTGCGAGGAGGCGGCTGCGGCTCCGGCCGTTGTCCGGCCGGATTTGATGGCCAGAATCGGCGGGCGCTTATACCCGGCCGCGGTATTTTTGTCGGGTTCGATGGATTCCGGCCCCTTCCCGAGTTCTTCGATGTACATCATGATCACGTCGGTATCCGGGTCCTCATGGAGGTACTCCAGAAGATCCAGCTCATCCACGTCGGCTTTGTTGCCGATGGAGATGAACTTGGAAAATCCAAAGTCCCGGTCTGCGGCCACGTCCAGGACCGAGGTGCACAAGGCCCCACTCTGGGAGATAAAGGAGATATTGCCGGCCGCGGGCATGCGGGTGGAAAAGCTGGCATTGAGCCGGGTCTCGGAAACCGGATTGATGACGCCCAGGCAGTTGGGGCCGATCAAACGGATGCCCGCCTCTCGGCAGAGTTCGACAATGCTGTTCTCCACCTCCAGGCCTTCGCCGCCCACCTCCCGGAAACCGGCTGAAACAATAACGATGCCTTTGACCCCTTTGTGGACGGATTGTTCAACAGCCTTGAGGGCCTGCCGCGGGGGGAGGATGATGATGACCAGGTCGATGCTGTCCGGAATATCTTTCAGGGACGGATAGGCCTTGACGCTCAGGATGGATCTGGCTCCGGGATTGACCGGGTAGAGCACACCGGTGAAGCCCCCCCGGAGAATGTTTTTGAAGATGTCGTGGCCGACCTTGCCCGGGGTGGTCGAGGCCCCGACCACCGCGACTGATTCGGGTGAAAAAATGGCATCAAGTGCATGCATTGTAAAAGACTCCGTTTTCAAGTAAAGCAATTTCCGGCTGGACCCGTGGTCTGACTATGCCGCCGGGTTGGATTCCCGCAGCGGAACAATCGGCTTATCCGGGACTATGCTAAAGGAATTTTGCACAATCCACAAGAACGGAGTTTGCTCCGATTTTTATGCGCCCCTGTTTGAAACCGGAGGGGACGAAATGTTTTTGACAGGACTAAGGAATTCGTATTACTGTTACAGTGTGGTGACACTGTTGAAGATCATTCAGCAATCCAAAACAGATCGAGGTTGAAACTCCATGCTCACACACTTGTTTTCGCCTTTCAGTATCAGAGCGCTCAGATTGGACAACAGGATCGTCATGCCCCCTATGGGTGTTTTTTTGAGTGACCAGGGCGAGGCCACGGATCAGACCTTGGCCTATTATCGGCGCCGGGCCAGGGGAGGGGCCGGATTGGTCATGGTGGAGGCTTCGGGTGTGGCTCCTGAAGGGGTGGTCTCGCCGCAACAGATGCGCCTGTATGATGACGCCCATATCACCGGACTGAGGCGGGTGGCCCGGGTCATTCAGGATGAAGGCATTCCCGCCGGGATTCAGATCCATCATGCCGGCCGGCAGGTTTCACCCAAAGTGATCGGCAGGCCTCCTTATGCGCCTTCGAATCTTCGCTGCACTGCGATCAAGGGCGATGTGGAGCCCCTTGATCAGCAAGGTATCCGGCGCATTGTGACCCTGTTCGGCGATGCGGCTGAACGTGCGGTGGCCGCGGGTTTCGATCTTATTGAAGTCCACGGCGCCCATGGGTATCTGGTCAATCAGTTCTTATCGGCCTATTCCAACAACCGGGAGGACGAGTACGGGGGCAGTGTGGCCAATCGTACCAGATTTGCCGTGGAGATCGTCGAGGAAATCAGGAAGCGGGTCGGTCCCGACCTTCCGGTTTCATTCAAGATCAGTGCCCAGGAGTTCGTTGAAAACGGCCTGACCGTAGAACAGAGCACAGAAATTGTACAAATTTTAGAAAAAGCCGGTATTGATGTCGTTCAGGTTTCCGCGGGCTGCGATGCCACGCCGGAGTGGATCTCCCAGCCAATGCTCATGGAGCGCGGATGTCTGGTGGATTCGGGCTGGGCCATACGCAAGGCGGTGGGCATTCCGGTCATGTGTGTCGGTCGAATCAACGGTCCGTTTCTGGCCGAAGAGATTCTCAGCGACGAAAAGGCCGATCTGGTGTGTATGGGCCGGGCCCTCCTGGCCGATCCCGATTTGCCGATCAAGTCCAGACAGGAACGGTTTGACGATATCCGGCGGTGTGTGGCCTGCAATACCTGCATCAATTCCATTTTTAAAAAAGGTCAGGTGGAATGTCTGGTCAACCCGGAACTGACCAGGGAGCAGGAACTGAGCATTATCCCCTCCCAGAGGCGGAGGAAAGTGGTGGTGGTCGGCGGGGGGGCCGGCCGGGGGGGAGGGGCCCGCCGCCCGGCCCCTTGCTG
>CAZUMF010000205.1:5814-8658 GCA_964621385.1 uncultured Desulfohalobiaceae bacterium
TTTCCCGGGCCACCCGGGAGCGGACAGGGGGACGGGACCCGAGCTTTACCCCCTCCAAGGGGCGGAGGAAGGTGGGGGGGGCGGGGCGGGACCGGGGGGGGGCCGACGCCGCCTGGACCCCCGCTTTTCGAGGACATGACACGGTGCTCTTGGAATCCGGGCCGGAATTGGGCGGCCAGATCAGGCTGGGGGCGCTGCCGGGCTACAAAAAGGAACTCTTGAATATCATCCGGTTTCACAAGCATCAATTGGAAACGCATGGCGTGGTCTGCCGTTTCAATCATCAGGCCACGCCGGAAACTGTTCTGGATCTGAAGCCGGATATCGTGATTCTGGCTACCGGGGGACAGCCGATCCGGCCGGGATTTCTCGAAGGCCAAGCCAATGTGTTCGAGTACCAGGAGATCCTGGAGGGAAAGGTTCATTTGCCTCAGGAACTGGCCGTTATCGGCGGCGGTCCCACGGGCTGCGAGGTGGCCCTGGAGCTGGCGGAAAAGGGTTATCAGGTCAACATTCTGGAGATGCTGGAGCGCATCGGCAAACAGTACGAGGCCATGACCCGGAAGCTGATCCTGAACAAATTGAAAACATTGGGGGTGAGAGTCCACGCCGGGTGCTGTATCACGAGCTACGACGGCCGGCGGCTCATCTACAACAATGAAAACCATCAGGGAAGCCTGGATGTGCCCCTGGTGATTCTGGCCCTGGGGGCGAAACCGGTGGACAGCCTGGAGACGCCCCTGCGGGATGCAGGGTTGGAGGTTTTGAATATCGGGGACAGCAAGCAGCCCAGGAGCATCAAAGAGGCTATTTACGAGGGGGCCCTGGCCGGACGGGAGGTTTGATTTGAAATAATCCATTCGCGGTGGAACATCATTTTACGGAGCTCTGTCATAAATTTGGCAGAGCTCTTTTATTGTGGCTGATATTTTCAATATATTCGGTCTTGTTTGATTTTTTGAAAAGAGAGGAAATGGAGCCTGGTAAGGGGAAGCCGGTGTGTCAATAAATTGACGCTAGTTTTTATAATTTTAATAAATATTTTTAGTAACTTATTGTAAAGTGGCTTCTGTAAAGTCAGTGGCATGAAATTTGTATATAAAGCGGTATGCTTTACCAAAAGAGGATTCCCGAAACCTTCGGGGGCGATCATGCTGCGCAATTTCAACAATTTGAACGTTTTTTTGAGGACGCCACCCTCGGGATATTTCAAAGTACGACGGATGGGCACATTCTCCGGGTGAATCCAGCCATGAGTATCATGTTCGGATACGATTCTCCGGAGCATTTGCTCTTCGAGATAGGCGATTCGGCCCAGGCTTTGTATGCAGCTCCAGAGCACCGTACTGAATTTCTGGGCCAGCTCAAGCAGGCCAAAAGCTCCTGCATTCAAGAAATCGTCTTTCAGCGCCGGGATTCCAGTGTTTTTCATGGAAAAATCACCGCCTGGAGTGTGACGGATCGCCAGGGACATCTCTGCCTGCTGGAAGGGTTTATCGAGGACATGACCCCTTTTGTTGAGGCTACATCGGCCCTGGAGCGGGAGTCCGACTTCCAGAAAACTCTGGTCACGGTGGCCTCCAGGTTCATCAATACCTGTGATTTTGACGAGGTGCTCCGACTCGGGATGTCCGATGTCGGTCGATTGAGCGGAGTCAGCCGGGTGAGCATCTATTTTTCCCATCCCGGCTCCCGGACCTTCAGCCAGACCCATGAATGGTGCGCCCCTGGGGTCGTCTCTCAGCAGGGCATGTTTCACGATCTGGAGACAGCGGATTTTCCCTGGCTGCGGGACAAGCTCCTGAAAGGAGAGAGCGTCCAGATCCTGGAAGCCGGGGCCCTGCTCAGGGAGGCCGTTGCCGAACAGGCCGTTCTCATAAAGAAATGCATCAAATCCTGTTTGATATGCCCTTTGTATGTTGATCAGCGTTTAATGGGCTGTATCGCCTTTGAGGACATCCAACGGACCGGGGCCTGGCAGGCCGAATATCATGATCTTTTGAACCTCTTTACTCAGATGGTGGGCACTGCCTGTGCCAGGAAAGAACTGGAAGAGACCTTGCGGCAGAGCGAAAAACTGGAAGCCATCGGAACCCTTGCCGGTGGAATCGCACATGATTTCAACAATATTTTGGCGGCGGTGCGAAATCTTACCCTTTTGGCTCTGGAGGATCTCCCTGCCGACAGTCAAGCCGCAAGAGATCTCGAACAGGTTCTTCATGCTTCAGACAATGGCAAGGATTTGGTGGATCAAATATTGTCATTTTCCAGGAAGGAAAAGGCCCAAAAGGAAATTCTGACCTTCAGCTGCTCGGTTCAGGAATCAGTCAATCTCTTGCGGGCCTCGTTACCCTCTTCCATTGATCTGGAACTCAATATTCGTGATGCATACAGTCAGGTCGAGGCGGATCCGGTAGATATCCAGAGAGTGATCATCAATCTGTGCACGAATGCCAGGGATGCCTTGGAGCAAAACACAGGCAGGATTGCCATTACCCTGGAACAGCGGGATATTGCATCGCATGGCCGCACGAGACATCTTCCCCTCAAACCAGGTTCCTATGTTTATCTGGAAATTTCGGATAATGGAACTGGTATTCCTGAAGCGCTTCGCTCCAAAATATTTGATCCGTTTTATACCACGAAAGCCAAAAACAAAGGGACTGGTCTTGGTCTTGCCCAAGTCAAACGCATCCTGGAGGCCAATGGAGCCTGCTTTGTCATGAGGACCGCTCAAGGGGAAGGGACGACGTTTGAGATGTATTGGCCCTGTCTGTGCAGCGCGTTGCCGGCAGAAACGAAGCACAGGTCGGATGTATCGTCTCCCGGCCAGGGCGTGATCCT